>NZ_JBDWLR010000085.1:0-168089 GCF_039973035.1 Sedimentitalea sp.
GCGTCGGTCGAGGGCGGTGCGGCAGGGGCGGGCGCATCGCTGGCGTTAGCTTGTGATCTGATCGTTGCAGCCAAAGGGGCCAAGTTCACCGCTGCCTATGTCAAGGCAGGGTTGGTGCCCGATGGCGGGCTGACCTCGGCGCTTGCGCGTATGTTGCCGCGTTCTCTGGCGATGGAGATGTGTCTGTTGGCCAAGCCGATACCCTCTGAGCAGATGCACGCGCTTGGCGTGGTGAATGCGCTGGTGCCTCCGGGGCACTGCGATGTGCAGGCCCATGCATTGGCCGACGCTCTGGCCGCAGGTCCGCGCGACGCGCAGCGGGTGATCCGAGGCCTTGTGGCGTCGGCCTATGAAAACACCGAGGCCGCGCAGCTTGATGCCGAACGCAACGCCATGGCCCACGCCGCTGGTGGACCCGAGGCTGCCGAAGGTATCGCGGCGTTTCTCGAAAAACGGCGCCCGGACTTCTCGGAATGACGTCGCGCTGGCACAGTTTCCTCGATCATCAGGCGACCACCCGACCCACTGCGCCGGCGCTGGCCGATACCACCGGAATTCACTGGACCTATGGCGAACTCGGGGCGGCCTGTGACGCGCTAAAGCAGCGTTTGGTCGACGCTGGTGTGCAAGCGGGCGACCGTGTTCTGATCCTGTCCGAAAATTCTGCCACGGCGGTTGCGGCGCTCTTTACCTGCTCGCGCCTTGGTGTCATCGCGATCCCGGTCAATGCGCGTCTGACCGCCGGTGAAATTGACCGTATCGCGGATCACGCCCGCCCGGCGGCGGTGCTGTTTACGTCCGAGGTCTCGCCTGATGCGACGGCACATGCCACGCGCATGGGGGCAGAGCACATCACCGGCGCTTTTGGCGCACTGCACATTGCGACGCCCTATCCATCGGCACCCGATGACGACAGGGAACTTGCGGTTATTCTTTACACGACCGGCACGACTGGGGCGCCCAAAGGTGTCATGCTGTCCCATGACAATCTGGTTTTTGCGGGCAAGGCCTCGGTTGTCGTGCGTGATATGCGCTCTGATGACGTGATCTATGGCGTCTTGCCGATCACTCATGTGTTTGGCCTTGCTTCGATCGTCACCGCAGTCTCTTGCGCCGGTGCATTCATCCGGTTTGAGCCCCGGTTTTCCGCCGCCAAACTGTATGAGGCGTTGAATGATGGGGTGACATTGTTGTCGGCAGTGCCGCAGATGCACGCGCTGCTGATGCAGTATACGCGGGAGCAGGGACACGAAAGCCTGGCGGGCAGCAAGCTGCGGGTTGTCACGTCGGGAGCGGCTCCGCTGGATCCCACGTGGAAGCGAAAGGCCGAGGCGTTTTATGGGGTCGCCTTGCAAAACGGGTATGGCATGACCGAAACAACTGCCGGGGTCTGTGTCACGACGAACGCATTTGGGGATCCGGATATCTCCACAGGGCCGGTCCTGCCGGGCGTCGAAATTGACATCAACGAACATGTGCCCGGCGGAGGGGATGGAACCGGCGAGATTCTGGTGCGCGGCCCGGTGGTGATGAAAGGCTATTATCGCAATCCCGAAGCCACAGCCGCAGTGATAAATTCCGAGGGTTGGCTGCGCACGGGAGACCTCGGCCGGATTGATGAGCGCAAGCATCTGCACATCATTGGGCGCACGAAGGAATTGATCATTCACGGCGGGTTCAACGTCTATCCGCCCGAGGTTGAGGCGGCGCTGAATGACCATCCGCAGGTGATCCAATGCGCCGTGGTCGGGCGTAGCGTCGATGGTGACGAACAGGTGCTTGCCTTTGTGCAGGCGACAGAGGCAAACTGGCCCAACGTCGATGACCTGCGCGCCTTTGCGGCGGATCGGCTTGTCGGATACAAACGACCCGCCCGGATCATCGTTGCCACCACACTGCCAGCCGCGCCCACGGGAAAGATCCTCAAGCACAAGCTGGTCGAGCATTTCGCCGCCGAGTTGGCGGACGGGTAACTTTAGCCAAAGTGCCTGCTCGGCTATCGGCCTTTCCGTGACCCTTTAATGAGCCCATGAGATTGTAATATCCCGCTGCAGGTGATGCGCGCGGGATATCATGTTTTTCAACTGTTCTCTTGAACGAGGATCAGGCCATTGCCACCCAGTCATCGGCGGACAGGGTGGTCAGTGTAAACTCTTCCCATTCGCTGACGGAGTCGCCATCATACACGCGGACCTGCAACGTCGTATCACCCGGATTCTTGTTCGGTCCAACGCGGATCTGATCGAAATCTTCCGCCGCAACACGATAGGGCGTGTCGGCGTCGATCTTGCCCTGGCCCTTGAGGCGGAAATTATCCCGCCCAACACTGTCGAGCAACTCGAACCAAACGGGATCGTCACCATCGGCATCGGAAAAATCCATGTGCTTTTCCAACTTGGTGGTCCGCACACCGTCGAGTTTACCGACCGTGATGTCCGACACGTTCAGTTCCGGCGCGCTGTTGCCGGGCTGGTCCAGTTGGACGTCTGCCCCGGTGCGCGCAAAGTTCTGCGTCACGATCACCCCGTCCCAGCCGTTGTATTCGCCTTGTTCGATGCCGATGCCGATCACTTCGAAATCCGGATTCAGGATGTTGGCGCGGTGGCCGGGGCTGTTCATGAGCGACTGGTGCAGGTCCTCCACGTCATCGGCAAGGCCCGGTGCGCCGCGTTCCGACTGGATTGCGATGTTTTCGCCCCAGGTCCAGCTTCCGGAAAACTCGAACCCAGAGTCCCGCATACGGTCGCCTGGATTCGATCCCCCGCTGCCGGTATGCGAAAAGTTGTCCGTGTCCAGCATCCAGTCGCTGTGATCCTCGGACGAGTCGTTCAGCCGCAATTCCAGATCCAGCGGATCCAGCCCGTTTGCATCACGTTCTTCATTGATCAGGCTTAGCATCAGCCATTCAAGATCGCTCGCTTTTGACATTTTGTGCTCCTTGTCTTCTGCCTCGTGACAATCGTCGTAGGCGCGGCCCGATGACGTGCACAGAGATATGCGTCGCCTTGCCCGGATTGCGCCGATTGACGCCCAGAATCACCGGTTGGAGATGGCGAAAGCTTGCCGGAAAACACCCGCCCGCAGGCGTGCGCCAATTCGCGCGCAGGGCCGGGACCTGTCTGGCGGAAAGTGACCGATCGCAGCAATCGTTCGGACAAAGAAAAACCCCCGAGGCCATGCCGCGGGGGTCGTCATTCGTGTCGAAAATTGCTGCGAAACTCTTACAGCATCCCTTCGCGCTGTGCCTTTTTACGAGCCAGCTTGCGGGCGCGCCGAATCGCTTCGGCTTTCTCGCGTGCTTTTTTCTCGGACGGCTTCTCGAAATGTTGCTTGAGCTTCATTTCGCGGAATACGCCTTCACGCTGCAGCTTTTTCTTCAGGGCACGAAGTGCCTGATCGACATTGTTGTCGCGAACACTAACCTGCATGTGGTTTTCACCACCTTTCTAAGTTGAGTTGCAAGGATTTGCAGGAGGTCGCCGTATAGCAAAGCCGGGCTAGCTTGTCTAGTATGCTGACAATCGTAGGAGAACCCGATGACACCGACCGATCAGAGCCTGCAAGACCAACTGCTGGATGCCGCGTTGATGCATGTGCCGTTTGATGGCTGGACCGATGCCGCGTTTACGGCGGCGGCAACAGATATCGGCATCGACACTGCAATGGCCAGAACGGTTTTTCCGCGTGGTCCGGTCGATCTGGCCTTGGCCTACCACGCACGTGGCGATCAGGCGATGGTGGACAGACTCAAGTCCGAGGATTTGAGCAATCTGAAATTCCGCGAGAAAATTGCCGCTGCCGTGCGCTTTCGCCTTGAGGCGGTCGAAGATCGGGAACTGGTGCGCCGAGGCACCACGCTATTTTCACTGCCGCATTACGCACCCGATGGCGCGCGCGCGGTCTGGCAGACCTGCGATCTGATCTGGACAGAGCTTGGCGATACCTCTGACGATGTGAACTGGTACACCAAACGCGCCACGCTGGCCGGTGTCTATTCCGCAACGGTGCTTTACTGGCTGGGCGATAACAGCCCGGATCACGCGGCGACGTGGGCCTTTCTTGACCGCCGCATCGACGACGTGATGCAGATCGAGACCTTGAAGGCCAAGGTGCGGGATTCGGCAATTCTGAAACCGTTTCTTGCCGGGCCGAACTGGCTGGCCAGCCAGATCAAGCCACCGGCAAAGATGCCCGATCTTGATCTGCCGGGTATGATGAAACCCCGCAAATAGACAGGTTCCGCAATCTGCCTGCCGGTGTTACCTCTGTCCCAAGCAAAGGGAAGATTAACACATGACAGAGCGAATGCGCGCCGTTGAAATCACCAGCCCCGGTGGGCCGGAAGTCTTGCAGATCACCAGCCGCCCGGTGCCTGAACCTGCACACGGGCAAGTGGTGTTGCGCGTCGCCTATGCCGGGGTAAACCGACCGGATGCGTTGCAACGGGCCGGGAGTTATGCGCCGCCTCCGGGGGCAAGCGATCTGCCGGGGCTTGAGGCTTCGGGCGAGGTCGTGGCGTTGGGCGATGGTGTGACCGCGCTGTCGATTGGCGACAAGGTGTGCGCCTTGCTGCCGGGAGGCGGGTATGCCGAATATGTTGCGACCCCTTCCGCGCATTGCCTGCCGGTGCCGGATGCGCTCGACATGAAACAGGCGGCCTGCCTGCCGGAAACCTGTTTTACCGTCTATTCCAACGTGTTCACGCGTGGCGGTCTGCAGGCGGGTGAACGCTTTCTGATTCACGGTGGCTCAAGCGGGATTGGCACAACTGCGGTCCAACTGGCGAACGCCATAGGCGCGCGGATTTTCGTCACCGCAGGGTCCGATGCCAAATGCCAGGCCTGTCTTGATCTGGGGGCGGAACGCGCCATCAACTATAAGACCGACGATTTTGTCGACGTTATGCAGGCCGAAGGTGGCGCACAGCTGATCCTTGATATGGTCGGTGGGGATTACATCCCCCGCAATCTCAAGGCGCTCGCCAACGATGGACGGCTGGTGCAGATCGCCTTTTTGCAAGGGCCGCAGGTGCAGGTGAATTTTGCCGAGATGATGACACGCCGGTTGCATCTCACCGGGTCCACGTTGCGCCCACAGTCCGATCTGGCCAAGGCGCGGATTGCAGAAGACTTGCGGGAAAAGGTCTGGCCACTGATTGCGGCGGGTCGGTTTGCGCCTGTTATGGATAGCGAATTTGACCTTGCCGAGGCCGCCGCCGCCCATGCCAGGATGGAAAGCAGCGGACATATCGGCAAGATCGTCCTGAAGGTCGGAGGCTAAAGGTCGTCAGCCAACAGCCCTGCGATAGAAATGCCAGGTTGCGTGACCCAGGATTGGCATGATCACCACCAGACCGACCAGGAACGGGATTGATCCCAGAACCAACCCTCCTGCGACGACCGCTCCCCAGGTCAGGGTGACGCGCGGGTTTCTCTGCATCACCCGGAATGACGTCACGATCGCGACCGGTACACCGACATGCCGATCCAGAAGCAAGGGAAAGGACACGACGCTCATTGCCAGCGCGATGAGGGCAAAGGCAAAACCGACGGCGAACCCGGCAATGATCATCGTCCACCCTGCCGGGGTTGAAACGACATCGCTTGCAAAGGCGGCGAGCGATGCTGGCGGCTCGGGACCCAGCGTCCAGTTATAGATTTGCAGAGCGGCAAACATCCACACGACGAACAGGCCGAGCATATAGAGCCCCATCACCAGAACCGCGCCAAAAGAGGGTGACTGGATCACTGCAAAGGCGCTTTGCCAGCTGACGGGTTGCCCCGCTTCGCGGCGGCGACTCATTTCATAGAGACCCACTGCCGCGACTGGCCCCAGCAGGGCAAAGCCTGCAAGCAGCGGAAACAGCAACGGCATACGATCAGAATGAAAGCCAACGACGATCAGGGCCAGACCCATCAGCGGATAAATCAGCACGGCAAAGATGGCGTCGGTTCGACAAGCGAGAAAATCGTCCTTGCCCGCACGCAGGGCGGCCCCGACATCGTGCATGGTCAACTTTTTCACCCGTGGCGGGGCTGCGGCCTCTCCACCAAGCTCGGCCGTCGTGGCGGCGATGTGATCTCCGGCGGACCCGAACTGCCGGGCCGTCCAGGACAGTGGGTTTCCGATTGTCTTTTCCATGATTGATCCCTCCGATAGCGACAGGCTCATGCGCCAACATCGAAAGGTCCGGACGCGTCGCGGGCCGGGCCTCGCTGTGACGCTGCCCCTACTATAACACAGATTGCCGTCGATGGGTTCACGGTATCGGGAGCACCGGAACGGGGCTGGTCAAACCGGCTTTGATCGGTGCAGAGTTCAGGGCAAACGCATCCGGAAAATACGAAAAGGAACACCAATGGCACAGACGGTTATCATCGAATCCGCAGGCGGACCGGAAATGCTGAAACTGGTTGACCGCCCGGTGGGCGAGCCCGGTCCGGGCGAAGTCCGGATTGCGCACAAGGTCTGTGGACTCAACTTTATCGACGTCTACCAGCGCTCGGGGCTCTATCCCCTGCCTATGCCGCACGCGATGGGAATGGAGGCGGCCGGAGTTATCGAGGCCGTCGGCGAGGGCGTTACGCACCTGAAACCCGGCGACAGAGCCGCCTATGCCGCAAACCCGCCGGGCGCTTATTGCGAAGCGCGCGTGATGCCCGCGGCGCAGGTTTGTCCGCTGCCCGACAGCGTGTCCTTTGAACAGGCTGCGGCAATGATGCTCAAGGGGATGACGGTGGAATACCTGTTTCATCGCACCACCCCATTGCGGGCGGGTGACACGGTGCTGTTTCATGCTGCCGCCGGGGGTGTCGGACTGATCGCCTGCCAATGGGCCCGCTCTGAAGGCATCACCTTGATCGGAACCGCCGGAACTGACGAGAAATGCCAACTGGCGCTCGAACACGGGGCGAGCCAGTGCATCAACTACCGAACGCAGGATTGGGTCAAACACGTGCGCGATCTGACGTCGAACAAGGGTGTTGACGTGGTGATGGATGCGGTTGGGGCTGACACGTTCGAAGGTTCGCTCGACTGTCTGAAACCGCTCGGAATGATGATCTCGTTTGGCAACGCATCGGGGCCAGTGCCGCCCTTCAACATCGGCATCCTCGGTCAAAAGGGGTCTCTGAAAATAACACGTCCGGTCCTGTTCACGCACACCGCAGATCATGACACCTGTCAGGCGATGGCACAGCATCTCTTTGCCAAGCTTGCCGACGGAGATATCACGATCCGTATCAGCCAGCGCTTTCCGCTGGAACAGGTGGCAGATGCGCAACGCGCGCTTGAGGCACGCAAGACGACAGGATCGACAGTACTGGAGGTTTGATACTCGGCTTTCTGGTTTGACGGCCCCAGTCTGAACCGGCAAGGGACGCACGAGTTGTACGTTTCGATCCAGCATCTGGCTGCCCGTGTTTGCACAGGATGACGACAATCAGCGCAAATGACCTCAATTGGCTAATCTTTCGTCGCAAATTTGCCCTAATATTTGAGGATTACTCCCCCTGAGTGTTACAGGCCGCTGGGTTGTGCAAATTTGCAATCACGAAGCGGCATTTGTGCTGTGTTTAACAAGTCTGCGGGCGATTGCGCCCGTCAAGTAATTAGGAAAGATAAATGATGAAGCGTATTTGTACCGCCGCCGCATTGGCGACAACATTTCTTGCGGGCGCGGCTT
Organism: Sedimentitalea sp.; assembly: GCF_039973035.1. Classification (NCBI taxonomy): domain Bacteria; kingdom Pseudomonadati; phylum Pseudomonadota; class Alphaproteobacteria; order Rhodobacterales; family Paracoccaceae; genus Sedimentitalea; species Sedimentitalea sp. Next base: position 7,685 of record NZ_JBDWLR010000085.1, read on the forward strand.
CGGCCACGACCGTCAACACGACCTATCAGGTCGACGGCAATCCGTTCGGAACCGACAACCTGCGACAGGTCGTCCGCGTCCACAGCCCCGAACTGACGACCAATGTTTATGCCGGCCTGTACCAGATGAACGGCGACAATGGTTTTGGCGATTTCGCGGCATTCTGCGTGGATTTGGCCGAGTGGCTGCATGATCCGGTGACCTATACAACCCAGCCGACCCTGTTTGGCGAAGCGGTTCGTGACAACGTTGCCAAGCTTTACAACAGTGTTCTGGGTGGCAGCACGGTTGCCGACGTCATCGACACCAGCCTCGAAGCCGCAGGTTTTCAGGTAGCGCTGTGGGAGATCGTGACCGAGACAGGGTCTTCGATGGATGTGTCAGGCGGTGCGTTCCGTGTGAGCAACAACTCTGGCGTCGCCAACTTGGCGCAATCCTATCTGGACAACATGGGCAGCGCGGCCACCGATGGCTATGACATCACCTATCTCTACAACGATGGGTATCAGGACCTCGCAACAGTCGCCCCCGTTCCGGTGCCGGCTGCTGGCCTGCTTTTGCTGACCGGTTTTGGTGGTCTGGTTGCGATGCGCCGCCGCAAGAAAGCCTGAGTATTATTAAAGTAGTGAGTTTCGGGTCGATCCTTTTGGGGTCGGCCCTTTTTTGTTTCCACAACCGATCGTCGTTAGTCATGGGCAAAGCCCGAACAGACTGCTACTCCCTATCTGAGCCTTGATCAGATCGGAGACAGCCCATGAAAACCCTCGCAGTTCTTTGCGCCACGGCGATCCTGTCCCTTGGCGCCGTTGCCGTGTCCGCACAGGCGTTGATCGACAAGGGTTTCGTTTCGGGCTGGAACGTCATGGTTGACCCATCCTTTGGCAATGGTTGCCTGATCCAGACGGTCTATCAGGATTATTCGATTGTCCGCATCGGCTATGACGCAACCGGAAATCGTGGTTATTTCGTCGTGTTCCACAAGGGCTGGGGCGATATCGAAAAGGGCAAGAAATACGATATCACCTTTGATTTGGACGGCCAGAAATACGACGCCGTCGCAACAGGTTTCGTGCAGGATCGGGTGCCAGGTGCCGGAGTATTCTTTACCGACCGCGAGTTTATCCATTCGATTGCGCAGAAAAAGGTCATGACCGTCTATAATCAGGCCGGAGAACAGGTGATCGCGATTGATCTGAAAGGATCGGCAAAGGCGCTAGACTATGCCCGCAAATGTCAGGCTGCTGAGGGCTGAGGTCTTTATCGCACCGGCGCAAACACCGCATTATTCATGCGACAGTCCCGGATCACGTCCTGCCCGCAGGGAACAGGGTCAAGATCGCGCGACAGGCAAAGGCGCGCCTCTTGGATATGCCCGTCCTTGCAGGTGATCGTCAGCATGTTTCGATCCCAATCCGGATTGGCCTTGATAAACGCGTCCTCAACCACCGAGGCGGGCAATTTGACGGTCTTGTCAAGTTTGCGAAAGACTTCGGGCCGATTGACCAGCCCGTATGCCTCGCGTGAGAGCGCGTAATACTCGGCCGCAGACAGGCCCGAACAGGTGCCGTGCTTTTTCCATTGATGCCAGGCGAGCCCCGAGGTGCCCATGATGTCGGCCATCTCAGCCGTCATGCCGCGCGAGGGCGGGCGTTCGACTGTTCGACAATGGGACGGGTATCCGCGATGGAATTGCGGCCACAGCCCGTGCATGATCCAGCCATGGTCGTGGCGGGCATCACATTGATCAGATCCTTGCGCGTCTCCGGTGACGGCGCACCAGTTGGGTGACCAGCTGAGGCTGAGTACATAGTAGTCGAATTCGCCTGTTGCCTCGCCATCGGCGGCGGCAGGCAGGGCCCAGAGGATCGTCAGCAGGGTCAGGATTCTAAGCAAAGATTCGGCTCTTCCATTTTTTTCTGCTCCCGACTATATAGACGCCAAGTTCCCCGACAACGGTAACCCGCCTTGAGAGCCAAGGCCGCCTGCTTCGCCAGGCCACGGGAAAGATTTGTCGGATGATATGAGATAGGAGAAAACACCGATGGCAAAATTGCTGCACCCCAAGGCCACGGCTGTCTGGCTGGTCGACAATACCACCATGAGCTTTAAGCAGATCGCCGATTTTGTTGGCATGCACGAACTCGAGGTGCAAGGCATCGCCGACGGAGACGTGGCCACCGGCGTCAAAGGCTTTGATCCGATTGCAAACAACCAGTTGACGCAAAAGGAAATCGACGACGCGCAGGCGAACCCGCTCTACAAGCTGGCGATCAAGTCGAACTCGGCAGCAGTCGGCGAAGAGAAACGCCGCGGCCCGCGCTATACGCCATTGTCCAAGCGTCAGGATCGTCCGAATTCGATCCTTTGGCTGGTCAAGTTCCATCCCGAACTCACCGATGGGCAGATCGCCAAGCTGGTTGGTACGACCAAGCCGACAATTCAATCGATTCGCGAACGCACCCACTGGAACATCTCAAACATGCAGCCGATCGATCCGGTCGCTTTGGGTCTGTGTAAGCAGTCAGAGCTGGATACGGTCGTTCAGAAAGCCGCTGCCAAGAGAGCCGCAGAAGGCGAAGTCATGAGTGACGACGAGCGCCGCAAGCTGGTCAGCACCGAGCAGTCGTTGGGCATGGATTCCGAACCAAAAATCCCGACCGCGATTGAAGGTCTGGAAACCTTTACCCTCGGCGGGTCGATGGATGTTGTCGACGACGACGACGAAGATGACACCTCCAAGATCGTTGATGCCGACAGCTTCTTCAATCTGCCTGCTGGCGGCGACGATGACGAGGACGAAGAAGACGATCAGCCACGCGTCTGATCGTATGAATACCGGGTTGGGAGGCCCGCGGCGGTTGCTGTCTACATCTGAACGGTAGGAACATCGCCCGCTTATCGCCGCCGCAGATTTGCGGCGGCGTTTTGGTTTTCGGCGCGGCCATCGCCAACATAGGGTGCTCGGGCCGGTTGTTGTTATCGCGTATCCGCAACAAAAAAGGCCCGGCAAAGCCGAGCCTTTTTCGTTTTCTGAATGTCGGGTTAGCCCGCGATCAAACCCATGTTTTCGAGTTTGAGCAGAACCTGATGGGCGCAGTTGTCCACGTCTGTGCCTTCGGTGTCGAGGCTCATCTCGGGGTTTGCTGGCACATCATAGGGGTCGGAGATGCCTGTGAATTCCTTGATCTTGCCTTCGCGCGCCAGTTTGTACAGACCTTTGCGGTCACGGCGTTCGCATTCCTCGATCGAGGTGGCGACGTGGACTTCGATGAACGCACCGAATGCCTCGATATCCTCGCGGACCGCGCGGCGGGTGGTGGAATAGGGCGCGATGGGCGCACAAATGGCGATGCCGCCGTTCTTGGTGATTTCAGACGCCACATAGCCGATACGGCGGATGTTGAGGTCACGGTGCTCTTTTGAGAACCCGAGTTCTGACGACAGGTTTTTCCGCACGATGTCCCCATCCAGCAGAGTAACCGGACGACCACCCATCTCCATCAGTTTGACCATAAGCGCGTTGGCGATGGTAGATTTGCCTGAACCGGAGAAGCCGGTGAAGAACACGGTAAAGCCTTGCTGGCTGCGCGGTGGCTTGGTCTTGCGCAGTTCAGTCACAACCTCGGGGAAGGAAAACCATTCCGGAATTTCCAGCCCTTCGGCCAGACGGCGGCGCAGTTCGGTACCCGAAATGTTGAGGATGGTAACGTCATCCTTATCTTCGATCTCGTCATTGGGTTCGTACTGGGCGCGCTCCTGCACATAGACCATGTGTTTGAAGTCGACCATTTCGATGCCCATTTCGTCCTGATGCTTGCGGAACAGGTCCTGCGCATCATAGGGGCCGTAAAAATCGTCGCCTGCGCTGTTTTTGCCGGGGCCGGCGTGGTCGCGACCAACGATGAAGTGGGTGCAGCCAAAGTTGGCGCGGATCAGGCCGTGCCAAACCGCTTCGCGCGGACCAGCCATACGCATTGCCAGAGGCAGCAGCGACATGGTTGTGGTGGAGGCTGGGTATTTGTCCAGCACCGCCTCATAGCAGCGGACGCGGGTAAAGTGATCGACATCGCCGGGTTTGGTCATGCCGACAACCGGATGGATCAGCAGGTTGGCCTGAGCTTCGCGTGCGGCGCGGAAGGTCAGTTCCTGGTGGGCACGGTGCAGCGGGTTGCGGGTCTGGAACGCGACAACGCGGCGCCAGCCCAATTTGCGGAAATAGGCGCGCAACTCGTTGGGCGTGTCACGGCGACCGCGGAAATCATAATGCACCGGTTGCTGAATGCCGGTCACCGGGCCACCAAGGTAAACATCGCCCGCAGTGTTGTGCAAATAGTTGACGGCCGGGTGGGCGCTGTCATCGGCACCAAAGACTTTCTCGGCTTCAAGCGCCTTGTTCGGCGTCCAGCGGTCGGTGACGGTCATGGTCGCGAGGATCACGCCTTCCTGATCGCGCAGGGCAATGTCTTCACCAACTTCGAGGGTCTCGGCAAATTTGCTGGAGACATCCAGATTGATCGGCATCGGCCACAGCGTGCCGTCGGTCAGGCGCATATCATTGACGACGCCATCATAGTCCGCTTCGGTCAGAAAACCTTTGAGCGGGTTAAAGCCGCCATTCATCAGCAATTCCAGATCGCAAATCTGGCGCGGGGTCAGGTCATAGCTCTTGAGGTTGCCTGCCTCGACCTTGAGCTTTTGCGCCGAGTCGTAAGAGACATACAATTCGGGGATTGGAGCCAGATTGGCGAGCATGGTCATGAAAGAAACTCTCGATTGATTGTGAATGGTGCGTGAGCCAGAAGAAGCCGGTCGCGCGGGGCATAGACTCGGAGACTTGGAAAAGTCTAGGCGCAGAAATCAATTAAACGCGGTTTGTGCTGTTATGGCCCGGTTTTCCGCTCTGAGAGGGCGCGAAGTGCTCAATCCAGAGGGGTCTGTTACAAATTTGCGCTTGGTGCATACCGGCCATGTTGTCAGATCAACGGGATTAATCAGGCTGCCATTGGCACCGCCCCTACCGGGCGATGCCACATCTGTGGCGGGCCAGCGAAACCGCCGCTCGAAGACGGCGACTGGCCAGAACCGCGTTCAGCTCTCTTGCTCGGCAAGGAACCGTTCAGCATCAAGCGCAGCCATACAGCCCATGCCGGCGCTGGTGACAGCCTGACGATACTTGTGATCGGTCAGATCGCCCGCCGCAAAGACACCCGGCACCGAGGTTTCCGTGGTGCCCGGTTTGACGCTGACATAGCCGCCGTTGTGCATCTCAAGCACGTCCTTGACCAGCTCGTTGGCAGGCGCATGGCCGATGGCGATGAAGACACCTTTGGCCGCGATTTCGGTGACCTCGTCGGTCTGGACATTACGGACCCGCACGCCTTCGACGCCCAGCGGTGAGTCCGCACCGATGACCTCTTCGAGCGTGTGAAACCACATGGGCTCGATCTTTGGGTGCTTCAGCAGACGATCCTGCAAGATCTTCTCGGCGCGCAGCTCGTCACGGCGGTGAATCAGCGTGACCTTGGAGGCAAAGTTGGTCAGAAACAGCGCTTCTTCAACGGCAGTATTGCCGCCGCCGACCACGACGATCTCTTGCCCACGATAAAAGAAGCCGTCGCAGGTGGCACAGGCCGAGACGCCAAAGCCCTTGAATTTCTCTTCGCTGGGCAGCCCCAGCCATTTGGCCCGCGCGCCTGTCGCCAGAATGACTGCATCGGCAGTATAGGTCGTGCCGCTGTCGCCTGTCGCGGTGAATGGACGCTTTGACAGATCCAGATTGGTGATGATGTCAGATGCGATGTCGCACCCCATCGCCTTGGCATGGGCCTCCATGCGGATCATCAGATCGGGGCCTTGCACCTCGGTATCACCGGGCCAGTTTTCGACTTCGGTGGTTGTGGTCAGCTGACCGCCCGGTTCCAGACCCTGCACCAACAGCGGTTCAAGCATGGCGCGGCTGGCGTAGACCGCGGCGGTATAACCCGCAGGGCCGGACCCGATGATCAGAACCTTGGTGTGGCGTGTTTCACCCATGACTTTCCCCAATGCAGCGTGATGCGTGGGCGAGTAGCCCATCGGATTGTCGATATAGCGACGGACCCCGCCGGCTTAAACCCCCCGAATTCAGGGGAAACCGGTTGGCTTGACCGGACGTCAGAGTTATTGCATCGCGGCGAAATATTATTGCGCGCACTGGCGGCGCTGATATAAGAATTGAAAATTCCGAGGGAGCAGATCATGGTTGCAACACGCCTCGATCCGATCGATCGCAAGATTTTGTCGGAGCTTCAGGCAGATGGGCGCATGACAAATGTAGAACTTGCCAAGCGGGTCGGTATATCGGCACCGCCCTGTTTGCGGCGTGTTCGGACACTGGAAGAATCGGGCCTGATCCAAGGCTACCATGCGGATGTGAATGCCCGCGATCTTGGCTTTGAGGTTCAGGTCTTTGCCATGGTCGGGCTGGACAGTCAGGCCGAGGCAGAGCTGAGCGCGTTTGAAGCGCTTTGCCGGGAGTGGCCGTTGGTTCGCGAATGTCACATGCTGAATGGCGAAGTAGATTTCATCCTGAAATGTGTTTCGCCCGATCTGAGCAGTTTCCAGAGCTTTTTGACGGGTGAGCTGCTGACAACACCCAACGTTGCCAGCGTAAAGACGTCGCTGGTGATCCGGGGCGCCAAGGATGAGCCTGGCGTTCCCTTTGACATTCTTGAAGAACGTTTAAGCCGCAGCGCCTAGCGTATTTTCAAGCCGTCAACGCGTCGTGGTCGCCATCGCCTGCGCGAGCATAGGCAAGATCGCCGAAATCGCAGAGCTGCGAAATATGCGGAAAGAGGTCGAGATAAACGTTGCGCATCGCGTGGCTGATGCTGCGCGCGGCATTTGCACCGGGGTGGTAGCTCTCGAATTCGAGCCCGGCAACCCGGATGACAGCGTGGCGCGGCAGGCAGATATGGAACAGTTCCACCGCTGTGGGTGGCGCGGTTTCGATCACGTTCATTCCGTCCTGAAACTCTTGCACTGGGGTTAGTGTTTGAAGACCGCCTGAAATTGCCCGCAGGTGGTCAGGTGTGTGCAGAAGACGGGCGGATGGTCCGGCAATGACGCAGGACATCGGTCGCTGCATGCCGAAACTGTCGGCCATGATCCGGGTCAGGCGCAGGTTGCGACCCTGTGGTCCGGGACGCCCGGGTACAAGCGTAGTGCTGCCTTTCCAGATCAAGGGCTGGCTAGGGCCGTCCTTGGTCAGGATTTGATCGCCGGGCAGCAAATCTTCGACACAAATGGTGCCGGTTTCGGTTTCGACCATCGAGCCACGGGAAAAGGCGCAGAAGGCGTCTTCAAAGATCGGCAGCGCCGGGGCGATGTGACGTGTTTCTGCAATGTCGCCGTTGGGCAGTAGCGCGCTGACTTCGTAGCGGCGCAGTTGCGGTTTTGGCTGCGCGCGCAATGCGGCGGGATCGATCAGGGCGGGGACATTGGTCTGGACGGCACGGTTCGCCGCGCGGCTCATCGGGATTGGGAGCGTCATGGATTCGTGGCCCTTCTTGCCGGTCAAATCTGCGTCGGCCCCCACCGACAACACAGACCGACACAGTTGTGCATTGGTCTGTAATGATCCAATTTTGCCCGGATATGGTTCAAATTGTCAACGAAAGTAGAGCACATTTAGTGAAATTAGACCAAATTACCCCCTACGGAGTGTACCGTTGCACGGTTCGGTCACATTCCCGATCCTTCGTGTCAATTCCTCGTTATCTCTGTGTCAGGAACCCGCCGCGAATATGTCAGCGCGATGGCGAAGGAGCAGGGCGTCGTAAACGAAACAAAGGAAAAGCAGAATCAGTTAGCGCAAACATGGCTGATTTTGATTCGCGAGATTGGATTTGGAAGGCCTCGCAGGTCCCGTTTTAAAGCCGGATAACCGAAATCAACCGGCCATAGTCAGCTTCCTTGCTGTGTACGCTGCGGCGATAGGAATAGAAGCGGTTCTGATCGGAATAGGTGCAGTGCCGGGTCCATTCGGCCTGATTAATGCCCGCACGCCGCAGCCGATGCAGGCCAAACCCCTGCAGATCAAATTGCAGCCGGTCGCCATTGCCGTTGGCAAAGAACCGGGCGTTCTCAGGGTCGTCTGCCATGAACTCATCCATGAACTCGGGGCCGACTTCATAGGCGCGCTGGCTGATCGAGGGGCCGATGACCGCCTTGGTCTCCTCGCGTTTCGCGCCAAGCGCCTCCATCGCATCAAGCGTGGCCTCAAGCACACCGTCGAGCGCTCCGCGCCAGCCGGCATGGGCGGCACCAATGACGCCAGCCTCGGTATCGGCAAAAAGAACGGGCTGACAGTCCGCAGTCAGAATGGACAGGGCAATCCCCGGCGTCGCAGTGACCATCGCATCGGCGCGGGGTTTGTCGTGCAATGGCGCGTTTACCTCGACCACATCTGGCGAGTGGATTTGGTTCACTGACACCAGCGAGTCTGGCGCAACACCAAGCGCATCGGCGACGCGGCCGCGGTTGATCGCAACCACATCTGCTTGATCGCTGGATCCAGTGCCGCAGTTCAATCCGGCAAACACGCCTGATGACGCACCGCCACGCCGGGTAAAGAACCCGTGTCGCAGGGGGGAAAGGCTGTCCGCTGTCAGGATTTCCAGTGTCATGGTTCCAGTCCAGGTGGCGGTGTGGCGGTTTTGGGATAGAGACCCAATGTCTTGAACAGGTTTCCCATTTCCGTGGGGTGCGTCAACCTGCGATGCGCTGTGATCAGATTTTCCTGTGCCTCTCCCGTTGCCACGCTGGCCAGCCTTTGCGCACGGGCGGTGATGCCGAGCCGTTCGAGAAAAACCCCCTGTGTGGTCAAACGACTATGGGCACATCCCGCCGCGTTGGCGACGGTTGCAAGTGCTTCAAAATCCACATGCGCGGTCAGGTCAGCGTCACCGGGGGTGCTCAGAATATCGGCGGCCTTATGGGCGCGAAGGGCTTGCAGCGTGTCGCCAAGCGAACGCCAGTCGCCATAGTCAATGATCAGGGCGGCACCGCCGTACGTGCCGATTCGCTGGGCCAGAGCAGTGATGACCGGCGTTGCGGCGGGGCAGATCTCGACCAGATCGCCGTCCTTTGTGTCATTCAGTCGATGGTCAAGCGCGGGATATGGGGCGGGGTCCGTCAGGCCGATCATCAGATCGCCATCCGGCGCTCCGACGCGGCGCTCACGCCAGTGTGGGCCTGCGCGGACGAATTGCCTGATCGGCAGTGCATCAAAGAACTCGTTCGCGATCAGAAAGAGCGGTTGATCGGGCAGCGCATCCATGTCCTCGTGCCAGCTCGGATCGTGGTTCGCCAGCGCCTTGCCCTGTAATTCACGCAGCGGCAGAGAGCGTTCGACAAACGCGATATGCGCGGCGGCGTGAAAACCCGGGACCGCGCGGGTGGCCCGCAGCAAGTCGGCCATGAGGGTGCCGCGACCGGGGCCAAGCTCGGCGAGGGTGAAGGGGGCAGGGCTACCCTGATCCATCCACGCTTGCGCCAGAGACAGGCCGATCAGCTCTCCGAACATCTGGCTGATCTCGGGCGCGGTGATGAAATCCCCCTTGGCACCCAGCGGATCGCGGGTGGCGTAATACCCCAGCGTTGGATGCAGCAGGCAGTCATTCATGTAGCTTGCGACGCTGATGGGTCCGTCGGCACGGATGCGGGAAAGGATCTGGTCCTTCAGGCTCATGCGGTTGGTGTTTGCCGGGCGCGGATGATCAGCCAGAGACCGAGCGCCATCATCGGCAGGCACAGCGTTTGTCCCATGGTCAGCCCATAGCCACCGACCTGCCAGGCAAGGCCCAGCGGATTGCCCGGAGACGCAAACTGTGCATCTGGCTGACGGGCGAATTCAACGATGAACCGGGCCAGACCATACCCGGCAAAGAATGTCCCCGCGACGAGGCCGGGCCGTTTCAGCGCGCCGCGACGGTAGACCAGCCAAAGGAGCAGCGCGCCGAGGATGAGACCCTCAAGCAGCGCCTCGTAGAGCTGCGAGGGGTGCCGCGCGCAAAGCCCTTCGATGCCGGGACAATCCTGTGCCGCAATGCCGGGAAAGATTACACCCCACGGCAGATCGGTGGGGCGGCCCCAGAGTTCAGCATTGATGAAATTTGCCAACCGCCCCAACAGCAGACCGGGCGGCACCACATGCGCCACGAGATCGGCGATGGCCAGTCGCGGGATGTTGTGGCGGACGGCATAGAGCCAAGTTGCGACAATCACGCCCAGCAGGCCGCCATGAAAGGCCATGCCGCCTTGCCAGACCTTTAGGATCTCGAGCGGGTTCTGCAGGTAATAGGCGGGCTGGTAGAACAGCACAAAGCCAAGCCGCCCGCCGAGGATGACGCCGAGAATGATCCATGTCAGCAGATCCTCGATCTGCGTCGGCGTCGCCGGTGCCTGATTGGCGGGCCACAGGGCCGGGCGGCGGACCGCCATCACGGCCAGCCGCCAGGCGATCAGGATGCCGACAATATAGGCCAGCGCATACCAGCGCAGGGCCAGTTCCATGCCAAAGATCGAGATCGAAAACAGTTCGGGAGAGAGGTTGGGGAATTGCATGGCGCCTTCTGACCGCGCGGGCGCGGCGAAGTCAACCTTGTCGCCGACGCTTTGCTTGCCCATATAGAGGGCAACCCGATACGGAGAAGACAGATGCAAACCCGCAACAAGATCCTGGACGACATTTCGCAACTGATGACCAACGCAATGGGCGTCGCACAAGGCGCAAAGGGCGAAGCTGAAACGGCGATGAAATCGCTGCTGGACCGGTGGCTGGCTGATCGCGACTTTGTGACCCGTGAAGAGTTTGATGCGGTTCGTGCGATGGCCCAAAAAGCGCGCGAAGAGAATGACGCGCTCGCGGCACGGATTGCCGCGCTTGAGGCAAAAGCCGGGGACTGACCCAAAGGCGGCGCTGCTGCGCCACTTTGAATTCTGGCATTTGTCGGACGCGACGCAGAACTCTGCCAACTTATGCGATCTGAGACCGTGATATAGTGCTACTGCCAATATTTTGGCCAGTTGCGCATTCTGTCCACAACTTATTGAGGCTCCCCCCAAAATAGGGGGTTGTCAGAGAAGCACATGCAGCGCACCATATATTGTATGAGATCGGGGGATCGCCCCGGCTTGTAGAGCAGTCAGCTAGCGCTAGGGGCGCTACACCGCCCCCGCTGCTAGAGATCAGTGAGGTGGCATTATGGCCCTTTCCGAACAGTATCTGGAAGACGACATTCACCCGATCGACATCGTCGAGCATATCGCGTCCGATCATGATTGGGATTTTGACCGTATTGGCGACGATCAGATCGCCATGGCCGTCGAGGGGCAATGGCGCACCTATTCCATCACCCTTGCCTGGTCTGCCTATGACGAAACCTTGCGCATGGTCTGTACGTTTGAACTGGAACCACCGGAAGAAAAGCTGCCGTCGCTTTACGAGTTGATCAACCGGATGAACGATCAGTGTTGGGCTGGCGCCTTTACCTACTGGAATGAACAGAAGCTGATGGTCTATCGCTATGGTCTGGTTCTGACCGGTGGGCAGATGGCATCGCCGGATCAGATTGATACGATGATCAGCTCCGCGGTCCTGAGTGCCGAGCGGTACTATCCTGCGGTACAGCTGATGATCTGGGGCGACCGCACACCGCGCGAAGCGATGCAAGTCGCCATTGCGGAGGCCTACGGCCGGGCGTAAACCTCTGCCCTGAACCGGTTGGGTAAGGGGCAATCATGGATATGAAAGATGTAGCGGACCGCGGGCTGGTCCTGCTGGGCTGTGGCAAGATGGGGTCGGCCATGCTGGCCGGCTGGCTGGATGGCGGGTTGCCTGCACGTTCGGTCTGGGTGCTCGATCCTTATCCGTCGGACTGGGTCAAAGCGCAGGGGGTGCATCTGAACACCGACCTCCCTGCGCAGCCCGCAATCATCCTGATCGCGGTCAAACCCCAAATGATGGGCGATGCGTTACCTGCCATCGCGGCCAAGGGCGGTGGTGGAACGTTGTTCGTTTCGGTGGCGGCCGGAACGACGATTGCGGCGTTTGAGGCGATACTCGGGGCGGCATCGCCTATCGTGCGCGCGATGCCGAACACGCCCGCTGCCGTCGGTCGCGGGATCACCGCCATGATTGGCAATGCCAGCACCAATGCGGGTGATGTTGATTTGGCCGAGGCGTTGCTGTCGGCGGTTGGGCAGACGGTGCGTCTCGAGAATGAAGCGCAGATCGATGCGGTCACCGGCGTCAGCGGTTCTGGCCCAGCTTACGTGTTTCACATGATCGAGACGATGGCGGCGGCAGGCGAGGCGCAGGGATTGCCCGCCGAAATGGCGATGAAGCTTGCCAAAGCCACGGTTGCGGGGGCAGGTGCCTTGGCAGAGGCGGCGGACGAAGATCCAAGCCAATTGCGTGTTAACGTGACAAGCCCGAATGGCACGACACAGGCGGCGCTGGAAGTTTTGATGAATGAGGAAAATGGCTTTCCCTCATTGCTAAAGCGGGCTGTCGCTGCGGCTGCGGACCGGTCGAGAGAATTGGCAAATGGCTGAAATTTCGTTTGATGATTTCCTGAAGGTGGATATTCGCGTCGGCAAGGTCCTGCGTGCTGAACCCTATCCCGAGGCCCGCAAACCGGCGATCAAGCTGTGGATTGATTTCGGTGGCGAGATTGGTGAGCGCAAGTCTTCTGCGCAGATCACCGCCCACTATCAGCCCGAGGTGCTGATCGGCAAACAGGTGATGGCGGTCGTCAATTTTCCGCCACGCCAAATCGGCCGGTTCATGTCCGAGGTACTGGTGCTGGGCTTGCCGGATGAGGCGGGCGAGATCGTCCTGATCGGGCCGGATGGCAAGGTTCCGGTTGGCGGAAAGGTGCACTGAAAATTGGCGTCGCGGCTACTTGGGCGCAACGTCGCCAACAGCCTCGCGCCAGTGGCGGCGACAGAGTGACACATAGGTTTCGTTGCCGCCGATCTGCACCTGCGCACCTTCGGTGATGATACGGCCCTCGGCATCCTGCCGGATGACCATCGTGGCCTTTCGCCCGCAGCGACAGATGGTCCGGACCTCGCGCATTTCATCCGCCAGCGCCAAAAGCGTCGCAGACCCCGGAAAAAGCTCGCCCCGAAAATCGACGCGCAAGCCATAACACAGCACAGGCACGTTCAAATCATCAACGACACGCGCCAGTTGCCAGACCTGTTCGTGGGTCAGAAACTGTGCCTCATCCACAAAGACGCAGGCGATTGTTCCTTGCTTTTGATGCACGCTGATCATGGCAAAGAGATCATCGGTGGGCGCAAAGATGTCGGCCTCTGCCCCGATGCCGATGCGCGATGCAATGCGCCCGGCGCCAGCGCGATCATCGACCCGTGCGGTCAACAGATAGGTGTCCATGCCGTGTTCGCGGTAGTTGTGCGACGCCTGCAGCAGCAGCGTCGATTTACCTGCGTTCATAGACGAGTAGTTGAAGAAAAGCTTGGCCATTGCCGCCGTCTACCGCGTTTTGCCGGGGCTTAGAAGCGGGGGAATGAGTGTTTTTCGCAATTTCAGATCGGATGGTTTTGCCGCAGCGCGTATACGGTCAGCAGGGAGGGACACTGACCGTATATCGCTGACAAAGACCGCGGACTTGATGCGGTCCGCGGTCAACTCTTTAAATAGTGCCTCTTGAGGCGCAAACTCGTACCGCTACCTCTTCTGCTGAGAGGTATGGAATATATATGACATCTGGATTAAGACCACGTTATGGGAAAACAGTTCTGTCTTTCCCCCTCAACGGAACAAGATGCGTACCAGTTCAGGGAACAATTGAATGAATGAGGCCGGCGGTTACCTGAAAAAGCACACGGAATCCCTGATCAAGGATGTCGGGATCGAAGCCGCATGCAAGATCACGGGGAAGTCCAAGGCCACGCTTGGTCGGTATTATTCAGAACATGACGAGCATTCGGATCGTTTCATTCCGGTGGACGCCGTTGCCAAGCTTGAGGCCGAGTCATCCTTTCCGCATGTGACCAGCGCCTTGGCAGATCTGAAAAAGATCACTCTGTCCTATGATGATCGTCACCCCAACATGCCCGAGAGCGGGGGCGTGAACCATGACGTGATCGCGTTAAGTCAGCGGTTTGCGATGCTGATGGCCGAGTATCAGCAGTCCATCGAAGATGGCGTCATCAGCATCAACGAGGCAAAGCGCTTGCTGCGTGAAACGCTGATGCTGCAACAGGTGCTGATCGATATGAAACTACACCTCGAAGAGGAACAGCGCGCCTAGACGTGGCGCTGCAGCAGGACCGACCCGACAGAATACCCGGCCCCGAACGAGCAGATCAGGCCATGCTCGCCATCCTGCAGATCATCTGAATACTTTGAGAAGGCGATGATCGAGCCCGCAGACGAGGTGTTTGCGTAATCCTGTAGGATATTGGGTTGCTCGCCCGGTTCAGGGGCGCGGCCCAGCACCTTGCGCCCGATGAAATCGTTCATCGACTTGTTGGCCTGATGCAGCCAAAGGCGTTTCAGATCGTTGGCCTGAACCCCATGCTCGGCAATGTGATTGGTGATATGTTCGCTGACCATCGGCACCACTTCCTTGAACACCTTGCGCCCGTTCTGCATGAACTGCATGTCGCGGCGGTCCTTGACGCCGTCCGGGCGCGAGCGGCGCAGAAAACCGTTGTTGTTGCGGATGTTGTTTGAAAATTCGGTGGCGCAGCGGGTTGATTTGATCTCGAAATACGCGCCGTTTGCGTCTTCGGCGCGTTCAATCAACGTGGCGGTGGCGACATCGCCAAAGATAAAGTGACAATCGCGGTCACGCCATTCCAGATGCGCTGAACAAATTTCTGGATTGACCACCAATGCCGACCGGATCGAACCAGCGCGAACCATGTCGGCGGCGGTCTGGATGCCAAATGTGGCGGAACTGCAGGCGACATTCATGTCGAAGGCAAAGCCCTGAACCCCGAGAAGCTTCTGGATCTCAACCGCGATGGCGGGATAGGCACGTTCCATGTTTGAGGCGGCGCAGATCACCAGATCGACGTCGCTGGCGGTGCGACCTGCAGCGGCGAGTGCCTTTTCGGCGGCATCTACGCCCATCTCGGCCATCAGCGAGGGTTCATCATCGCTGCGCTGGCGCAGCAGCGGATGCATGACGGTCGGGTCGAGAATGCCGGATTTGTCGATCACATACCGTTGCTCGATGCCTGATGCCTTAAAGATGAACTCTTCGCTGGAGTGATCCTTGGCGTCGATCGTGCCAGCGGCGATGGCTTTGGCGTTTTCGGCATTGAACAGGTCGGCATAGGCATTGAACGCCTTGACCAGTTCCGCGTTGGAGATGGTCTGCTCCGGAGTGAACAGGCCGGTTCCGGTGATTGCGGGTGTGTTTGTCACGTTGGCGTCCTTCTGGGTTCAGAAGAACTTAGCTATGCCGATGTGCCGGAGCAAGAGGTGCGACAAAATGGGGCCAGTTTGGGCGGCTGCGCTCAGCCTTTTTGGCCTATCCGGCTTTCGGTGCCTGCACGGATCCTGACGATGTTTTCGCGGTGCCGCCAGAACACAAGGATCGTGACCAGCCCGCCAAAGATCAACGTTGTGCCATAGCCGAGAAACACTGCGCACAGGGTCGACCCTGCGGCGGCAACCAACGCCCCCATAGAGGAAATGCGTGTTACAGCCGCCGCAGCGAGCCAGAGCGCGCAACAGGCCAGCCCGACCGGCCATGCCAATGCCAGCCAGATGCCAATGAATGTGGCAACCCCCTTGCCGCCGCGAAAGCCGAGCCAGACGGGATAGCAATGCCCCAGCATCGCGGCGAGTGCTGCGACTTGCACCGAGTCCTCTGGTGCAAAGGCACGGGCCAGCAGGACCGCGACGGCCCCCTTGCCGCCGTCGAGCAGCACAGTCAGGGCGGCTGCGGTCTTGTTCCCGGTGCGCAGAACATTGGTGGCACCGATGTTGCCCGAGCCGATATCCCGCAGATTGCCCAGACCCATGAGGCGCGCGAGGACCATGCCAAACGGGATCGAGCCAAGCCCGTAACCGACGAGCGCCCACAGGATCAACTGTGCGATTGAGGAATCAAGGACGGGCATCAGGCTCTCCGATAGACCGGGCTTCCGGCAACATAGGTTGCGAGGACCCTACCTTGCATCCGTTGCCCGTCAAACGGTGTGTTGCGGGATTTCGATTGCAGCGTCGCGCGGTCGAGTACAAAGGGCACATCGGGGTCAAACAGCACCAGATCGGCGGGCGCACCGGGAGCAAGCCGCCCGCAGTCAAGCCCAAGCCGCCGCGCGGGGTTCAGCGAAAGCGCCGCAAACAACGCTGGCAGGTCGAGATGATCCGCATGGTAAAGACGCATCGCAGCAGGCAGCAGAGTTTCAAGGGCAACTGCGCCGCTGGCAGCTTCTTCAAAGGGCAGGCGCTTGCTCTCTTCGTCTTGCGGGGTGTGCATCGAACTGATGATGTCGATCAGGCCGGTGCGAACCGCGTCGATCACGGCGAGGCGGTCATCCTCAGATCGCAGCGGCGGTTTGACCTTGAAGAAGGTCCGATAGTCCGCAACGTCAAGTTCATTCAGCGTCAGGTGGTGGATGCTGACCCCCGCGGTGATGTCCAGCCCGTTCTTGCGGGCGCGCTCCAGCGCGGGCAGAGCGCGGGCGGTGGTGATCTGATCCGCGTGATACCGCGCACCGGTCATCTCCAGCAGCGCAATGTCGCGATCCAGCCCCATCCGTTCGGCCATGGGCGACACCGCAGGCAATCCGCGCAGCGAGGCGAACTTTCCAGAGGTGACACAGGCCCCGGCGGAAAGTCCGGGCTCCTGTGGATGGGCAATGACCAATGCGCCAAGGCTGCGGGCATAGGTCAGTGCGCGCGAGAAAACCTTGGTGTTTTGCACGATGTGATCGCAATCGGTGAAGGCCACCGCGCCTGCATCCATGAGAAAGCCGATTTCGGTCATTTCACGGCCTTCACGCCCCTTGGTCAGCGCCGCCATCGGCAACACGTTGACCGGAGCCGCCTCGTTGGCGCGGCGGGTGACGAATTCGAGCGTTTCCGGGCTGTCGATGGTCGGCACGGTATCCGGCCGGGTGACCATGGTGGTGACACCGCCCGCCGCCGCCGCAAGCCCGGCAGAGCGATAGCTTTCCTTGTGCCGCTCTCCGGGTTCACAAACCTTGACGCCGATATCGACGATGCCCGGGGCGAGGCATTTGCCGCCGCAATCAATCGGTTCCGCGTCCTCAGGCACCGCGACTTCAGGTCCTGAGGCCACAATGCGGCCATCGCGAACGAGCAGGGCACCGAGACTATCGGTTCGGGCCTCGGGGTCGATGAGGCGTGCGTTTGTGTAGAGTTGGGCGGTCATCGGCGATGCCTTTCGATGGTCGCTATGGTGGCAGCGAGGTCAGCCTGGTATTTGATCAGGTGCTTGTCGCCACCTTTGGTGATGACCTGCACAAAAGAGGTCATGCTGCGCAGGGTTTCGATCTGATCGAGGGGGACGCGACGACCGCCGGGACCGATCAGGGTATCACCTGTGATTTCCCAAACCTCGGCAAGTTGTTCGGATGCAAGGAACCAGCCCCGCGCCGTGATCCCGGCGAGGCCGGCGATTGCGCCGGTCCAGACATGGGGGCTGCCCATCATCCACAGTATGAACATGGCCAGTGCCATCGCCACAGCGGCCAGAGTTATGTGGTTCTGAATGTAGGCCTGTCGGTCGGCGGTGAAGCGGATGGGCGTTTCGGTCATCGGATCACGAGGTAGATCACGAACACGACCAACAGCATGACCGCAAGAAAGATGCCGCCGCCGATTCGCCGGGCACCGGTGCGGGCGGCGCGTGGCGATTGCGGCGATCCGCTGCGGCGTTTGGCGCTTTCGGGGGTGGCTTCGGGCTGCGAGGTCCAGTTGGTGGGGGTGGCAGAGTAGGTGCCAAGCGGGACTAGCGTGGCGGCAGGTTTCAGAGTTGCGGCACGGCCGCCCAGGGCGCGGCTGTGCACGATCAGCACGTTGCCGGTGGTGTCGGCAAGGACGGGGTCGATCTGGTCGGCGGGGATGGCGTGGCCTTGATTCAGGTAGCCGGGCAGGCCGAGTTCATCCAGATCACTGACCGGAAAGATCTCGACATGGTCGATGTCCACCCCGGTGACGCCCAGCACATCGTCAAGCGCGCCGGGTTCGCGCAGGAATTTCACCTGTTCGGGCGGCATGTTCAGCGAAAACAAGCGCAGCACGCCGGTTTCGTTTTCGGGAAGGGTAAGGTTCATGCTGCATCCGTCCTTGCGCTGCGCAGGTTGCGGGCCAACAGTTCCATAGCGGCCATGCGGACGGCGACGCCCATCTCGACCTGATCCTGAATGACCGAGCGATTGATGTCATCCGCCAGTGTCCCGTCAATTTCGACACCGCGGTTCATCGGGCCGGGATGCATGACGATGGCGTCGGGTTTGGCCAGCGTAAGTTTGTCGGCATCAAGCCCGAAGCGATGATAATATTCCCGCTCGGACGGTATAAAACCGCCATCCATCCGTTCGCGTTGAAGCCTGAGCATCATAACCACATCGACATCGGCGAGGCCCTTTTCCATGTCGTCAAACACCTCGACGCCAAATGCGTCGATCTGCGCGGGCATCAGGGTCGGCGGACCGATCAGGCGGATGCGGTTTTCCATCTTGCCCAACAGTAGGATGTTGGATCGCGCCACGCGTGAATGTGCAATGTCGCCACAGATGGCGATCGACAGACGGTGCAGCCGCCCCTTGGCCCGTCGGATGGTCAGCGCATCCAAGAGCGCCTGTGTCGGGTGCTCGTGGCGACCGTCGCCCGCGTTAAGCACCGCGCAATTGACCTTTTGCGCCAATAGATCGACCGCACCGGATTGCGGGTGACGCACCACCAGCAGGTCGGGATGCATGGCGTTCAGCGTGAGTGCCGTATCAATCAGGGTTTCGCCTTTTTTGATCGAACTGGCCTGCATCGCCATGTTCATTACATCGGCCCCAAGCCGCTTGCCTGCAATCTCAAAGCTCGCCTGCGTGCGGGTCGAATTCTCAAAAAACATGTTGATCTGCGTCAGCCCGGCGAGAACGTCAGAGTGCTTTGCCGGGCCGCGGTTCAACGTCACGTAATCTTCGGCGAGATCAAGAATGGTGGTGATATCGAGCGGGCCGAGTTGTTCGATACCCAGCAGGTGGCGATGGTCAAAGGACATAGGCGCTCCGCATGTTGGCAGAAGCCTTATAGGTAGGAGGAGAGGCACGGGCAAGCGGCGGGGACGGGAGAATTCCCCGCCCAGTGCGTCAGGATGGCCCCGGAACTGGTTGCGGAAGGCAACGCGCGGTTATTTTGGGATTTCCACGGATGGCAGCACCGTCTAATCTTGCGACATGATTATTCAACGCCTGCTCTGCGCCGCCCTTTGCCTCATCCCTCTGTCAGCGGGTGCCGATGCCCCCGTGATCGAGAACGTGACCGTACGCGGTGGGGCAGGCGGGCTGACCTTTGATGTCACCCTGTCCCATCCGGATACCGGCTGGGAGCATTATGCCGACGGGTGGCGGGTGCTTGATATGGACGGGAACGAACTGGGGATGCGGGTATTGTATCATCCGCATGTCGAGGAACAGCCGTTCACCCGCTCGCTTGGTGGTGTCACGGTGCCGAGCGGGACCACACAAGTGCAGATACAGGCGAGGTGCCTCGTCGACGGATGGTCTGATCAAACCACCGTCGTGACGCTGCCGTAACCTGATTCGATTCGCGGTAGTTGAATCACGCCCTGTGATAGGGCCCGCCCGCCAGGATGTTGGCCGCGCGATAGAGTTGTTCGCTCAGCATCACGCGGACAAGCATGTGGGGCCAGACCATCGCGCCGAACGACAGGCTGAAATCGGTTTGAGCGCGCAACGACGGGTCCAGCCCATCCGCGCCGCCGATCAACAGCGCGAGGTCGCGGCAGCCATCGTCGCGCCACCCGGCCAGCCGTTTTGCAAAACTGGGCGATGACAGGGTTCGTCCGCGCTCGTCCATGGTGCAGATCAGGGACCCATCGGGCAGGGCGCGGCGCAGCAGGTCTGCCTCGCCGCTCATCCCGCCGCCTTTTCTTTCGTCAATCTCGATGATCTGTGCAGGGCCAAGGGCCAGCGCGCGACCGGTTCGATCAAACCGCGTCAGGTAATCGTCAATCAGTGTCTTTTCCGGTCCGGTCTTTAGTCGACCGACCGCACAAATCGTTATGCGCACAGCATCTTTCCAGCCGGGTTACCGGCAATCTGCATTCAGTTGGCGGTTGCCGTACCGCCCGAGGGCAGCCACATTTTTTCCAACTGATAGAAATCCCGCACTTCGGGACGGAAGATATGCACGATTACATCGCCGGTGTCGATCAGAACCCAGTCCCCGGTATCCTTGCCTTCGACCTTGCTGCTCCGGCCGAACTCTTGCTTGAGTCGGTCGGTCAGTTTTTCGGCCATGGACGACACCTGACGCGTCGAGCGTCCCGAGGCCACGACCATATAGTCGCCGATCTCGGTCTTGCCGCGCAGATCAATTTGCACAACGTCTTCCGCCTTGTCGTCGTCAAGTGATGTAAGGATACGCGCCAACAGCGCTTCGCTTGTTGGCTGGGTCTGGGCCGTCATGATTCCGGCCCGATCGTCAGCGGGAAAACCCGCTTCAGCATGGATTGACAGGACATTGTCCTCCTTCTGGCGCGCCGACAGACCCCCGACGCTGGGGCTGCATCTAAAATAGCAACCCGAGCGTCTCTTTTCAATTGGCAGCGGTGCAATGATCGGAAGGTGTCACCCGGTTGCGCCATCGCTGGTTATGACGTGCGCGGGCCCGTCGGCCTCGGGGTCGTTCAGCGTCCGGACCTCTCGTTGCGGGAATGGGATCGAGATGTTGTTTTCCTTGAAGATATCCCAGAGCGCCAGATAGACATTTCCCCGCACGTTGGTCAGCCCGGCGGTCGGATCCCCGATCCAGAACCGCAGGATGTAATCCACACTGCTGTCGCCAAACCCGACAATATGACACACCGGCGTGTTGGGCTGTACGAGAACACGCTTTACACCGGATGCGGCCTCGATCGCCAACGCCCGCACCTTGTGTGGATCATCGTCATAGGCCGTCCCGAAATAGATATCGAGGCGTACCAGCTGGTTGGAGTGAGTCCAGTTGACAACTTGATTGGCTATCAGGTCCTCGTTCGGGATCAGATATTCCAGCCCCTCCCGCGTCACCACCGATACATATCGCGCGCTGAGTGAATCGATCCAACCAAACGTATCCCCAAGCGAAATCACGTCGCCCGGTTTGATCGATTTATCCAGCAGGATGATCAGGCCGGACACTAGGTTTGACACCACCTTTTGCAGGCCGAACCCAAGGCCAACACCGATGATACCGTAAAGAAACGCCAACCCGGTCAGGTCAAATCCGATGGCCTGTGCCCCGATATAGATCGCGAGCCCATAGAGTAAAAGCTGTACGCCTTTGGTCGTCAGTTCCTGCATCGACGGGGAAATGTCCCGGTTTTTGCGGACATTTGCGGTGAACATGCGTGTCAACAGGCGGGCACCCGCAAGCAAAATTCCCAGAATGACCAGGGCCGAGATGACCGAAAGCGCCGAGACCCGCGTTTCGCCAAATTCGATGGCGAGCCGGTCGAGAAAGGCGGTAATTTCGTCAAGCGCGTTCAGGAAGTAGAGCGTCGCGTAGATCCAGAGAAACCATCGCAGGATGTTCCGGAGTGACCGGTTGCGGACCAGTTGGGCGGCCAGCCCGATAGAGAGCCAGACCGTTGAAAGGGTCGCAGCCAGCCCGATCAGATAACTGCGCGAGGGCCATGTGACATGTTGCATCACGATGTAAACCAGCCCGGCAAGCAGCGAGAACCACACCAGGAGCATCCGGCGGCGCACCTGCACGAGCAGGCGAAGTCGCCATTTCGGCCATCCCTCGCGTGCACGTGCCCAATTTTGCAGCTTGGGCTCGGTCAGGGCTTTGAAAAGCCATGCAAGCGCAATGAGACCGAGAATGATCAGAATTTGGTAGAGGCGCCAACCGGGCATGAGGAACCAGACGGCGGTCTCGCGGGCCTGCCCGAAATAGAGCAGTATAGTCTGGATGAGGGTATTGGTGACTTCGGTAACCGGGTCCATGCCGCTCCTCTTTAGGCACAGGCTTGCATGACACAAACAAACGCGCAAGCGTGTCTGCACAGGCAAGGCCGGTGGCTGCCCATGCGACATTGGCGATCCGCATGATCAACCTTGAATGAATCTAATTGCGCCTGTATCTGATCGGCATGATTTCTTCTGTAACGCCAAGACTTGACCTTCAGGACCGGCTTCGCCTGCGCGAGCGGTTCTTTGGCGCAACCCGCACGGTGCTGGCGCGGCTATAGTCCGCGCGCATTTTCTCACGCTGTTCAATTTCCAAGAAACGGGAGAGGACCCATGTCCCCCAAAACGCTCTATGACAAGATCTGGGATGCCCATGTCGCCCACGAGGCCGAAGATGGCACCACCCTTCTCTATATCGACCGCCACCTCGTTCACGAGGTGACAAGCCCGCAAGCCTTTGAAGGGCTGCGGATGACCAACCGCACCGTACGCGCGCCGGACAAGACCATCGCTGTACCGGATCACAACGTCCCCACGACGCTGGATCGTGAACAGGGCATCGACAACGAAGAAAGCCGTATTCAGGTCGAGGCGCTCGACAAGAACTCCAGGGATTTTGACATCCACTATTATCCGGTCAGCGATGTGCGTCAGGGGATCGTGCATATCGTCGGTCCTGAACAGGGGTGGACGCTGCCGGGAATGACTGTGGTGTGCGGTGACAGCCATACGGCGACCCACGGCGCGTTTGGCGCGCTGGCGCACGGGATCGGCACGTCCGAAGTGGAGCATGTTCTTGCGACGCAGACGCTGATTCAAAAGAAATCCAAGAACATGAAGGTGGAAATCACCGGCAAGCTGCGCCCTGGCGTCACCGCAAAGGACATCACCCTGTCCGTCATCGGTGAAACCGGCACAGCGGGCGGCACCGGCTATGTCATCGAGTATTGTGGTGAAGCGATCCGCGATCTTTCGATGGAAGGCCGCATGACCGTCTGTAACATGGCAATCGAAGGCGGCGCCCGTGCGGGACTGATCGCACCGGATGAAAAGACGTTTGAATACTGCAAGGGCCGCCCCCACGCGCCCAAGGCTGCGCAGTGGGAATCGGCGATGGCATGGTGGAAAACCTTATATTCCGATGACGACGCGCATTGGGACAAGGTCATCACCATCAAAGGCGAAGATATCGCGCCAGTCGTCACATGGGGCACCAGCCCCGAGGACGTCCTGCCGATCACCGCGACAGTGCCCAGCCCGACCGATTTCAAGGGCGGCAAGGTCGAGGCAGCGCAACGCTCTCTTGACTATATGGGTCTGACACCCGGTATGCCGCTGAGCGAGATCGAAATTGATACAGTGTTCATCGGATCCTGCACCAACGGGCGGATCGAAGATCTTCGCGCTGCCGCAGAGATTCTGCGCGGCAAAAAGATCAAGGACGGGTTGCGGGCGATGGTCGTGCCGGGATCCGGTCTTGTCCGGGCGCAGGCCGAGGAAGAGGGGCTTGCCGATGTTTTCAAGGACGCCGGCTTTGAATGGCGCCTTGCGGGCTGTTCCATGTGTCTCGCCATGAACCCGGATCAGTTGGCCCCCGGCGAACGCTGTGCGGCAACCAGCAACCGCAACTTTGAAGGCCGGCAGGGGCGCGGCGGACGCACGCATCTGCTGAGCCCGGCAATGGCCGCCGCAGCGGCGATAACGGGACACCTGACAGACATAAGAGAGTTGATGTAACGTCGGCGCATACAACCTATGAAGGAATACTGATATGAAGACTTGGGTAAAGTGGCTCATCCTCGGAATCGTCTCGATCGCTTTTGGCCTCTTTGTGCTCGCCAATCCGGTAGCAGCGTCGATCAGCGTTACGGTGCTGGCGGGGATCATGTTCATGCTGACTGGCGGCATTCAATTGTTTGCCGGGTTTGGCGAAGAGGGCGCTTGGGGCAAGTTTGTCGGCATTGGGCTTGGTGTCTTGATGCTGCTGTTGGGCCTGTCGCTGATCTGGCATCCGCTGGAAGGTGTGATTTCGTTGACGCTGTTGGTTGCAATCCTGTTTGCCGCCAGTGGGGTCGCCCGTGTGATCACGTCGTTCCAGATGCGCGAGACGCCATTCTTCTGGCCGATGCTGCTGTCGGGCGCGCTGTCGGTGCTGCTGGCAGGCTATATTTTCGCCAACTTCGCGGCGGTCGCACCCAGCCTGCTGGGCCTTCTGCTTGGGATCGAACTGCTGTTCAACGGTGCGGGTTTGATCGCGCTTGCGTTCTTTTTGCGCACCGCAAAGGGCGCCATCAAAGACAAGCTTCAGGCGAAATTCGACAAGTAGAACCAACCGGGGTGACATGCGTTTCGCCCTACGGAGACGAATATGGATAAGTTCACGACAATCACGGGGATCGCGGCACCGATGCCGATGATCAATATCGATACGGATATGATCATCCCCAAGCAATTTCTCAAAACGATCAAGCGATCGGGTTTGGGCGTCAATCTGTTTGACGAGATGCGGTATGACGACGACGGCAACGAACTGCCTGACTTTGTGCTGAACAAACCACAGTATCGCGACGCCGAAGTTCTGGTTGCTGGCGACAATTTCGGCTGTGGCAGTTCTCGGGAACACGCGCCATGGGCGATCAAGGATTTCGGGATCCGCTGCGTGATCGCGCCCGGCTTTGCCGACATCTTTTTCAACAACTGCTTCAAGAACGGGATTCTGCCAATTGCCCTGCCGCAAGAGGTCGTCGACGTTCTGATGAAGGACGCGGAAAAGGGTGCAAATGCACGGATGACCATTGATCTTGAGGCGCAGACTGTCACCACGTCGGATGGCGAGAGCTTTGCGTTCGAGGTCGACTCGTTTAAGAAACACTGCCTGCTTGAGGGTTTGGACGACATCGGCCTGACGATGGAAAAGGTATCGTCGATTGATACTTACGAATCCCGGAACGCGATGGAGCGTCCCTGGGTCTGATCCAAGCTGATCAACGTCACGTAACTTTACGGGCCGCGCACTCTGCGTGGCCCGATTACGTTCAGGGCCCGGCGTCCGCGTGCACACGCATAGATTGTGATTGCTGTTGGGTCAAATTGATGCAAACCGGCACCAGTTCGCCGCTGTTTTCGCCCCATTGCACAGTTCATTGCGACATAGGCTTGAGCGATTGTCCCCTCTTGCGCAGTAATGACGCGAGGGGCGCCGTGCCACCCGCAAGTTTTGCGGTTCAAGTTGGTAATGCGGCACGGGCGAGTATCGCTGTCGGTCCAGTTTGAAGGGAAAGAGCCAGTGTTTAGACGGATTGCCGGAGCATTCACGCGCGGAATTCTGGTGGCCCTGATAATCGCGGCACCATCGTTGTTGTTGCCCGGGTATATGACCGACGCGACAGAAATCGTCGCTTTGCTTGCCATTGTTGGGGCAGGTCTGACATTCGCCGAATATTACACGAACTTTCCCAGCATCGTTGAATTTCGCGATGCCCCGCCGCTGAACCGCTTGCGTTATATCGCTCTGCTTATGATGGTTCTTGTGCTGACTCTAGCGACCAAGAACGCTTACGAGCCCACTGCCATCACCGCGATTTTTAACGGGATTGGGCAGGTCGTCGGGCATTACAGCGACTTTCCCTATTCACCGGTTCGGTTGGTCATCGGGATGTTGCCCGACAACACTTCGGTCGTGATCATGGAACGGGTGCGCGATGCCGCCGGCGTTGCCTATGCGATTGCGCTGATCAGCGTGCTGGCATTTCTGGGTTCGGTGCGGCTCTTTGGCTGGCCGACCCGGCACGGGGCGTTCAACGTCTGGGTGAACCTGCCGCGTTTTGATCCGACGACGGGTGGAGATGTCGTGCATCGCCTGCAGCGCGATGGGCGGATCAACGCGGTCCTTGGGATTCTGCTGCCGTTTCTCATTCCGACCTTGGTCAGAATGGCATCCGACCTGATTGATCCGATAACGCTGAACCATCCGCAAACGATGATCTGGACGATCAGCGCATGGGCCTTTCTGCCAGCGAGCATGATCATGCGGGGGATCGCCATGATGCGCATTGCCGAACTGATAGAGGAAAAACGCCGCCGCGCCTCGCAAGATTCCGAGCCTGTGCATCTGCTATGATGGCGACGCTTCGGGCGCTCGCGCTTTGCGTGGCTTCCTTGGTTGGTCTGTCGCCTCCGGTCTGGGGCGAAACCCTGCGCGTCGCCACGTTCAACGCCGAATTGCAAGGTGACGGCCCCGGCCTGCTGTTGCGCGATCTCATGCGAGAAAAATCCGATCAGATCGAGGCGGTTGTGCGTGTGATCGAACAAACCTCTCCGGATATTCTTGCGCTTCAGGGGGTCGATTGGGATTTTGATGGTGCCGCTTTGGGCGCGTTGGCCGATCTGCTCGCGGCGAGTGGTGTGCCCTATCCCTACCGTTTTGCGGCGCAACCCAATTCCGGGATGGCGACCGAACTGGATCTGGACGGCGACGGGCAGTTGGGTGGCCCCGGTGACGCGCAGGGGTTCGGAGATTTCACCGGACAGAGCGGGCTTGCGGTGCTCTCGCGATATCCTATCCGAACCGAACAAGTTCAAGACTTCAGCAGCCTGCTTTGGCAAGATATTCCCGATGCTCAATTGCCAACTTATGAGGACGGAAAACCCTTTCCCTCTGAAGAGGCGCAAGCGATTCAGAGGCTTTCAAGTATAGCGCATTGGATCGTTCCAATCGACTTGCCGGACGGCAGCGTTCTGTCCCTGATGACCTTCCATGCAAGCCCGCCGGTGTTTGACGGGCCCGAAGACCGTAACGGCCGTCGCAACCACGACGAAATTCTGCTCTGGCGTGCGATACTGGATGGTGAATACGGCGACCCGCCCGAAAGGTTCGTGCTCGCCGGAGATACCAACCTGGATCCGCAGGACAGCGATGGAAGAACCCAAGCGATCCGCGCGCTGTTGCGGGACCCTCGATTGCAGGACCCGAAACCTGCGAGCGCTGGAGCGGCAGCGATGCCAGATCAGGGCCACATCAGCCAGAACGCGCTCGACACCGTTGATTGGGACGGCATCGGACGATTCCGGGTGGATTATGTTCTGCCCTCCACGCAACTGGTCGTCGCCGACGCGGGCGTTTACTGGCCCGCGCCGGACGAACCGGGTCATGACGATGTCCTAGCTGCCAGCCGTCACCGTCTGGTTTGGGTTGATCTGCTGTTCGATTGACGGCAGGGACACAGCGGATGCCAGTGCCTCGCGCACCGGAGTGGTCTGAAAGCCCGGCAAAACCCGGTCAAAGTCGGCCCGGTCCAGCCAGTGTGGCGTATTCCATACGTACTGCATCTCAAGCAGACATCCGGCCAGACGCCAGAATGGCTGGGCGAGGATCAAGGGCAGCCATGACATCTTGCCCAGGCGCACCGGACCCGGTGAAACCCGTTCGAGGATCTCTGCCATTTCGCGGCCAGTCATCGTGTATCCCGGAAATGGAATGTCGGTGAATGCCGATAACGTTTCGCGCCGCTCTGCAAGTTGGACAATGGCCCGGCAGTAGTCGGGCAGATAGGCCCAGGCGTGGGGAATGTCCGGATTGCCGGGATAGGTGAACCTGCCCTTTGCGAGGGATTTGATCAGGACCTTGTCAAACCAATTGCCTGAGTTTTGAGTGTCGATAAAGTCGCCACCGCGCAGCAGGATGGTACGCACACCGGACTGCCGGTAGGCCTGTTCCATTTGTATCCTTATGCGGCCAAGGGGATTTTTCGCGCCGTGGTCCGATGCCGCTGTCCACGGGGCAGGGGTGTCCGGACCAAAGACATAGACATTGCCTGGCAGGATCACGGTGGCACCGGTCTGTCTCGCAGCTTTGATCACCCGCGCATGAAGTTCGGGAACCTGCTCTGCCCAATCCGTGTAGGCCGGGTTCCAGCCGTTCACGATCACATCGGCGCCGCGTGCCGAGGTCATCAGATCATCGCGCGAGCGGTCAAATTCACGAACCACCCATCCGGCAGCGGCAAACTGCTCGGCGGCATTGCGGCCAAAGCGGCCGGTTGCGCCAAGTATCAATGCGGTTTGGGTCATGGTGATCTCCTGATTGAATGCTGTGTCATTGAAAGAGATATCCATTCATCATCAGTGTAGATATTGCCAAAATGTGACGATATGGTATTCATAAGTGTATGGATTTGCCCCCCAAACTCAAAGACTGGTCACTGGTCCAAAGCTTCCTTGCCGTCGCCGACACAGGGTCTCTGTCAGCGGGTGCGCGGCTCTTGGGGTGTAGCCAGCCGACTTTGGGGCGGCAAATTCAGGCGCTTGAGAGCGAATTGAGCGTCGAGCTTTTTACCCGGCACGCACGTGGCTTTGCGCTGAGTGATGCTGGGGCGGGCCTTGTTCCGATGGCGCGGCAGATGCAAAGCGCGATGCAGGCGATGACCCTCGCGGCTGCGGGGCAATCCAAACAGCTTGAGGGGACCGTCAGGATCACGGCCAGCGTCTTTGCCTCGCACCATCTTCTTCCGCCAATTATGGCCGAGATCCGCGAGGCGGAGCCAGCGATACAGCTCGACCTAATACCATCAGACACAACCGAGAACCTACTGTTTCGAGAGGCCGACATAGCGATCCGTATGTACCGGCCAACGCAACTCGACCTCGTAGCGCGTCATGTTGCCGACCTTGAACTGGGCGTGTTTGCGGCGTGCAGTTATCTGGATCGTGTGGGGCGTCCGAAGACCGCCGAGGACCTGCTGAAGTGCGATCTTATCGGTTACGACCGCAATGATCTGATCCTGCGCACGATGAGCGAAATGGGCTGGACAGTGCGGCGCGAAGACTTTGCCATGCGTTGCGATAATCAGGCGACCTATTGGGAACTCTTGCGTGCGGGCTGTGGCGTCGGATTCTCGCAGGTCGGTGTTGCGCGCGCAGATCCGACTGTCGAGCAGATTGATCTGGGCTTCGCCATGCCCTCCCTTCCAGTCTGGTTGACGGCGCATCAGGCCATGCGCCAGACCCCGCGTCTGCGCCGGGTGTGGGATCTTTTGGCCTCGGGGCTGGCGCAGGCCTGAGGCGATCCCTCATACGCGCGACTTATTGACCCGGTGGGTTGCGCACGGTAGGGGCAGGCAAGGAAAATTCAGGAGAGCCCGCATGTCCAACCCCTCGCTTCTTATCCTTGCCGGTGACGGTATCGGCCCCGAGGTCATGACCCAGGTAAACCGGGTCATTGATTGGTTCGGAGCCAAGCGTGGCCTGGCGTTTGACGTGTCCGAGGATCTGGTCGGCGGTGCGGCCTATGACAAGCATGGCAGCCCCCTGCATGACGACACAATGGCCAAGGCAATGGAAGTTGATGCAGTTCTGTTGGGCGCAGTCGGCGGCCCCAATTACGACGCGCTCGATTTCAGCGTAAAGCCAGAGCGCGGCTTGCTGCGCCTGCGCAAGGAAATGGACCTTTTTGCCAACCTGCGCCCGGCTCAGTGCTTTGATGCCCTTGCGGATTTCAGCTCGCTCAAGCGGGACGTGGTCGCAGGACTGGATATCATGATCGTGCGCGAACTGACCAGCGGCATCTATTTCGGCGAGCCCCGTGGCATCATCCACGAAGGCAACGAACGCGTCGGCATCAACACGCAACGTTACACCGAAAGTGAAATCGACCGCGTGGCCCGCTCGGCGTTTGAACTGGCCCGTCGGCGCAACAACAAGGTCTGCTCGATGGAGAAGGCCAACGTCATGGAATCCGGCATCCTGTGGCGCGAAGTCGTGCAAAAGGTGCACGACGAGGATTACCCCGATGTCGAGCTCTCGCATATGTATGCGGATGCTGGCGCCATGCAGTTGTGCCGCTGGCCCAAGCAGTTTGACGTGATCGTCACCGACAACCTGTTTGGTGATCTGCTGTCGGATGCCGCTGCAATGTTGACCGGTTCGCTTGGCATGTTGCCCTCTGCGTCACTCGGCGCACCGATGGCCAATGGCCGCCCCAAGGCCTTGTATGAACCGGTGCACGGGTCCGCGCCCGACATCGCCGGACAGGGCAAGGCCAATCCGATCGCCTGTATCCTCAGCTTTGCCATGGCACTGCGGTATTCCTTTGATCAGGGCGAAGAAGCCGAGCGCATCGAAAATGCCGTGGAAAAAGTATTGGCTGATGGCCTGCGCACCGCCGATCTGATCGGAGAAGACGGCGTCGAGCCGGTCAGCACCGAGCAAATGGGCGACGCGATTTTGGCCGCACTGGACGCAAGCCTCTGATATCCTGCACGCGGGGCCAGCCTCCGCGTGCACTTCCCGAGACCGCGCCGCCAATCGGGTCGGCGGATTTCCGAAAGGCGAACCGCCTCTTGTCCAACGAGCAGCCCCAATCGAGAAACCTGTCCGGTGCCCTGTTCGGTCTGCTGGGGTTCGCGATTTTTGCGTCGCATGACGTCATCATCAAATATCTCGGTGGTGTCTATTCCCCTATCCAGATCGCCTTTTTCAGTGCGCTGCTCACATTTCCGCTGATGACGGCCTTGCTGATTGGCGACAATGTCCCCGGGACGCTGCGCCCGGTGCATCCTTGGTGGATGTTCGTGCGCAGCGTTTCCGCGGTGGTTGCTGCGGTGAGCGCGTTTTTCGCATTCTCGCTGATCCCATTGGCGCAGGTTTACGCGGTGCTGTTTGCAACGCCGCTCTTGATTACCGTTCTCTCGGTTCCGCTGTTGGGTGAAAAGGTCGGCGTGCACAGAGGTTTGGCCGTTGTTGTCGGGCTGGCCGGTGTTCTTGTAGTCCTGCGCCCGGGATCAACAGAACTGAGCCTTGGGCATTCTGCTGCGCTTGTGGCGGCGGTCGCAGGGGCCTTGAACTCGATCGTTGTGCGCAAGATCGGCAATGACGAACGCGCCGTGTTGATGGTGCTCTATCCGATGCTGACAAGTTTCCTGATGATGGGTGTCGCATTGCCATTTGTGTACCGCCCGATGCCGATTGCGGATTTCGGGGCGCTCGCGATTGTCGCAGTCCTGGTGTTGCTGGCGATGTCCTGCATGGTAACCGCCTATCGGCGTGCCGATGCCGCCATCGTCGCACCAATGCAGTACTCGCAAATCCTGTGGGCCGCGCTGTTCGGGGCCATGCTGTTTGGTGAATATCCCGATGCGATGACCTATGTCGGGACTGCTATTATCACCGCAAGCGGTCTCTATATTCTCCGCCGCGAGTCCCATGGCAGCCGTTCGCAAAACCGTCCCGTCCTTGAAACCAAGACCCGCACCGGCTTGATGGCTGGCCTGCGGGTGGGGGCTTTGTCAAGGGTCATGAAAAGGCGCAAATGATTGGTCTTGCCAAATCCTGACCATATCTGTAATCGCTCCCCACGGTCGGAGTGTAGCTCAGCCTGGTAGAGCACTGTCTTCGGGAGGCAGGGGTCGTGAGTTCGAATCTCGCCACTCCGACCAATTAGATCAAAAACATAGAGGTATTTGGCTTTGCTCGTAAATGAGCGAAACTGTGATGCCTCACAGTTTTGTGTCGCAACTAGGGTGTTGTTTTTCCTTCGAGCATCGCCTGAACACCATTCCTGATACAGCTAAATTAGCAATTTCGACCGACAAACGACCACCTCGGTGATCGCTTCGTTCCACCCGTTCAGGCGCTCCTCGTCGGCATACCCCTGTGGCAATCGCCGTTGTGTAGATCGGTGCTGGCCCAGGACACGGCAAACGCGACGCTCAGAAGCCTTCATCCGCCTGCGCACCAAGTTGATGCATGCACGTCGTCGTGAGGGGCTCGGAAGT
The DNA here is from genome assembly GCF_039973035.1 of Sedimentitalea sp. Taxonomy (NCBI): domain Bacteria; kingdom Pseudomonadati; phylum Pseudomonadota; class Alphaproteobacteria; order Rhodobacterales; family Paracoccaceae; genus Sedimentitalea; species Sedimentitalea sp. The sequence goes on from NZ_JBDWLR010000085.1 coordinate 39,649, forward strand.
TTCCCCGTGCGGCTTCCGAAAGGATTAGCTTATCCAGCGTCAGATCCGATACGGCTCGGCGAAGGCGTTCGTTCTCTTTCTGAAGCCGCTTCAGTTTTTTGAGCTGTTCTGCGCCCATTCCGCCGCACCCTCAGCATCGCGCTTGAACCAATGGCGCTCCGATGCTTCGATCTTCCAGCGGTAATAGGTTTGTTCAGTCACACCGATCTGTCTGATCGCATTAGTCGGGGTCACGCCTTGCCCCATCAGAACTTAAACCTGCCGCAGCTCCACGGCAATCTCTTCGGGCTTGGGTCTCTTAATGGCCATATCAGCTCCTTCGCTTTCCTAACTATAGGGGCGGGCCGCTTCAAAGGGGGAGGCTCAAGACGGTAGAACGGTTTCTCAGGGGAAAGTGGCGGTGCTGGGAGACCAATGCGAACCAGTCTCTACTAAAGTGGCGGCACGCGAGAGCACCCGGCGAACTCCGGGCGATTTCCTAACTTTCTGAATTTTCTCGGTTTTGATCGAGCGAAACGACTTCGAACTGAAGGTCGCTCTACTCAGGAGTGCCCCGCACCTGGCGCGAAACGCCGCCTACTCGTTTTCACCAGCCCCTGCCCCGGAAGTTCCGAGAAGGCCGTCCAAAACATCGAGCAACTGAAGAAGGGTCTCGCGAGTTTCGTGAAGTCCCGCCCCTACCTTCAACTCGCTCCGCCCGGCCAACGAAAGCACAGCGAACGACACCTCGTTCGAATTCCGCATGAGCTCGACCAGGTGCTCACCAGCCGGGCCATGGGCGCCCGCGAGCCAGTTCTTCGCCGTTCGCTCCGAGACACCCGTCCAACGCATCACAATCTTGATCGCCCGGTGAGAACCACCGAGCTCCCGCTTCAGCGCAGCCGCAATGGCCATTTGATATTTTAGTCGATCGACCTTCGCTTCGTCGTCATCTGGAAAAGTCTTGCCCATCTTAGGAAACATTTTTCCGAACCTCCGCGTCTATGCTTCGGCTCCATGGAATCACATGCATTCCCAGCGACTTGGCGATTGATGAGAATGAAAGGCTCAGCACTTGAGTTGGAAGGACGGACATGACGGAGGCGCGATGACGCCAAAGGGAGCGCAGCCTCGGCGCGCCGCTCAATACGTCCGTATGTCGACCGAGCATCAGCGCTATTCTACAGAAAACCAGTCTGACGCCATGGCGCGCTATGCAGAGCAGCGCGGCATAGAAATTGTTCACACGTATTCGGATGCAGGAAAAAGCGGGCTACGCATCCAAGGGCGCGATGGCCTGAAGCAACTGATTGATGACATTCAGTCCGGTCGCGCGGATTTCGAAGTGGTGCTCGTTTACGACATCAGCCGCTGGGGCCGGTTTCAGGATGCGGACGAAAGCGCTTATTACGAATACATCTGCAAACGCGCTGGCATCTCCGTCATCTATTGCGCCGAGCAATTCGAAAACGATGGCAGCCCCGTCTCGACGATCGTCAAAGGCGTCAAGCGCGCCATGGCCGGAGAGTACAGCCGAGAGCTCTCGCAGAAGGTTTTTACAGGCCAATGCCGCCTGATCGAGCTCGGCTATCGCCAAGGCGGTCCGCCCGGCTTCGGTTTGCGGCGCATGCTGATCGACGAACAAGGTATCACAAAAGGAATCCTGGAGCGCGGTGAGCACAAGAGCATTCAGACGGATCGTGTCACCCTGGTCCCGGGGCCAGCCGAGGAAATCGCCGTTGTTCAGGAGATATTTCACCGCTTCGTCGACGATCGAAAGTTCGAGACCGAGATTGCCGAGGTTCTGAATGCCCGTGGCATCCTGACGGATCTCGGTCGCGCCTGGACGCGCGGGACCGTCCACCAAATCCTGATCAACGAGAAATACATCGGCAACAACGTCTGGAACCGCAGCTCCTTCAAACTGAAGAAGCGGCGTGTGCAAAACGATCCCGACATATGGGTTCGCGCCGAGGGTGCTTTCGAGGGGATCGTCGATCCAGATCTGTTTGCAGCCGCCAACGCCATCATCAGCGCGCGATCAAGCAAGCTCACCGAAGACGAAATGCTCGAAGGTTTGAAAGAGGTTTACGAGGCTCAGGGCTTCCTGTCCGGCCTCGTTATCGATGAAGCGGAAGCGCTGCCATCGAGCAGCGCGTACCGATCACGGTTTGGCAGCCTGCTGCGCGCCTACCGGCTGGTCGGTTTCAAGCCTGATCGAGACTACAGATACATCGAGATCAATCGACGCTTGCGCGAGTTGCATCCGGACATTGTCGCCGAGACGATTGCCGGCCTCGAAGCCTCGGGCGGCAGCGTCGAACGACATCCCCGAACAGACCTGCTCACCATCAATGGTGAATTCACTGCGTCCCTCGTCATCGTCCGATGCAGCGAAACCAATGCGGGGTCTCTGCGTTGGAACATCCGCTTCGACATGAGCCTCAAACCCGACATCACAATCGCTGTCCGCATGGATCGGCCAAACCAACGGCCGCTCGACTACTACCTGCTCCCCAGCCTCGATATGACTCTTCCCCGCATCCGGCTAGCCGAGCACAACGGCTTGTCTCTCGATGCCTATCGCTTCGAGAAGCTGGCCCCCTTGTTCGACATGGCGGTCCACGTCCCAGTACCGGAGGTGGCCTGATGCCAGATCCGCACCCCCAGACCGCCGAATTGATCCCAATGGATCGCATCACCGTGGTGAACCCGCGGGTTCGCAATCGGAAAGCATTTAGGGAGATCGTCGACAACATCGCCGAGCTCGGACTGAAACGGCCGATCACCGTAGCAGCCCGCCACAGCGAGGATGGCTTGCGATACGATTTGGTCTGTGGCCAGGGGCGCCTTGTGGCTTTTCAGGAACTCGGACAAACAGAGATCCCTGCGATCGTGATCAATGCCAGCAGCGAAGATTGCCTCGTGATGAGTCTAGTGGAGAACCTGGCGCGTCGTCAACATCGCGCCCTTGATCTTCTGCGCGATATCAAAGGCTTGAAGGAGCGCGGCTATTCTGGCCCGGAGATCGCGCGGAAGACGCATCTGTCCCTCAAATATGTCCGCGGCGTTCTTCGGCTCCTTGAGAGCCGCGAGCATAGATTGCTCAGAGCTGTTGAAAGCGGAAAGCTTCCTGTCAGTGTCGCCGTCGATATCGCGGAAGCAAAAGACTCGGACGTGCAGGACGTTCTCCGCGAGGCCTATGAGAACAACCAGCTGCGCGGAGGTCGACTGATGGCCGCGAAACGCCTGGTCGAAGCACGTCAGCAGTACGGAAAAGGACAACCGAGTGCAGACCGAAAGAAAAGGCGCTCGCTGTCCGTCGAAGGCCTGATCCGGACCTATCAGAACGACGTCGAAAAGAAACAAGTCCTTCTGCGTAAGGCGACCGCGACCCGTAACGAGCTGATGTTCATCACGGAAGCCCTGCGCAAACTGCTGAATGACGAAAACTTCGTCACGCTTCTCAGGGCCGAAGGGTTGGCGACGATCCCAAAGAACCTCTCTGACCGCCTGGCCGCTCGAACGGGAGACCTCTGATGGCGAGATCCGGACGCACCAAATCGATCAGCATGGCGTTTGAAAAAGACCTCATTCAACTGCCACTGGAGCAGATCTGCCCGCTCTACGCCGTTCGCAAAGAAACCAAGGATACGGTGAAATTCCGCCAGGTCGTTGCTTCCATCAAAGAAGTCGGGCTGGTCGAACCCCTCGTCGTGGTCCGCGACCAATCCGATCCCGAAAAATATATGCTGCTCAATGGTCACGTGCGCCTTGCGATCCTGAGCGACCTCGGCGAACAGGATGCGCCGTGTCAGGTTTCGACGGACGACGAGGCCTTCACCTACAACAAGCGCATCAGCCGTCTCGCGACCATTCAGGAACACAAGATGATCCTGAAGGCGCTCGAACGCGGCGTTCCCGAAGAACGGCTGGCCCGGGCGCTCAATGTGAACGTCAAATCTTTGCAGGACAAAAAGCGCTTGCTAGATGGCATCTGCCCAGAGGCAGCTGAGCTTCTCAAGGACAAGCAGGTCGCGCTGACCGGGTTCCAGATCCTCAAGAAGATGAAGCCGATGCGTCAGATCGAGGCTGCGGAACTGATGGTGACGATGAACAAATACACCGTCAATTACGCCCGCTCGCTTTTGGCTGCGACGCCGGCCAGCCAGCTGAAAGATCCGGAGAAGCCTAAAGCTGTGAAAGGGATCTCCCGGCAGCAACTCGAGCTGATGGAGCGCGAGTCCGCAAACTTGGAGCGAGAGTTGCGCCTGGTCGAGGACACATACGGTAGTGATCACCTCGATCTGGTTCTCGCGCGTGGCTATGTCTCCAAGCTCATCACCAATGCACGCGTCACACGGTATCTCGAGATGTATCATCCCGAGTTTCTGCCTGAGTTCGAAAAGATCACGGAGACGGAGGCCCTGGCCTCCTGATCCAAGCAGTTTGGTCAATTTCGGCCGAGCTGCATCTGGGGACCCGGACCCATAGAAGCGCGGGGACCGCAGGAGACGCCGCACGGTGGGGCGGATCGAGTGCGGCGGTGGGGATGGCGGCGAACCCGCGCGGGGCCCACCAAGCCGAGATTATTCACTCGGCCGGACTTGCGAGAATTATCTCGCATTGGAGCCGAAGCAACTGACCTGGCGGCAGACTGCTTCGGCTCATCAATCCTAGCAGCCTTATACGAATTGTTCCGAATTCAATGGGTTGGAGGAATCATTTGATGCGTTAGACTGCTCTGGAGGTGACCGGAATGGCGCGCGAGCGAGCAGACAGTTTTTTATCAAGATTTTTGTTTCGTGGTTCCAAGGAGCGCGAGCAAGAGGCCGTGGGCACCGGTATTGAGGCCACACTCGCGTCCGAAAGCGTCACCGAGCATGAATTGGTGTGGGCGACAAACGGAGAGCAATCCGTCCAAAAGCTCGTTGAGCGCACTCTAAATGGATCAGGCGCTCTCGTAGTGACCGGATACCAGGACTTCCTGTCCGCGATGTCGATCATACTTCGCGTTCGGCCAAGCATTGCATCCGAGCCCCCTGGAACGATCCGGATCATATTTGGGACGAATACTGACAATCAAAACCGCATGGACGGTGGTGGGCGTGAGCTGTCGGAAGAGGCCCGTGACTATTACCTCGAAACACGTGGGCTTTCGCTACACTCACTCGACGATCTAAGGGCTGTCCTCGCCTACGATGCGATCGCATCGGGAGCTATCTCGCTCCGCATCTTCGATTCTGATTTGGCCCGGGAGCGGTTCGGTCGCACCCACGCGATGCTTCACGCGAAGCTCTTCATCAGTGACGCGGGCGCGCTCGCAGGCAGCGCCAACTTCTCGGTCGGCGGCCTTAGACGCAATCTTGAGTACGTCGACGAACTTCAAGCGTTTCCTGACCTTGCCGCAACGCGACGACAGGCCGCTGAAGACTTCTGGACCCTTGGTACCGACTGGACCGAACAGGCTCTTGAGATCCTGCGCGCACTTCTGAGGCCCGTAAGCGCCGAAGAAGCCCTCGCCCGAACGGTTCACGAAATGACATCCTTTTCGCCCTGGCGTGTCGGCGGTGACGGCGCCGCTGGGCGACCGCCGCTGCTATTCCAGAAAGATCTCGTCTACGAGGCCGCAGGGACTGCCTACGAACACGGGTTTGCATTTGTCGAAGCACCGACAGGTGCAGGCAAGACGGACATCGGCAAGCACTTGGCGACTGTCTTGCCGACGATGCACTCGAGCGTCGTTCTTAGACATGGAAATGAACGTCCTGACCAAACGCGCAATGGTGCGCTCGGCATCATTCCGGCAAGCGTTCTCAGCAATTGGACCAAGATCAAGCCTCCCAATCTCGATCTCATTAAGCATAGCCAATTATCCCAAAAGAAGGGCGATCAGGCCGAAGAGCTGGCTGAGATCAATCGAGGCGCCCGGTCATCAGCGTCTATGATCGTAGACGAAAGCCATCGATTAAACTCCCGCTATCTCGCCCCGTCGAGACGTTCTCTGGTCTTTGAACAAAGCCCTGCGATTTGGACGTCGTGTCTGTCGGCAACCTTGATGGGAAACCAGGGCTTGGACGGATTGCTCGCCTTCCATGAACGACGTGCGTCGATTTATGTGCCCCCGGAAATCACCGCCAGGATCAATGACAACCTCAAGCGGGGACGCGAGAGAGCACTAGAGTTGAACGCACTCCGCGCACTTAGGCAGAACTTCGAGGATCGTCAGCGGTCTGGCATGGAAGACATGTTCCTGTCCGAAGCAGACCTCGCCCAACCAATCGAAGAAGCCGAAGAACGACTTGCGATCAAGCGGCTCGATCCGCGCGAAATCCAAGCCGACATGGCGGATGCTCTGGCACCCTATGTCGTTCGGCGTCAGCGCCACTGCGTCGGAGAATCTAAGAAACGCGGACCAGGTATTTATGCGTACCCAGCGATCGAAAGCATCCGGATCGACGCCGAGCTCACGCCCAAGCAGTCGGCCATCCTGGACGAAATCAGAAAACTGGCTGAAAGCATCTCCACGGGCACAACTCTTGTATCTGCCGACCCAAAACGGGCGGGCCACACGGAAGTCCGCTTTCATGACAAGGCGCGGATCCACATTCGGAATTTTCTGGCGATCTTGAGATCGTCGATCACCTTCGCACGGGAAGATTGGGAACGTAGGCGGGCCGCGGATGCAGATGCCCGCGGCCGTACGTCGATTGGCGAGAGCCTTAGGCGCTCAGAACGTGAAAGCCGCGGCGGGAAAACCGCAACGATCACTACGACACCGAAGAGCGGCGAACTCCCTCTCGACAAAAGGACGACGACGCCGATTTGTGATCGCATCGGAGAACTGCTGCAGAGCCCTGAACTTAATCCGATCGATGAGCAGCGCGCCGAACATATGGCTGAGATGCTCAATGAGCATCGCCAGGTGATCTTCCTTTCTGAGCGGATTGGAGTTCTGGAGGTCTACGCGCGCCTCCTCTCCTCCCGTAAGGGCCCAAAACCCGACGTGATCCTCGTGGCTGCCAATCACAAATTGGGTCCTGGTACCGGCATTACCGTTGCCCGAAATGGTGCAGAAGCCCAAGAATACCTTGCTCTCGATGGCAAGAAGGCGTCCGATGACAAACGCCGAGCCATGTTCATGACCTTTCAAATGGCAGAAGGCATCAACCTTCAGCGCGCACGCGCCCTCGGTATCGTCGGCGTGACCTCGGACATAAAGAGCATGCTTCAAGGCCTGGGGCGGATCGACCGGATTGATAGCCCGCACTCCAAGATCACCTACACCACCTTCGATCTTCCCGGGCTTGTCCTGTCGTCCGACAAGAAAGGCCGTGATCGCATCGAGTCGATCGCTCTGCTTTCGGGGGTCGGTGCTTCAGATCTCGCGGACGAATACCTCGAATTCTCTGCTGGCGACCTGACAGACCTGATCCTGGAGCAGCACAAGAAGCTGCGGCCACTTCGCCGGAACAACCTCTACGATCTGGTTGAAGACATGCGGCGCAAGCTGCCAAACGATCTCCTCAAATCCATGGAGCGCATCAAACCTCAAAGTCTTTGGGGCGCTGAGCTTTGTCTTCTCGCCGGCAAGACACCGATGACGATCATTGCCCTTGGTGCGCGCGCGCCTTCGCTGGTCGAGGCGTCCTATTTGCCACCCCGACTATTGGCCGTCCGCGAGACCGGCGATCGTCAGGAAATCATCCGAGATCAGCCAGAAGTGACAAGACTGCTGCGCGAGTCTTTCGGCGAGACCGTCAAATCCGGGAAACACCGGGACCGGCCGACAGAAACAGAGTTGAGCTATGTGATCGAGGGCCTCCAGCCGACTTTGGAAGGTCTGGCTCACTGGGATATTCGTCCCGAGAGAACGGTTTCACTCTTGGAGTCTTTGGATAGATTTCTGGCGTCTGGACCCTCGAAGAACCAAGGATACAACCGGTTCGGTCATTTGACGCTCCCATCCTTAGAAAAGCTAGCGGAGGCTTGGGCCCAAGAACTCGACCCCTATTGGATTGAGGCCAAGAAAGACGTCAGCCAACGCAGCGAAAAGGAAAGAGAGATTCCAGATTATCTGGGGATCGATGCGATTTTCGGCTTTTTTGAGCAGCAACCGTCGAAGACGCTCTCAGAGGTGCGCGCGCGAATGGAAGAGTTGGTCGGCGCGGCGGAGCAAGCTTCGCGCAATGCAAATACACAGATCTTGGATCGGATCGCCGTGATATTTCAGACAGCTAAGCGTACTTAGCCGTGTCTTACTGAGACGGTCATTGTGTCGCTACTGGTCACCGAGATTGGTATCGAGAAACTGAATGAGATAGTCCTCCGCCGTCATGGCGTCTCGGACTTCGCCTGGAGACTTGGTATTCGAGCTTCCCGCGATGGTGCGTGCGGCTTCGTAGGTACTTCGACTTATCTTAAGATTTACCACGACGACATCGCCATCCTGTGCTTCTTTGAGCTCTGACCCGAGCGTTCGACCAGACACCAGGGGATCGGCGATCCACCCCTCCAACTCGTCGGGGTCTTCAGGGACGCCATATCCATTGTTGTGCTGGCTCCAAGCCCACGCAGCCTGTACAGCGCAAAGCAGGGCGTCGAGTGTGTCAGCCCCTGGATCGTCGCACAGGGATGGATCGGCTTTAATCGTCAGGCCGTATAGCTCCTGACCTCCCGACACCAGCTTTTGGAAAAGCTCTTGGCGGGCACGGAATTGATCGATGGTCTGCTTGCTCTTGGTGTCGTTCTTGTAACTGCGCCGGCCAATCAACCTTCGGGCAATAACACCGGGATATGCTTCGACGGCAATCCGATCTTGAGCGCCGTTAAGTAAATACGGAATTGTTACTCCGGATCGCAAAAGGCGCGGAGCTCCCTCGAAGAACATCAGTCCCACCGGTACACCAAAGAGCTTTTGCGGACTAATCGATCCAGCGGCACTATCGGTTGCGCGACGATGTTCCTTGTCGCCGTCAGGACGTGCAGCACGATATTCGTCGAGCGCTTTGCGGAAGCCATCGCGGGTAAGACTCTGCGCGTGCCCAACGTATTCGGCCCAGTTCTTCGGCCAACCGATAGTGTTAATGAAGCGGCGCGCCTGCCCGAATGGGAAGTTGATGCCCGCAATCCATGGACCGGGTGAGGCTAGCATCTCTTCAAAACCTTTGAAATCCGGCCAGCTCTCAAGATCGCCTGCCGTCAAAGTGTCTCCTTCTAGGCTGCAGCTCAGTGCCGTAATCGGTTTGCGGCGCGACGGACTGCTCGTAAAATCGATGCCGATGACCTTCATGGCTTACACTCTCGGTTCCTGCAGCAAGGAGTGGTGATCATCATATCCGTGCTGCAAAAGCGCCTGGAGAGCCTCGATGCGAACTTTGCGTCCGTGATCGCTGTCAACGATATGGTTGATCGCCCGCAGGCGCCTAATGTGATCTTCCTGCAAGGCGTGATGATGGCTGCCAGCTAGCACCAGAGCTAGATACCAATCGAACGGCTTAAGTTCAGGTTTGGTGGTGCTTGCAAGATAGGTTTTTGCGTTCACCGTTGCTCCGGTTGAAGCGCAGGCCACACGGAAACTATCATCACGATCGTAGCCGTAGCCGGCGCCTTCGGCGCGATCGAGGTTGCGCAATTCTGACCGTTCTATCTCGAAGAGCACGCCCGGGGTGACAACCTCTTGAAGTTCAGACTTAATCAGCGTCGCCTTGCCGGAGCCGTCCTTGCTCGGTTTGCTGAATTCTAATCCGAAGCTGTAAGCATGCGCCGTTCCGATCACACGGGCCGTGCTGCATCGGGCTTGCAGACGCGCCGGCAGCATGTTCGATCCGTATGCGAAGTATGCAAAGCTCATCTTTGCTCTCCCGTCCCGAGAACTCCAACCAACGTTTTCACCTTCAGCAATTACTGTTCCTCCAATCCGTACTCCACCGCAAAGGACAAGGCGGAATCCAAACGATCTGGAGTCGGATTTGGTGGAGCAAGAGACGAAGCACCAGGCACCAATGCCCAACCTTCTTCTTCAATTACGATCTTAAGACGCAGTATTAGCTTTCCTCTAGAGCGAGCATCGGTCAGCCCACGCCCGATCGCCCAGAATGTGTGCTGTCCGAGCATCCAAACCTCAAGAATATATCTTAAGAAATCTCGTGCTTTATCGTCCTTGTGCTGAATATACTCCGCTTGGGCTCTCCATAGCGGCAAGCGCTCAGGTCTCTGCGTTTCATCTGCTTCATTGGGACTCTTCAGAAGACAATACGAGAGCGCCGAGACCAGCATAGAAGGCAATGTATTTAGTTCACCACCCTCCAACGCGCCCCTTATTTCATCAACTATGTCAACCGGGCACATTTTTGCTTCAAAAGACGCTCTGAGCCACTCTTCCGCCCTCAAGCCAGAAATATCATCTGGCAGCTCCGAAATGAAACTCGAGACGATCCTGTCCACAGGCTGTGTTTGACCGTCCAATTTCCGTACAACCCAGTAAAACAGAGCTTCCATTGCGAGACGAAATGCCTGTCGAACCTGCACATTGCGCCAAGCTTCTTGTGTCAGGCCCAGGCTGCCCTCCTGCTGAAACTTCGGCATACAACCTGCCATTAGCTTTCTAATGCTCCGCGATTCCGAGGTCTTGCCGAAGGCGCAAGCGGCCTCCATAAGTTCTATGCCACGCTTGCGAGCCGTTGGTGCTGGCTCGCCCTTCATAGCCCTTTTTGCAGCCTTGCGCTCGCTGTCGGTCAAATTTCCAAGAGCCCAGGCCACTCCAAGTTCTTGCACCGCCTCTCTCGATATCTCTACGGGTCCAAATCTCGAGAAGACCGGGAGTTCCAAGTATTGTGTGAACTGCGCCTGGAAATCATCGAGGGCGTTCTCGAAATCCGGGTTAGCTACAAACACTCCCGGCTGGTCCTCATGTGGAAGTATCCATTCCATTGATTTCGCCAAGGGGCCATAGTTCAGAGCGGCACTTAGCGCGGTTGAGTCACGCCGCGCCTCACGCCGCTTCGCCCATTCACCCCCACCGAACTCATAGCGGTCCACTTCAAACAATGGCTGAAGAACTTGACGACCAGGTAAATCGACGTTGCTGGCAACTAAAAACTGCGACCAAACATAGAGCACATCAATCCGATCAACGAAATCTTCTAGCGAGTTTACGTCGACACTAGCTTGACCACTCTTTTCAGCGACCTGACGTGCTCGGCGCCAAGCCCACGCAATAACGACAAGAGGTCTAATGTGGCGCGCAACATTATTGAGATTTGGCATGACGCGATCCATCAAATCAAAATTGATCTGCCTCATCCCAAGTGGATCGACACCGCCGAGGCGCACATTCACCGAAGGGCAAAAACTGGGACCATCCGCCAAAGCAGACTTTCTCACCAACTCATTTAGGTCCTGTTTGGCCACGTCTCAAAGCCTTCTAGATACGATAACGCGACGGCAACAGTTCCTTGCCGTACAAACGGATTTTGATAGCAGATTGCCGTACTCAGCCTTTGGTAAGGCAATGTGACATTTGGGGCAGCTACTTTGGGGTTTTGGGATGAGCAACAATTTCTGCCGCTGGCCAGAATTCGCGAGCGCGCTCTCAAGAACTGACCATTCCTCCAGAGCTCGCAGGTCGGCAAATTCTCCGGTAGCTCGCCCATGCTCCAACAGCTCTAGGTATGAGTGAACCTGCTCTTGAAATGTTCGCGTTAAAGCAATTTTCAGAAAAAAATCTTTAGTGTTTATTCGGCTTCCAAGGATGTCCAAAAATCCTCCCAACTCATCTAAGTTTGGGGGGCCAGCATCGAAGTTGAAGCCGATCTTTAGTAAACTACGGCGGGCATTCTTGGGCGCGTCATCACGGCCTTCGCATGCGTGAAAAAGAAACACTGCGCAAGCGACCAACTCTCTTTCCGCTTCGGATACCCCATGCCTGAGACACGACACCATCGCCTGCCTCAGCCATATCTTGGCTAAAGGGTAATCGGGTGCCAATCGGTCACAAATGTAGTTTGCAAGATTGAGTGCAGTAAAAGCGAAATAGCTGCTACTACTATTTTTGGTTAAGCGATCAAAGAGCTTTTCAAAGTTCTTTAGAGTCCGCTTCTTTTCCTTTTCGAATTTCTTTTTTCGCTGTGCAGCATCGGACGGTGAAGGGAGGTCATCATCATCCCCTGACCCTTCTCCCTTGGCCTCGGGAAAAGAGCCTCGGCGCTTTCGCATGGAGGAAAAAAGGGCACTCAAGAATCTTTCCCATGCCGCTCCTACTCGTTTTTCAGAATCGATTTTGCCGGCCAGCGGGCTGCTTGCTCTGCCAAGCTGACTAACAGCAATCCACTGTTCATCTTCGGAGTGTTTGTCAGAGGCGCCATTTACTGCGCTGGATTGCACGATCGAGCCAACCAAGCGCCGTGGATCTTCATAAAACCAGGACATGATAGCAGAAACGTCTTCGGGTGTTTCCGTACCTGAAAGTATAGCCATAAATCGCGCGGCGTTGGTTCCGGCCCTTTTAGTCAACTCTGAGAAGGCCGCGAGTGATATGAATCCTCTGGCCATTCTATCGTCCGGCCCTTTGATGCTCAGGACCAAGCGCCCGCCCGTCCATGCCCGCAGTTCAAGGTCTGGTGCCGCAAAGGCGAAGCGACCGTCCACGTCAACAGTTGTCTCTCCGCCTAGATCCGCACCGCCAAGACCGTGGATGGAGAAGGTGACATCTCCGCATAATCTCGAACCAATCAAACTGCCTGAGATAGTGTCTCCATCAAGAACTGCTCGAAGAATATCCTCGGGATATTGCGTCTCTTCTTCCGATTCATCTGTCAGCTGTGCGCTTGTCAGCGGGTCGCTGGAGGCAAAATTCCAAGCTAAAAACGCATCACGTTGAATCCTCACAACGCAGGTTTCCACATTCCGCGTCGATCCTAAGGCCGCTGTAGTCATGTTGGGACTGCCGCTCAGAATGACGCGCCCGCGCTCGCAGACTATCTCATAGATCTTTGCATGAAGCCGACGCGGCGACTTTTCATGATCAAAGATGTGAACTGAGACGGGTTTTATTTCGACACGATCAGATTTTGGCCAGTTGGTGCCAATTTTTCCTTCGACGGTTCCTCCGAAGTGATGCGCATGTATGAAGGCATGGTCTAGTGAGAGTGCATCGCATAGCGAACCAATTGCATCACCATTATTGTCATAAAATGGTGATACAGAAACCAAACGCCTTGCTCCTCCCAAATCTGCAATAACCTGTGAGACCTGTTCTACAATCGGCCTGTCTAGGTTGTTAAAAAGGCGAATGCTTTCTGAATCACTGCTCTCACTTCCGAGGCGCATCAGGCGCTCTGAGGTTTCCCCGCATAGCTCCGCGGCATGATGGTGTAGCCGATTACTATCGGCCATGCCGGCAAAGAACTGCGCCGCATCTCGGAAGGCATTGCCAGCGAACGAGGGATGCAGGTGTTCAATGCATTCCAAATTCAGTCCCCAACCGCCAAATGTGAGATTCCCGGACCCAACGAGCATATGGCCATCCTCTGGATCGAGGAGCAGGCTAAGCTTCGAATGGAAAACACCACCGCTCACACTCACAGGTTCAACCTCATAATCGCGACCCACACGTTGAGCGCCTTGCTCACTCAAAGCAGAGCGCAATCCATCGGTGTCTGCCAAAATCGTCGCAGATTTTGCGCCGCCCCTTACGAGCGCATCCAAGGCAACTGCTTCAAAAAAGGAAAGGCTCAGCGCATATGTTGTAAATATCGCCTTATCCCATGGTCGCGCGGCGAGGATATCAATCGGCCTAATGTCACTCATCGAGTCGCCACTTTGAATTGCCTAGTTTACGCAAGGCTGTTCCTAAATAACCATTTCAATATATCTGCAGAACGCATTCGCCAACTGCATCTGCCGCGGCGTCCGACATTCCGCCTCGAAGACCCTTGGCGACGCGACTAAGACCGCAACACACTTCGCGCGAGAGATCGCGACGTTGAACCGGTTTGCACTGTACAGGAACTCCATGCCTCGCGGTGCGTCCGTATGGCTCGAAGTCGCCATCGAGTAGATCGCTATGGGTGCCTCCTGGCCTTGGAACTTGTCGACGGTCCCTACGCGGGAACGCGGCAACCGCTGCTGAATCTCAAAGACCTGCGCGTTGTAGGGCGCGATGATCAGGATGTCCTCGAGCGTGAGAGGCTTCTCCTGACCCACCCGATCAATCCATGTCGGCTGACCGGACAAGACATCTCCAACAAGACTGGCAACTGCATCGGCCTCCTCAATCGAAGAGCTTTGATTGCCCGTATGCTCGACCGGTAAGTACCGAAGACCTGTTCCGGTCAGGTGCCCGGCACCACGGGTTTCCTGCAGCTCACATCCCTCTACTGAATGCAGCTTGTCGTCATAGAAGAGCTCAGAATTGAACCGGCAGATATCGGGATGCAGGCGCCAGGTTTCCTCCAGGAAAAGGCCCTCGTCTTCGGCAATCGTATGTGCGCCGCTAAGAACATGCTCGAGCGCGGATACGCCTGTGCCGTCCGGATGCGTGCCCTGCATGGGCTGGTCCAGCTGTTGCGGGTCTCCAAGCAAGATCAGGGCCTTCGCGCTCTGAGCAACTGCCAGGACATTGGCCAGAGACATCTGCGCGGCTTCGTCAATCACGAGCACATCGAGCACTTCATGTGCGTCAGAGCGTGACCAATGGAAGTGCGTCGCACCTGCAACCTGCGCCGACCCTGAGCCCAGCGCGGCATAAACCCCGGCGTTGTCGGACACGAACTTCAACCGATCCTGATCAGGCTCCATCTCGCCGGACTTCGGTTTCTGAACGCAGCAGAGATCGACCTTCATCTCAGGGGCGGCTTCAATGACCTTGTCGATCAGGTTGCGGATCACCTTATGACTGTTTGCCGTGATCCCAACCTTCTTTCCACGCTTGACGAGTTGGCAGACCATTCGGGCGCCCGTGTAGGACTTTCCCGTTCCCGGAGGCCCCTGGATCGGGAAGACGCCTTCACCAAGCTCGCGAGCGACACGAAGCGCAGCCTCCAGGGTCGTTTCGTCAGGCTGCTGGATCGGTCCATCGCCAAACTCCGGCTTGAGGCGCAGCAAGAGCGCCCGGGCGCTCTGATATGGCCCATCTCCTTCGATGCCATGATCAGCGACATACTCCCCGAGCCGCATCAAACTGCCTGCTTGTTCTTTCGTATTGAACATCTGATGCGCGAAGACGCCCTCAGGATGGATGTCAGCCATCTTTCCCATCTTCTTGATGTCGACTGTCCGGTCGTCAGCAGAAACCGCGATAACGCTGCCGATTCTGTCACCGCCGTTCATTCGCAACGCTTCGTCGCCACGAAGATCCGTGTCCTGCTGCGGGAACGCATAGCGGTGCACAGGCGTCCGAGCGCCCGGTGGCGACACGTCTCCAACAAACACTAGCTGCGACAACGCGGCGCGCTCGTCGACGAGCTCCTCGGGGGTGAGCGCAGAGAGGCGGAAGTATTCCCACCAGGCTGCCTTGTCCTCTCGACGATGCCAGTCGAGAATATTCGCGAGGATCCAGCGGGCGTGCTGTTCGGTGCTCCGCTCTTCGATATCCGCGGGCACATTGGCGGTAAGTCTCTCGATCAGAGCCTGCACCGCTTCTTGACGTTCTGTCAGCGCCTCGCTTGGCTCCTGCTCGGAGGGCAAGGGGCGCAGAACATCGGTGCCGGCATCCACAAGATCCTGGCGGCGATCTTCAAGCCAGTCGCGGAGGGCAATGGTCGAGGTGCAATCCTCGTAATTGTAGGACTGTACGGTTGCGCGCACCTCATCGTCGATAGCATCGATATCGCCCAGTTCGAGTCCAGCTTGCAGACGTGCAAGCGCGACATTGGCATCTGGCAGACTGGTGTCCCGCTCAAAGTCGTAGATCGGCTCCAACTTCTTGATCGAATAGCTTTCGACGCCGGCGCGCAGGCCGTTGCGTACGACGCTGTAGAGATCGACTAAGAGATTGCTGCGCAGGAAGTCATCGATCTCACCTTCGCGGGTCGCGTACCGGCCCATGAGCCGTTTCAGCGCCCCTGGCTCGTAAGGTGCGTAGTGGTAGATGTGCAGATCCGGATACTGTTCTCTTCGCGCATTCACGAAGTCCACGAAGCGCTCGAAGATGGCCTTCTCGCCTTCCCGGTCAAACGCCCAGTCGGCTGTGTAGCTCCAGGCACCGTTATCATCGCGGAAGATGTAACCAAACAGGTACTCAAGACCGTGTTCACCAACAAAGGCGTCGCTTTCGATGTCAAAGAAAATATCACCCTCAGATGGCTCCGGAAGCAAGCACAGGCCGATGCCGTCAACGATCGGCAAGAGCTCATACTGCGCGGTACCCGCTTCCCGTGATTTCATCTGAATACGTGCCTGCTCTCGGGCTTTTTCAAAGGAGAGCGGTGAATCCTTCTTCGGCTTCCAGGGCATCGGCGTGGGCATCGCAGCGAGCTCTGCCGCCGTCGTGATCCCGTTTTCCTGAAGCTCAGCCGTCTGGTTCTTGCTGATCCCGGCCACAAGGCAAAGATGATCGTCCGCACGTCGGCGCGCGTCACACTGGGTGCTCCATCTGCAGACATCGCAGTGCTCTTTCGGCTCCGGATAAACTGCGCTTTTCACTTCACCCGCAGTTGCTGCCTCAGCTGCCGCTTTCGCTTTACGAAAATAGGCAGCGTAGTCAGCGAACCGGAATTGCTGCGGCTCATAATCTGACCACGGTGCGACGACGTAGACATATTCAGGGTATATGCCCTGCATCTTTTCCAGAAGATCAGCATAGAGGCAGAGCTGGAGTACGGAGCCAGCCTTGGTCTCGCGTGCAAGCTTCGTGTCGATGATCTCGTAGGACCAGGGCCCGAGATCACTCGGGCTTTCAACGCGTCTCAGGATATCGGCCCGTCCGACCCACCTTCCGTCTTCTAACGCTGCCTGGACAATGAGCTCGGCACCGGACGCCATTGCTGCTCTGGTCGCGGAGACCGCCGCAGGCGTGATGTCGACCCCGTCGATCCGGACAGATGTCAGGCCCTGAGCCTCAAGGTGATCGATGAACGCCTTTTCATGCTGGTCACCCCGCTCGCGCAAGACCTCGAGAAGCGGATCCCAGTGCTTTGGTTTCGCAAGTGCCCCTTCGGTGACCTGAAGATCCAGCTCCGTCAGATGGGCGCAGTTCAAATGGCCGACGAGGTCGGATGCGCTCAGGGCGATCTTATCGAAATGCTTTTTCATGGTCGCACCTCCCAGAGCGGCTCCGAAAAGCGATTTTCCGCTAGGTCACTCAAAGCCGAGTTCTTCTGACAGAACCGTTGCACGTGTTGATCCAGCTTGAGTGATCCGGCATGTCAATTGTCCTTTCTAAGAGAGCACCCTGTCGATGACGGATCCAATCGTAGTGAACTTCACACCATCGTCCCACGCAGCGGACATGCATGCGGCTACAAAAAGAGGATGCTTCTTTGTGCTACCGAGGTTCCCCACGGCATCCCGTCCCGCCCGATAGTATTTTTCCGTTTCCGGTCCAAACTCTTCTTCGAGCACCTTCTCGATGTCGAAGTGCCATGCCGTCAGATTGTCCTTCAAGATATGGGACGCCGGGAAACCTCCCATCTTTGCATGACCTGTGAGTGCTAAAATGGCATCGTTATCTCGAATGTGCTCATCGTGCGCGCGTTGATATTTAGGAGCATCCTTCTCAATGAGTGACTTGTAACCGGAATCACAATCGAAAATCACATGATGATGTATTCCAAAACTCTTTGCTACAAGGAGCATTAGCGCTAACGAGCTCTTACCCTCACAAACGACGATAAATGATCCGGACTTCTGGAAATCCTTCTTCCTATCGGACAGTCGAAGGTAGGCCTCAATGCAGGCGAGATCTGAAATACCCTCTACCAAAACAACTCGTTCGGCGAAAAAAAGCTCGTTGAATTTCGGCTGTGTTTGAATGGCGAGCTTCGTACGTGCCTGGTCTTCATTCTGAAGTTTCTTTTTGAATGCCTTATTATATTCCTCGAGGACGCATTCAAAACTGGACTTTGAGATCTCCACCGACCCTGAGTTATTTCGGAACATTTTTATGCCGTCGAAATAGTCGACATCGATGAAATATGGGCTGTGCGTGGTAACGAAGACTTGGGCATCAGCTTTCGAGAGCTCCATCAAAATCTCGGCAAGATGCCGGGCTTGAGGGGGATGTTGATAAAGTTCGGGTTCTTCGCACCCCAAGATCAGCGTTGGGCTAACTGTACTATCGACAGCCATCAGTTCCTGCAAAATTACAAGGAGAAAAGACCTTTGGAGACCGTGTCCGAACTTCTCCACTCGGTCACTGTACCCACGCTCAGAGAGCATGACCTGGGCAGTCGGAGCGTCAACTGACACGGATTTCTCATCTTGCTTCCAAGCAAGCTCAAGACCAGCATCGGTCATGACCGCAGACTGAAGTCTCTCAGCGAGGCGAGACTCAAGTCCTTCTAGGTGCTTTCGCTGACTATTCAACAGGCCCGAATATGCCTCGAAAGCCTCTTTTCTGATCCGCTCGAGCTCAGCTTCATAGTCCATTTGTGAGCGGATCGTGTGTTGGATCAGCTTGCCGAGATGCGAAGATTTGCCCTCTTCGGATTCTGTGGCGGCCTCCTTCACGGCTGGGATATAGACCCAACTGACATGGCGCTGGAACTTGTGCGCCCCTTTACTCACACCAAAAAACTCGGCGCCACTTGGCGTGAGCTCTTTCTCCTCGTCAGGCAAGGCTTCCTCGTAAGCGAGAAGAGCGGCCTCGCGCGCTCCGTCATTGGTGGCGCTCTCAATTCCAGGGTGGTCTTCGCGCAGCTTGTCGAAGACCTGCTTCCGTGGGTTGGCTCCACTCGTCTCAAAAAAGCTCTTGAATGGAGGGAATACTAGACGCTCACCGCGTACCGTCTTCTTGAATGTCCCATCCGGATCTTTGGCGACTTCCGCTTGGACCACGAGCAGGCCTGATCTGACGTAGTGACTGAACTCCTCGATCGCCTCATCGCTGAGTTCATGGAATGTAACCTTCACCACAATAGGATGACTGTCATCGCGTTGATGGAAGTCCTCTTCAGAAAAGTTACTGATTTCGCCGAAGAAGAGATTAAGCGCATTCAAGACCGTGGATTTCCCAGCGCCGTTTGGGCCAACAAATGAGTTAAATCTCTCACAGTCGATCGTTGCCTCTTTGATCGATCGGAAGTTTTCAATATGAATCTGCTTAATTCTCATACAATCGCCATCTATTTTAGTCTTCTGCTGGTGAGCCTGACTTGCTTGGCAGCCCTAGGGTGAAGTGAACTCGTGGACCGTTAGTCCATCTCCGCAGACCTTTTGCGCCAGTTCCACCACTGGACCTGTCGCGCTTCTGTGCCGCTCCAAGTGCTCGTTTAAGCCACTTTCCGTTCGAAGGCGACGGGGCTTTTCCAGCCCAATGCTGAGTGCCGTCGACGCGGATTGTAGAAGCCGTTGATGTATTCAAAGATCGCTATCTCAGCCTGCCGCCTGGTTGCCCATGACCTCCGCCAGATCAGCTCTGCCTTGATGGTTTTGAAGAACGTCTCGACGGCTGCATTGTCATAACAATTACCTTTGCCGCTCATCGAGACCCGGAAGCCGTGCTGGCGCAGGATCTTCTGATAGTCATGCGAACAGTATTGGCTGCCGCGATCGCTGTGGAAGATGCAGCCCTTGGGTGGCGCTCGGAAGGCGATGGCCATTTTTAAGGCCCGGATCGCCAGATCGCGCTTCATGCGGTTGCTGATGGCCCAGCCGATCACGCGGCGGGAATGCAGATCCAAGATGACTGCCAGATACAACCAACCCTCACGGGTCCAGATATAACTGATGTCGCCAGCCCATTTCTGGTTCGGCTGATCTGCTTTGAAGTCGCGATCCAGCAGGTTCGGGGCGATGTTGAACGTATGATCGCTGTCTGTGGTCGCCTTGAACTTGCGCGTTCTTTCAACAGTAATCCCGTTTTCGCGCATCAGGCGACCGACGCGTCGATGCCCGACATCGACACCGACCTCCTTCAGTTCCTCGGTCATTCGCGGCCTGCCGTAGCTGCCCAGGCTCAGACGCGACTGTTCCTTGATGTGCGCCAGAACAACCATATCCGTGCGCTGCCTGAGGCTGGCAGGCCGGCTACGGAAAGCCCGCAACCCGCGGGGGCTGACGTTCACGACCTGACACAGCCGGCCGATCGGGAAGGCACCGCGCTGTTCTTCGACGAACCTGAACCTCATGGCCTTTGGCTCGCGAAGAACTGGGTGGCTTTTTTTAAGATGTCCCTCTCCTCCTTGAGGATGCGGTTCTCGCGCCGAAGCCGTTCGTTCTCCCGTGCAAGCTCGCGATCCTCGGGCGACACCACATCCGTGTCGCGGTGCGCTGCCACCCACTTGTTCAGCGTCGAAAGACCAACGCCCAAATCATCCGCAACTTGCCGCCGTGTCAGCCCGCTGGTCAGTGCAATTCGCACTGCATCCTTCCGGAATTCATCCGTTCTTCCCGTGCCCATAGTTCGTCTCCTTTGTTGCAGTAAATGCTATCAAAGGAGCGGCATCAAACCGCGACAGGTCCACAGGTGTCGTGACCTGCCGCTCCGGCGAGGCTCGTGTGCAAAAGCCCGATATTGAACAAGCCAGGGACAGGGGCCCTGTATCTCGGGAGCAGGCTCTCTGGTGCCTGCGGCTTGGCAAAGCTGACGCCATGAATGGCGACGCCATATTCGGGGAGTTCCACTGTACCACCATGACCGCTGAACACTTCGACATTGGGTGGGAGCTCGAGTTCACGGGTCAAGACGCTCTCCGCGTCGTGGTTGCCGCGGATCACATAGACGCTGATCCCCGCCTCATTTAACCTTTCCATTTGGCTCACAAGGAAGGCGGCTGTCTTCATGCTCCGCATATCGCCGTCGTAGAGGTCGCCAGAAATCAGGAGCGTATCGACCCTTTCCTCCAGGCAAAGCTCGACGATGCGCTCGAGCGCCCGACGTGTAGCATTGCCCACAAGCTCCGAGAGTTCCTCATCCTTTAGCGCCAAGCTCTTGAGAGGGGCATCGAGATGGAGATCAGCCGTATGAATCAACCGAAACATAATCCATTAACCCTAAGAATTTCTTATAATATATTTTCATTATGCGAGCGAAATCGGCTTTCACACAAGTCTTGAATTGAGACAAAGGAGAGGCAATTCAAATGGCCGACGAGGCCGGATGCGCTCAGGACGACCTGATCGACATGCTTTTTCATGACTGCACCTCCCAAAGGCGTTCTGAGAAGCGGTTCAGCGCCGTGACTTTGTGCGTCGGCACATTGGTGTCCCGGCCGTAGATCTCGGCTCGGAGCCAGTCGATCTCCGCCTTGGGATCCGACTTGATCGTCCACCAGACCTTGCCAAGTGAAAGTTCTGCCGGTCGCCAGCGATAGCCGCGTTCCTTCAGTCTCAGGCGTTCATCGTAGGGGGCATCGACCGCCCTTATGAGGTATTCGTCCTGCAGAGCCGCATCCCGAACGGCGGACATGATCCGCTGGCCCGACTGAGGCAACTCCTGTGAAAGCAGCGCAAGGCAAGCCTCGCAATCCGCAAGCGCCCGGTGACAGTCGTAGAACCAACCGAACTGCATGCCGAGGTAATCCAGTTTGCCGGCAGAGAAGCCTTCGCGCAGCCAGTCAACGCTCGTTAGCGTGCAGCCCCAGGGTTTCTCGGCAAAGCAGGGCCAGTGCTTCTCAACCATCACCCGATCGAAGCTGGCGTTGTGCGCAATGATCAGATCGGCATGGGCAACAAGTGTCTCCACAGCTGACGTATCGATCGTCCGCCCCGCGACCGATTCAGCGGTCAGACCGGTGACCAGACTGGCTTCCTCCGAGATCGGAACACTAGGCTCACGCAGTCCATCGAAGGCCCGGCCGTGGGCAATTTCAAGGACACGACCAGTGTCGAGCTCGTAGGTGAACGGAAGCATGGCGAGCTGGATGACCTCGTCGCCCTCGAGCGAAAGGCCGGTGGTCTCGACATCCAGAACGAAGGCATGTTTCACAGCACCCCCGTGAGGATTGTTCAGGCGGTGTGGCAGAGCCAGCCGGCGAAGGAGGCGCCAGTCGTCCACGTGGGTGTGCGCTGCGGTCTGAATGACCTGGTCAGCGCGGATCGCAAAGAGACTGTGATCGTTCATCGCGCCACCTCTTTAAGCATTTTCAACAAGGATTGATCAGCTGCTCGCCATCTCACAATCGACGTTTTCCCTTTCAATTCGCCAGCAAAGGCTTCTCTCAAACGCCTTCCAACACATCCGAACAAATTGCGTCCCACCCACAAAGTGCCAAGATGGATTTGGCGCGCGAGATCCCGACATACAGCGTGCCACGGCGTTCATTTCTTGGTAGTTCGTCCAACCCCCACAAAACAAGGACCTCGCCTTCCAAACCCTTGAACCTGGCGACCGTTTCTACGGTAACACCTGGTTTGCTTGTATTTTCGATACCCATCCAGCAGAGGCCTGATGGCAGGGACAAGCGATGTAAGGCGCTCTCGTAGTCTTTACGCTTCATCCTGTCCGCAATCAAAACGACGATTGACGAACTTGGGATCTTTTCGACGGTCAAAAGCTTCGAGACAAATTCTTGGATCTTCTTCGCCTGTTTAGGCAAATCGGGTGCCGCCAAGATCTCGATATTGTCGCCATCCAAATCCGGCGGGTCGATCAATGGACCTTTGTAATACTGGTAAGCCGTTTCGTGAATTTTTTTTGTATTCCGGCAATTGAAGGACAGCGTGATGGGCGAGGCGTCGGCGGGAAAGGTGCTCGCTCTCGTGTAAACGTCTTGGTTCTCATCGTGAAAAACATAGAGTGGTGAGGTATTGCCGTCCCGCAGCAGCATTTCGATTGGAAGCCAATACTCTTCTCCAAAATCTTGGCCTTCATCGACGACGATGGCGTCGTAGCGAACATCGACGATATCGAGCGCATACGCTAGTGCGATCGGAAAATAGTGATCCCAAAGTTCCAATCCAGGGAAGGACGCCTTGGCCTCGGCGATCAGATCTCGACCACTCTCACGACACGCTTCATCCACGATACGCTTGCAGAGCTTGTGAAAACCTAAGACATTAAGGTTTTCTTGGCCGCTACAGACGTCCTCCAAATGGCTTGCCAATGGGACGTTGTAGCAGGTCAGTAATGTTTTGAAGCCCTCGTCTGCAAGCCGCTTCGCTTTCTCTACTGCAAGAACCGTCTTCCCAGTTCCTGCGCCGCCGCTGATCGCGACCCGCCTTTGCCGGGAGAGCAGATCCAGTGTTTGAATCTGCCTATTGGTCAGGCGCAGTCGCTGGCTTTCTTCCAGCTCGATTTGAGCAGACAAGAGCGGCCGAGTTTGTACGACGCGAGCAAATATCCGCTGCATCAACTGAATACCACCAGCACCCAAAGGGTTGGTCCAGGAGTTGGCGTTGTCGCTGGACCAATAACTAAAAGCCTGCTCCAACCAGGCACCGAGATTGGCAAGATCTGACCGGTCTCCAATGATCTCCGTTGGGGCATTGGGGCCCTTCAAAGCCCGTCCATCATCCACGTCTGGAAAGAAGGCTGCGTGCCCCGTCGAAACTTTCTTGAGCCCTAAGCGCGCCCAGTCCCGATGTTCTCTGAGCTTGGACAAGACATTGAATTTTCCCGTCATGGATTGGCGAAATGGATCCTTGATCTTGTGCTCTCGACCATTTCGATCGATTGATGACCATTCGCCTGTTGTGTAGTCCGCTCGTATGCGTCCCCCCTTGACTTCCACGACCAAGAACCCGCGATCGGGGTGACAAACTAGAAAATCTGCTTCACCATCTCGAGCACCACCCTCCGATCTCGAAATCCACCCCACCGAGTGAAACACATGATACTCGCCCTCGAGGGAGGTGCAGGCTTCGTAGAACTTGATTTCGGCGGAGGGGATGTCTTCCCCGTAGTTACCTCGATAGTCTGGATAAAGTCTCACCACGGCATCAATCCTCCAGCAATTCCATAGTGGTCGCATTGAAGGTTATTGATTTCGTCCCCCAATCTTTGAATTCGATCTTGAGCTGGGTCATGACGCCGATTTTCTTGATTTCGAGGATTGTTCCAACACCAAAGCCTTCTACTTGGATACGGCGGCCAGCTACGAATTGTGCTTTGTAGTCCCCTCCCTTTTCTTCCGCGACCTCTCGCCAAACCCGATCAAACCAAAATTCATCTGCTTTGAAAAATGGATTTTTGATCGCATTGATCTTTCTCTTCTTTGGCTCCAAAGCGTGTTCGACGACGTAGAGCCAAGCTTCATCTGGATGATCCTGGGCGAATGAAATCTGCGTTCTTGAGAGCTTCACCCCTCTGTCAGTCCATTCACCGTCCAAACCTTTCACCTCGATGAGGCGCTTCTCGTCAGCTTTTTTGGATCGGGACATCACATCGTAGCCTGGATTGAAATGCGGCTGACGTTCTGGTAGGAAATCCCGGTTCAGCTCGTAATCCATCACTGCTTTCATGGCCGCCTCGTCGATTGCCGAAATCCGCTCACGACTAGGCCCAGATCCTTTCCCGGCTTCTCCTGGCTCGTCTTTCTCGGGTTTGACGTAAGACCTCATCCATTCGGTTCTTGCCTTCCTAGTCGTTTTTGCGGGGTCCTTGTCTGTGGATGACGATCCAGAGCTTGAGCCTGGAGTTTCGCTCGTTGCAGTTCCAGACGACCCTTCACTTCGCTTGCGTCCGGGCTCTTGGGTTCCTGAAGATTCAACACCAGTTGCCTTCTTCTTGGCTTCCGCAGCGATATGCGCGTCGGATGCGGCTTTCTCTGCACCTATGTCTGGATCGTCGATCACCTCGTCGTCTTCAACATCCCAATCGGCTGGATCTTGCTCAGATCCCGTTCCAAAACCCAGCTCCCCGACTTCGTCTTCAGGCAGCACTTCGGTTGGAAATTCTTCTGTCTCTGGCGTGTCGTAGCCGGCTTGCCTGAGTTCGTACGCCGCATCTTCGCGAGAATTTGCACTCAGAACCAACTTGGCAATCAGAGCAAGCTGGCCGATTGACGCTTTGTTTTCCCCTGCCAGTAGCGTCGAGAATATCGCTCGAAAGGCCGGAATCCAGTAGTTGCCGGGCAAGTCTAGAAGCACATACACTCTCGCCTCGTCGGAATCGAAGACCACTTCGTCATTTCGTGGCGGCGACGCGAACGGAACATCATCCAACTCGAAGATAGAACGAGCGGTCAGAGCATCCGTCCGAACCAGGTCGATGTTTCGAAGAGTCTTTTCGAGATGGATTCGTGTTTCCCTGCGCAGATCGACACATAGCCATCCAAGGAGATCACTTCGTTCTCGCACCAACTGCGTCGCATCTTCGTCGTCGATCACGTCTCCCAAATCAACGATTTCCAGCCGTGTCACCATAGATAGCGGCCGTATCTTGAACCAATCGATGAGCTCTACCGTTTCAGCAGACGAACGCACCAAACGTGCGTCCAGATCTCCTCCGAACGGCTCTGCTAGCCAATCACTATCCTGTATGGCGACTTCGTCGACGAAAGCGAGTGTTCCTGCGAGGGTGAATAGAAACGGATGTTCCCGAAGTCGTTCCAGGTGCAGAGATGTGCCCGCAGGATCGTCGCGTAGCTTTTCCGAAAGGGTTCTGGTGCAAACATCATGAACCAGCGAGATCTCGCCGGGCAAAAGCGATGCGTCGCCACCAAACTCTTCGGCGATGTCGATCAGTACGTCCACGTATGTTTCGGTGGAGGGCTCTTCAGTTACACCAAGAAAGTCGAATAGATCCTTGTATTCATGCATCCACTCTGGTGCCTTGAAACAGTACCGCGCAAGATGCGGTTTGCTCCAAAAGAAACGATCAGTTCCGATGAACTCCTTCCTCTTGGGGGCGTAGATGCATCTCTCGTTCTTCAATCGCTCGATGAAGAACTGGTCGTCTTCCTTCTTCAGACGCTCACTCAAGATCTGATAAATGTGCTTGCTCGGCTCCAGCCCACGTTCGATACAGTCTTCGAGATGGTCGACGATGATCGACGTGTCCGGTTCTGCCGGCATTTCGAGAAATTCCAGGAATTCCCTATTCAGCCGACCCCCCAAACCGGTCACACCCAGCACTGCCACCTGTGACGAAAACCCTCCCGCCCGGAATGGCTGATGCAGTTCATGTGGGGCATACCAATACTCGGTATCCAGCTTGCCTTCTTTCTCGGCGGGAAGCCAATCCGTATGCCGCATTCTTGATATTTCGTCCTCGAACTGCTCTTCGTTCTTAGCCAAACTCTCGTTTTGATAGACTTCGAGTATGAAACCAAAGATTTTGGAAATGACGCCTCGTGTTTTGTCTGAGGGCGGATCCTCCAAGACCGCATCGATCCGATCCAGGGCATGCGTCAGCGAAGGCCTGGATCGCATGCCAAGAGACCGAAAGAAGCCCAGATAGAGCTCCTTCCTCGACTCGCCGAAGATGCTTTCGTCGACCCATAGTGCATCATCGTCGCCTAGGATTTCAGCGAGTTCATCCGTCTTCACGTAGCACTCACAGGAAGGTCGCAGGAGGCCATCCTTGGACCTAACCAGAGGCATAGCCGCTAGCGTTTCTTTCGTGCCTTCTTTATCGAGCAAGTCCTTCTTAGATACGAACACTTCCAGCAACGCGACGTAATGCTCATTCGAGAGGTCTTCGTCCAGAATGTCTGCCAAATGCTCTTCGATGTAAGCCTGAAGCGTCAACGTCTCGACCTTCAGGACCTCTCTGACGAACCTTCGCGCTCTTTCCCCAAAGAATTCGAGAGCTAGCGTATCGAAGCGCCCGATCGGATCGTCGAACCCGCCGGGCAAGACGGCGAGTCGTGGTGTCAGAAAACGTCCATGACCCGCCAGAAATGGTGTCGAGGCCACTATTGACGAGTAATCCCCCTCCTCATCGCGGGGATATTCGACAAGAAAATCGTAGAACGCACGCACCCGTTTTTTGTCGTGAGACAAAAATGAAACTGCCGTATCTTCATTTTGCACTCGCTCCGCCAACTCGCCTAAAACGTCTTCGAAGATGAATTCAGGTATGAGCGAGAAAAGCTCCGGGAATTGTACAAAATCTTCCGAAGCCATCGGCAACTCAGGAAAAAAATTGCGGACATCTTCTACTTTTGCCTGGGCAGGCAGCCTTTTCAATTCGGACAGCTTGGCCAATCGACCATCGAAACTTGGGGCAATCCGCAATTTACACAAGTCTTCTTTTTGCCGTCGCAGTTCACTCTCTGGCCCGCTAATCACCCGTAAGTTTTGCCTCGGTTTTTCCGACTGTGTATTTTCCAAGAAATCTTCCAAGATACGCCAAATGGGAGAGACGGCATAATGCAGACTAAGCCAATCCGGTTCGGTACCGTGGTCAAATTCGGCCTGATCCCAGGACTTCAGAGCGCCTAGGAGTCTCTTGAAAGTCAAATCAGACACACCCACCGCTCGAATGACCGACTTGAATGCCTGCAAAGACGAGTTGACTGTCGGTATTCCTATTTTTCCCAATGACCTTTCTTGATCAGCCCCAAATTGCGCTGGCAAAAGCCTGCAATCCGAACGGCCAACCCATTCGTCGGCACTCGTCAAATAAATACTGGCGTCTACCGCTGCTTCAGAAATCTCCGCCCAGAACACCCCGAAGTGGTCATCGTTTCGATTTTGGTACGCCTCGTCTATCAGCTTCCAAAGCCCCTTGGGACCGAGAACATCCTTCAAGCTTTCCAAACGCCCAGCAACCTCCTGGGCGGCATACCCCAAAAGCATCTCGTTCCAATGTCGTTCGTGCTGCTCACCGGTGAGAACGAGAGCTTTTCGTGTCTGCTCCGGAAAAAAGTCCGCGTTGATGTGGCAGGGTACTGGTGAATCCTGTTCGGTGGGAAGGTACGCAAAAAGTCGTCCCGTGCGTCCCTCGTGTTCGTCGAGCCGAAAGGCGATTTGAGCCGTTGTCTGTCGGTCTAGCCTCTCGATTGCCACGAATCTTTCTTTCAGCGGGCGCGCTGCCTCTTCGGCATCCAGATGAATGACGTACCACTTTTCACGTCTGTTCTTTCTTTCGAAAAAAAGTTCTAGGTGGTTTTCATCTGTGACGATCTTCTGAACGAAACTCACTCTTTTTCCGTTCCGAAGGATCTCTATCGAGCCTAGGTTTTTCAAGAATAGAAGGCAGTCCTCGGCGGTGGTCACCAGATCGTCTTGAAGTGGCTTTAAGCTCTCCAACGAAAAGGCCGAAGCGCTGAGAGCCTCCCGGATTGGGCTTCGGTCATCCAGCGTCCACGTTATTTGAATCTCCGATCCGTCGACCGGATCAATCGTTCGGATCTGGTTCTTTTCAGTCAGAGGGTCGAGCGTTAGCTCGATGTCCCCAGAACGAATGATGGGTTGATCCGTCAATTGGTAGACCGAGACGAAACCGATACCGAACCTACCGATCAATCCGGGCTGATTGTATTTGTTTCCGCTTCCTACCTTGCTGATCGCGTGGAAGTCACAAGCCTTTCGCCTCCCGAGCTGCGGACTTCCATCCGTTGTCCAAGGGCACTCATCCGAGTTAAGTCCACAACTGAGGAACTCTGCGTCGTTCCACACGACCAACGCGTCGTCAGTGATGTCGAAACGAATGTTCTTTGCACCTGCATCATCGGCGTTCTGAATGATTTCGCGCGCCATGGAATCGAAGCCTTGGAGGCCCGTCAGGATCTGCCGAATGTTGCTAATAAGTGGTGCAGAGTAAGACAGCTCTCTGATGCGTACGGCTTCGTTCGGCATTTAGGGTCTCTCGATTCAAAGTGAAACGACTGGTGCGTTCTAATCCAATCTACAGTAATCTGAGGGGGCCTGATGTCATTTATGTGGCTAATGTTTCTCCAAAAATAAAAAATAACAATGATTTGCATCAAGAAACGAGGATCTTCCCATGTGGCACCAATTGTTGAGAATTCTCGAACTCCAACCGTCGTACTCCTCTGAGAATACTCCAGCCATGCAGGAGCGTGGAGAAATCCTTCGGCACGAAATCAAGGCCTCCCTCGAAGATCGGTCCGAAACGCTCTCTAGGATCCTCGGTCGCTTCGGGGGAGATTTTCACGTGGATGCATCGGATGGGATAGGTCGTAAGACCGAGCTTCCGTGGGTGCGCTTCTGTTCGTCTTCCATGTCCCCGCGACCGACGGAGGGCTTTTATTTCGTGATGCATTTCTCGACGGATGGCTCCGCTGTGCACTTCACGGTCGGTTGTGGCTCCTCGCGTTTCGTCAACGGCGAATTCGCGGTGCTTCCCGATGAAGAGATCGACGCTCAAACCCAATGGGCTCAATCCGTGGTGATTGAGGAATTTGGGTCTTTGAGACCATTCGACGATCCTGCCGATTTCGGAGCGAGACGGCCACTTCCCAAATCTTTCGAACGAGCAACGGCATTTTCTAAACGCATCCCGAGGGACGAACTGGAAACGACCGATCTGGACGAACTCCTGAAATTGGCAGCAATGCGGCTAAGGGTCATCTATGAGGCACAGTCGATCGGAAGAGACGTGACCCCAGCAGAGCTCGAGGAAGCCGAAATCGAAGCGCTCATGAATCCGCAGAGAACCTCGGGTCGAAGACAGGGATACGGTCTTTCGGCACCGGCACGACGTGCCGTAGAATTCAGAGCGATGGAGCTGGCCCGGCAATGGTTGCTAGATCAAGGATATCGAGTCGAAGATCGATCGGCGACCAAGCCTTATGACTTGGAGGCCATGAAAGGCGACGAGAAGACGAAAGTAGAGGTCAAAGGGACGACAAGCGATCGTGCAGACACCATCCTGATGAAAAGAAACGAAGTTGATCTCCATAGGCGAGAAAAGGGCCAAACCTGCCTTATCATCGTCTCGCGCATTGAACTCACCGAGCAAGATGGAAAGTTCGCGACTGGTGGGGGCCATATCGAGGTGTCGATGGGGTGGGACATTGACGAATGGTCACTCGAGCCAACCGCCTTCCGCGTGGCACGCAATGGCCGTTAACTTCGCCCGGAACAGAAAGCACCAAACATCATGTTCTGGGTAAAACCAATGGTCAATTGCGCTTCCTGACGTGTGTCGGCGTGATTGAAAGAATTGCGAAATTTCACAACAGGTTGCGGGTTGTCGTGCTCCATGTCACAAAATAGAGTGTGGGCTACAGGCGTCTCATATCCAAATCGATTCTCGGTGTTTGGCGACGCCGAAACGATTCTACCGCGTTGAGGGAAGGGTCAATAATTTGGGGAGAGGCTTCGAGCGATTGACTGACATTGCCTGCATAGATCTTTTTTGTGGAGCTGGAGGCTTGACCCGGGGGCTCCAGAACGTCGGCGTGAACGTCGTCGCCGGGGTCGATGTCGATCAGGCCTGCAAACACACCTTCGAAGTCAATAACGATGCGAAGTTTCTACTCGAAGACGTCAGCGAGTTGTCGCCCGAGATACTGAACGATCATTTTGGAGACGCGTCCATTCGGGTGCTCGCAGGGTGCGCCCCGTGTCAGCCGTTCTCGACCTACTCGCAGCGCTACGAAACCGTCGGCACGCCGCGTTGGGGCCTGATGTATCACTTCGCGCGCTTGGTCAAAAACACGCGCCCCGAATTCGTGACCATGGAAAACGTGCCCACGGTGATCAAACACGACGTCTACAAGGACTTCGTTCGAACGCTCGTGAATCTGGGCTATCACGTCTCGAGTGGCGTCGTGGATTGCACGAAATATGGGCTCCCGCAGACCCGGCGCAGAACCGTGCTCTTGGCCTCGCTGGACCGAACGATCGACCTGATCGCCCCACCCGAAGACGCAATGCGCACGGTTCGAGACGCGATCGGCACCATGCCGGCACTCGAACAGAGCCAATCATCCGAAGATGATCCGCTTCACACGGCCGCAAGCCTTTCGGATCTGAACCTCGAACGTATCCGTGCGTCCCGACCCGGAGGCACCTGGCGGGATTGGCCGCCAGAGCTCGTCGCCGCATGCCACCGTAAAGACAGTGGCCGCACTTATCCTGGCGTCTACGGTCGAATGGTCTGGGACGCACCTTCACCGACGATGACGACGCAGTTCTTCGGCTTTGGCAATGGTCGCTTTGGCCATCCAGAGCAAGACCGGGCAATTTCATTGCGCGAAGGCGCTATTTTACAGGGGTTTCCACTCGATTATTCTTTCGTTCCCGAAGGATCCCCTATTCATTTCAAGACATTGGGGCGCATGATCGGCAACGCCGTTCCGGTCACCCTCGGAGAAATCATTGGACAGAGTATCTTGGCTAGTCTCGACGAGACCGAACAACCGACGAACAGAGAAGACGATCATGAAACCGAGCGGGGGTGTGGTGAAACCCTCGTCGCCTGAGGCTTCGGCTCGACTGGCACGCGTCCGACAGAAAGACACGGCGGCGGAGCTCAAACTGAGACGCACGCTGCACGCGCGAGGACTGCGATACCGCCTTCACGTCCCACTTCTCGAAAAACCACGTCGCGTCGCGGACATCGTCTTCAGGCGTAGGAAGCTGGCCATCTTCGTCGACGGCTGCTTTTGGCATGGCTGTCCCGAACACGGCACGAGTTCCAAGAGCAATGCCGATTTCTGGCAAGACAAGATCGAGACGAACAAGAAGCGCGATCTCGATACCAACCAACGCCTCACCGAAGCCGGGTGGCGTGTCTTACGGGTCTGGGAGCACGAAGACGTCGAGGACGCGGCGGACAGGATCATGGAAGCATTGGAGTTCGACGCATGACATCGATAGTGGCCGCATCCGGCGAACGCACCATCTCCTTTGCGCCTCCGGAAGTCGGGCAATTGGTCGACGTTCGGCGACGTCAATGGATCGTGGCCGATGTCGATAGCAGTTCCCTTCGCCCCGGAGCGCCCAAGCAGAGCCGTGTACGCCTGGCCTCGATCGACGAGGATGCGCTCGGTGAAGAGCTCGAGGTGATCTGGGAGTTGGAGCCCGGCGCTCACACCTTGGAGCGCGCCGGTCTGCCGACGATGACAGGCTTCGACGATCCAGACGATCTGCAAGCCTTTCTCGACGCCGTAAGATGGGGAGCTGCCACGAATGCGGATCGCGGCTATCTGCAGTCGCCGTTTCGAAGTGGTGTCAGTATCGAGGACTATCAGCTGGACCCGCTGGTGCGGGCCATCGACATGGCGCGTACGAACCTCCTCATCGCCGACGACGTCGGTTTGGGAAAGACGATCGAAGCCGGCCTCGTCGTTCAGGAAATGCTTCTGCGCCACCGTGCGCGCACCTTGCTCGTACTGTGCCCTGCCTCACTCCAGGAAAAGTGGCGTCTCGAAATGGAGGAGAAGTTCGGGCTCGAGTTCAAGATCGTCGACACGGACTACGTCAAGGCTCTACGCCGCAAACGTGGGCTCCACGCCAACCCCTGGACGTCCTACCCTCGGTTGATCACGTCGATCGACTGGGCGAAGCAAGGCGAAGGATTGCGGCTCTTCAAAGATGCCATTCCCGCCCATATCGGGCATCCACGCAAGTTCGATCTCATGATCGTCGACGAGGCCCACAACGTTTCACCGACGGTCGGGAAATGGGCCGTGGAAAGCCTGCGAACACGGTTGGTGCGCCTGATCGCCCCGCATTTCCAACACAAGCTTTTTTTGACGGCGACACCCCATGACGGATACACCGAGTCCTTCACGGCTTTGCTCGAACTTCTGGACGACCAAAGATTTGCCCGCAACGTTCTTCCGAACGAGACACAACTGTCTCGCGTGATGGTCCGTCGCCTCAAGAGCGACTTGGTCGATGCGAACGGAAAGAAGATCTATCCAGAGCGTCGTCTCGAAGCCCTCGAAGTCCAGTATTCCGAAGAGGAACGCGCAGCTCGCAGGCTTCTGGACGACTACATTGCTGAGCGGACGGGCAACGATGCAGGGGGACACGCAGGCGCCTTTGTCTACCAACTCCTCAGAAAACGTCTCGCGTCATCACCGGCAGCCTTCGCAGCTACCCTCGAAAAACACATCGAGACGATCGAAGGCCGCAGACGGGTCGAGCGCAAATCGAGCAAACTCGATGAGCGGATCCTCCGGCGTGCGATAGACCGCACACGGGAAGACTATGACGATGACGACCTTCGGGAGACCGTCGAGAGCGAGGCACTGGAAGAAATCGGACGCCGGCTGCGTCCCCCGACGGAAACGGAAAGCCGCGTTCTCGCCAAGCTGAGCGGTTGGGCAAACGGCGCGCGGCATCGCTCCGACGCCAAAGCCGAATCCATTCTCGAGTGGTTGGAAAGCCATCTGAAGAAAGACGGGGAATGGACCGAGGAACGCGTGATCCTCTTCACCGAGTATCGCGCCACGCAAACCTGGTTGCAGGAAATCCTCGTGAGCCATGGTTTCGGTGGAGATCGACTGCGCATGATCTTTGGAGGGATGGACAAGGACGAGCGCGAGGAAATCAAAGCCGCATTCCAAGCCGATCCGTCCCGATCACCCGTTCGGATCCTGCTCGCAACGGACGCAGCTTCCGAAGGGATCGACCTCCAGAACCATTGTCATCTGATGATCCATCTCGAGATCCCCTACAACCCGAACGTCATGGAACAACGCAATGGCCGCATCGATCGACATGGGCAGCGTGCAGATGAGGTCGTCATTTGGCACCCCGTCGATGCCGACGGCTCTCACGGCCAGGATATCCTGAAGGCCCTTCAAAAACTCGATACGATGCGCGCCGATATGGGCAGCGTGAACCCGGTGATTGCCCCACAGCTGCCAGACTTGCTGGAAGGCCGCCGCAACGCGCTCGATACGACGCTCGCGGAGGCACGCATCGCGCGATCGAAGCAATTCGTGCGGGCCGAGAAAGATCTCGGAGAGCGCGTGAAAAAGCTCCACGACCGCTTGACGGAAACACGCGACCTGCAACGGTTCTCACCTGAAAACGTCGAACGATGTGTGCGAACGGCCCTGCGTCTCGCGGATTGGCCGGATCTCGAGCCCGTCTCTCTCCAGCGCGCACCGGACGGCACCACGTTCCGAATGCCTGCGCTATCGGGATCCTGGCAACGCTGTCTCGAAGGCCTTCAGCATCCGTTTTCGGGCGAGGTCCGCCCGATCACCTTCGATCATGACGTCGCCAAGGGCAGAGACGACGTCGTGTTGGTGCACCTCAACCACCAACTGGTGCAAATGAGCCTGCGCCTCTTGCGTGCTCAGATCTGGGCGCGTGACGACGTCAAGAAACTGGAACGTGTGGCCGTGCGCTCGCTACCAGATGATCGTTTGTCCGAACCCGTCGCCCTCGTGGTCTCAAGGCTGGTCGTCATCGGGGGCAACCATCATCGCCTCCACGAGGAGCTGACGGAAGCCGGTGGATACCTTCGCGCGCAGGGCTTCCGGCGCGAAGACCGGGTGTCAAACGTCAGATCTATGCTCGACGACTCTCGTCCGGCCGAGGTCTCCGAGGACATAGCGCGCATGATCACCGAACGTTTCGACACTAACCGAGATGCATTGCTCGCATCCGTCGAAGCCCGTTCGAAAGATCGTTTGAGCAACCTGCGCAATACGATCGACACGAGACGTAAACGAGAAATAGCAGATATCCAGAAAGTCCTCGACGAGCTGGAACGCTCTCTCGAAGACGAGCTGAAAAAAGAAAAAGAACCTCAGCAGTTGTCGCTCTTCAGCGAAGACGAACGGCTGCAATTGACGCGTGACATCTCCGCACTCGAGGCACGTCTGGCACGCATACCCGAGGAACGCGAGAGCGAAACCCGCGTTATCGAAGAGCGCCACGCCAATGTCGCCGAACATACCTTCCCGGTGGCCGTTCTGGTCATCCTGCCCGAAAGCATGACGAAGGGAGCCGTCCCATGAGTGTCGATCTAGACTGGCTGAACCTTCTCGAAGTTTCGGGACCTTTTCTCGCCGAACCAGTTTTGAAGCAGGCCTTCCCGGATGGGTTGGATTTGCTCGACCAAGGCGTACCTCAAAGACTGAGGGCGACCTATGACGAATGGCGCAATGCCGTCGACCTCCGCGATCCAGATCTTTCTCTCTTTCATGAGGCTTGGATCGACGAGGTCCTGACCGGGGCCTTGGAATTCGACGAGACATGCATTCGCAAAGGATCAGAACTTCCCGATACCGCGAAGGCCGATCTCCCGGAGCACGGCGTGCATCTCGAAGCCGACATCTCGATCGTCGATCCCTCGAAACCCGATGTTCCGCTTCTCCTCATTTCGACTTATGCACCCGACACTGATCTCGACGCTGTCTTTGAAAAGGATGGATTGGCGGCATCGCCGGCCGATCGCATGGTGACGCTCTCTCGGCGGACGGAATGCCCGATCGGTCTCGTCACCAACGGTGAGCGTTGGATGCTCGTTCATGCGCCCTCTGGATCCGTTGCCGGTTACACGAGCTGGTATGCGCGCCTCTGGGGTCAGGAGCGGGAGACCCTCCGCGCCTTCGTGAGCCTTCTGGGTATTCGCCGCCTCACTGGCCCTGAGGAAGACGCTCTGCCAGGCCTCTTCGAGCGCTCCCTTGCCCATCAGGGTGACGTGACCGATGCCCTGGGAGGGCAAGTCGCTCAAGCCATCGAAGTGCTGATGCGTGCGCTCGATCGTGCCGACCAAGACCGAAACCGCGAGCTATTGAAGGGCATTCCGCCCGAAACGATCTACGAGGCCGGGCTGACGCTGATGATGCGCTTGGTCTTCGTACTATCTGCAGAAGAACGTGGGCTCCTACTTCTTGGTGACCCAACCTACGACGCCCACTACGCCATTTCGAGCCTCAGAGCCCAACTTGCAGAAGAAGACGCCAAGGTCTTGGAACATCGCATGTCGGCGTGGTCTCGGCTCCTGGCGACGTTTCGTGCTGTCTATGCCGGCATCGGACACCCGGATCTCCACATGCCTGCCATGGGTGGCTCGCTCTTCGATCCGGATCGCTTTGAATTTCTAGAGGGCCGCAAGAGGGGCACGACTTGGCGGACCGAGCCCGCCGATCCACTGCCGATCGACGATCGGACCGTTCTCTTGCTGCTCGAAGCCATCCAAACGTTCAAAGGTCGAACGCTCTCTTACCGCGCGCTCGACGTCGAGCAGATCGGGCATGTCTACGAGGGTCTTCTCGAACGGACCGTGGACCACGTCCATGGCGTCACGTTGCAGCTGAAAGCAAGTACCAATGTCGGGACATGTCTGTCGACGCTTCGCGAACTCGAAACTGCACATGAAAGCGGGCAAGACGCGCTGATCAAGCTTCTCCAAGACAAGACGGAACGGAGCCCAAGCGCAATTGGCACTGACTTGTCCGAAAACGCTGACCTAAGTGACGTATCGGGCCTGTTGTCCTCCTGCCGCGGCGACGCGGCGCTGAGAGATCGCATCCTGCCCTTCGTGCGCCTCATCGAAACCGACCCTTGGGGCTTCCCTCTCGTTCACCACAAGGGTGCAATTGTCGTCGTGCACGGATCGGATCGCCGCGAAACCGGAACGCACTACACGCCAAAGAGCCTCACCGAAAAGATCGTCGAAGAGACACTCGACCCCGTCGTCTATCGCGGTCCAGCCGAAGGCGTTCCCCGAGCCGAATGGCAGCTCAAGACGCCTGCGGAAATCCTCGACCTCAAGATTTGCGATCCGGCTATGGGGTCTGGTGCATTCCTAGTCCAGGTGTGCAGGTGGCTTGCGGAACGGCTTCTGGAATCCTGGGCAAGCGAGGAGGACAAGGGTCGGCACATAGACGTGGAAGGTCACGTCTGGGAAGATGCCAACGACGTTTCCGAGCCGCTTCCTCGCGACCCCGAGGAACGCGCCACACTTGCAAGACGCATGATTGCAGAGAAATGCCTCTATGGCGTCGACATGAACCCGCTGGCGGTCGAACTTGCGAAACTGTCGCTGTGGCTGACGACGCTTGCAAAAGGTCGACCCTTCGGCTTCCTCGACCACAATCTCAAAAGTGGCGACAGCCTGCTTGGGATCAGCAACCTCGAACAGCTGATCGAACTCGACATCAACCCTAAGCAGAGGGGGCAGTTGCGCCTCTTCGGACGGAGTATTCGCAAGTCCGTCGAAGACGCTACCGAATTGAGGTCTCGCCTGCGGGAGATCCCGGTCCGCGACATCACGGATGTCGAAGCCATGGCTCGGTTGGATAGCCAGTCACGTCGCACTCTGGATCTGCCCAAACTGGTTGGGGATGCATTCGTCGGGGGAATTCTGGCCAACAAGAAGGTCGCGGATCGCGATGCGCGCATCGAAACAATCGCTGCGCTTTCGGACGATGCTGCGGCGGAAGACGCGAGCGCAATCGTAACACTAGAAAACCTGGCGAGCGAAGACCTCGCGAAGGACGAGCCGAATGGGCGGCCGCGTCGGCCGTTTCATTGGCCTTTGGAGTTTCCAGAGGTGTTTGGCCGGGAGAATGGTGGGTTTGATGCGTTTGTGGGCAATCCCCCTTTTGCTGGTGGCAAGCTCATTGGTCGACGCTTGGGTATGGCCTACCAAGTATACTTGGACATTGTTCGCAACGGCGTAGTTGGTGCCGCTGATCTATGCACATATTTCTTTCTACGGTGTTTCGCGCTACAAAATGCTGAAGGTTGCCTTGGGCTTATCGCAACAAAGGCAATCTCGGAATCTGGTTCTCGAAATGTTGGCCTTGACCAAATCTTGAAACTTAGCGGCGTAGTTTTCCAATCAGTCACTGACATGCCTTGGCCAGGAAATGCTTCTGTAGTTATTTCCATCGTATGGATTTCCAAACAAAAATGGCATGGCAAAGCAAGTTTGAATGGAAAGCTAGTCGGCAAAATCAATGGAGCTTTAGAGGAAGATTCTGGACTTCGCGAACCAGTGAAACTCAAAGAGCTGAAGAATTACTTTTCCGAAGGTCAAAACGTTATGGGAAAGGGATTTGAGCTAAATGAAAACAATCGCCGTCAAATGATTAATCAAGATCAAAGGTGTGAGAGAGTGATTTTTCCGCTTTACAATGGTCAAGATCTCAATTCGATGCCAAAAATGAATCCATCACGTTGGGCGATCTATTTTCGAGACTGGCCCGAAGAAAAAGCTAGGGAATATCAGGCCGCTTTTTCAAAATTGGAGGAAGAGGTTAAACCATATCGCGACTCACTAACTGGTCAAATACACCAAGATTGCTTTTGGAAGTTTTGGGATCTTCGGCCGAAATTGTTAGAGGAGTTTGAGAAGAAAAAAAATGTTCTCGCCATTGCATCCGTTACCAAGCACGTGTGCTTTAGGAGAGTAACAACACATGCGGTTTACAATACCCAAATCAAGGTGCTTTTCTTTGATGGCTGGAAAGAGTTTGGTATTCTTCAGTCTTCCCTTCATGAGGCTTGGGTCCGATGGCGCAGCGGGAAACTGGGGACTTCAACACTAAGATATTTCACATCCCGCGTTCTTGAAACCTGGCCCATGCCTGCGTTCAACAATGATCCACTTCTCGAAGTGACGGCTAAGGCGTACCATGACGCCCGGGAAGATTATCAAAATGCACATGAAATTGGACCAACCGCATTCTACAATTCACTGAGCGATCCTCACGAAGAAAACTCCAAATTAAATGATCTCAGGGATCTGCAAATCAAATTGGACGTCGCCGCTCTGCGAGCCTACGGTTGGGATGATATCAGGCTTGAACATGATTTTAGAGAGGTGACTTACCTACCGCAGAATGACCGATTGCGCTTCACAATCTCAGAAGATGCCCGTCGCGAAGTGCTTCACCGCCTCGCAGAGCTGAACCGTGAACGGTATCAACAAGAAGTCGAACAAGGCCTTCACGGCGACGTTGACCAGCCTAGAAAAAAGACCCCGGCTGCTCGCAAAAAGAAGCAAGCTGTCGCATCGACACCAACGCTGGATCTGGCCCCACCAGCTCCTGCAACAACGATTGAAAAGCCCAAAGTCGAGAAGCCTGAACTTCCAATCGAACGACTCTACAATTGGCTTTACAATCAGAATGGCAAGTGGGTGCCAAAGAAGCAGGCCGCCTCGGCCATCGGAATCGCGCCGGAAGAGTTCGAGAAAGCCGTCCGTACACTTGTTGCCGACGATGATTTGATCGTGCGAGGCGAAGGCGAAGAGACGCTCCTGAAAGTCAAAGGCTGATCCATGGCGCGGATCGTACACAGCGAAGACATCGCCAACATTCCAACCAGGAACGGTTTCAACACAGATGAACTCGTCGACAGCTTTTTAAAGAACGAGTTTGGAAATTCGAGGGATCAAATATGAGCGACGAACTATCAGGACCGATCGGCCAAATGTCCGCCTGGGTCGCCCGTCCCACCGTACCCTCCCTTTCCGATTACGTTGTGGATGTGGTCACGCCCGCGGGCTCCAAAACTGCAGTCAAGGGAGGCGATTGGGCACTGGTCCTTGATGAAGACGAGATCCGAAAGGTAGGGCGTATCGTTCGCGTTCGTCAGGACCTGAAGGGCACTTCGATCTATTTCGACAAAATGCATGCGGTCGCGACAGCCATTGCCCCCTCTGATATTGGCCTGACACCCTCGTCTGCACCTATCTTGCGCGTTGGGTGGGGCGACTTCACTGGCAGCCTATCCAAGCTCGGAATTTCAAGACTGGATGACGTTCCTACGGTCAATGATCCCGTTTATGTCCGTGACCTCCTAGAGGTGTCCGTCCGAGACGATCTCTTGGGCCCCGCCGGTGGGCCCGAGGAATTGATTGTCGATATGAGCGTCAGAGACCGATACCTCGTCGGCAAGCTGGCCCCGCGGAACCCTGGTCCCAGTGAAGGCCCAACGATCGAACCGGCTCAGGCTGCTGACGAAATCGGTGATCTCGAGGACGAACACGAGGCTCCCATTCATGAACCCGGCGCCGAGTTTTCCGGAGTGTCGGGCAAGGTCGACGCCGAAGCAGACGCCCACGATGAAATCGATACATCGAACAACCAATCCCTTGTGCCTTCCAGCTTCGGCATGACTTTTTGCGTCGAGCCAGGCGCGGAAGAGATCCAGGTCGAAGCGCATTGGGGAAGTTACGAACGTATCCCGGGTGACGAGCACGATATTACCAAGAAACGGAAAAACAGGCAGACCGGCGCAGAGGAAGAAGTCAAAGCTCGAGTTTGGCGCAGAAATCCGTTTGGAGGGTCGAAGAAGCTACGGCTCAAAGACGGCCCAATCAAACCCATCCTACCTGATGACGCTCAACCCGAAGTGCGCATTCAGGGGATGGTAAGAACCAACCAAGACGGCGAGCGCCTCGTCACGCTCTTCTTGGTCAATGGCCAATTGGAGCCGGAGCAGAACAAGGACACGGCATGGGTATTCCAGCCCCAGCTTGTCGTGACATCTGCTGCTGCAGATCCCGGAGATGCCGTTTTCCGGCGCCGGCCCTCTGGGGATGCATTCGTACAGGACCCCGAGCGTGATCGCCTGGCGCTCATCTATCGAAACCGTCTCGAGTTTGCCGTCGGACACGGTGTCTCTGTGCATGCTGATGTAGATACCGTCGATCCATCCAAGGCTCATGTCATTCGGTCGGAACTGATCCCACGTCAGGAAATCCAAGTCACCGAGACCCCAGGTCTGCGAGTCGAAGACCGAAAGGCCATGCGTCAATTGGTGGAGAATGGTTGGCTCGACATGACCAAACTCTCTCAGATGGACGAAGTTGAACTGCGTACCGCCCTTTCGTGCCTCCTGGACGACCACTCGAAATGGATCAGCGAACAACAGGCACGACTTGGAACGGAAATCAAAGGCTTCGACGGTCCAGGAAACGATGTGATCGACAGCTGTAGAGAAACGAACCAGAGACTTCGGGAAGGAATGGAAACGCTCTTCAAAGACCCCGATGCACTCGAAGCCTTTAGGTTTGCCAACCGCGCCATGGCACTGCAGCGTGTCCACAGCATCTACGCCCAACAACGCCGTCGCGGCAACGATGCTAAAGTTGCCAATCTAGATATCCCAAAAAACAGATCATGGCGCGCATTTCAGTTGGCGTTTCTTTTGCTATCAGTGCCGTCACTTGCGGATCCCAGACATCAGGATCGGACCGCTCCATCAGATGCGTTTGCGGACTTGCTTTGGTTTCCGACGGGCGGTGGCAAAACGGAGGCTTACCTTGGGGTCGCAGCTTTTGCGATGGCAATGCGCCGCCTCAAACCTGATCTGGGCGGCCTGGATGCCTCGCGCGGCCTTTCCGTAATCATGCGCTACACGTTGAGGCTCCTGACTCTACAGCAGTTTCAGCGGGCGACAGCCCTTCTTTGCTCAATGGAAGCCATCCGTCTCGGAGAAGAAACGAAATGGGGCAGTACACCCTTTACTCTCGGCCTATGGGTCGGAAATCGCGTCACACCTGGAAATACGAAAGCCGCAAAAGATGCACTGACGAAACTCAAAGGCGAGGGATTCAACAAGGCGGGTTTGGCCTCTCCTGCCCAATTGACCAGTTGTCCTTGGTGTGGTTCGTCCATTCTCCCTGGACGTGACATCGAAGTCGACACCGATGTCGGCAGAACGACGATCTACTGCGGAGACAAATTCAATCAATGTGAATTCTCCAAAGGCCGGTCCTCAAAGCGCGTTCATCCCGGACTACCAGTCAACGTCGTCGATGAAGAAATCTACCACAGACCGCCGACGATGATGATCGCTACGGTCGATAAATTCGCGATGATGGCCTGGCGCACCGAGGCTGGAAATTTGTTTGGACGGGTCAACGAAGAGTGTGAGCGGCATGGCCTACTTTGGCCAGGTCACGAATGCAAATCTGGGCATCACAAAAAGGGGAAATTGCCACCTGCGAGCGTCGTGCCGACAGGCCGAATTCGACCGCCTGATCTCATCATACAAGACGAATTCCACCTGATCAGCGGTCCCCTCGGGACGATGGTCGGGCTATACGAAACTGCCGTCGATGAACTGAGCAGTTGGGAAATCGATGGGAAAAAAGTTCGCCCGAAGGTCGTGGCCTCGACAGCTACGGTTCGACGTGCAGAAGACCAAGTCAAGAACGTCTTTATGCGCAAGGTTTCGATCTTCCCCCCATCGGGCCTAGACGTCGAAGACAATTTCTTTTCGGTGCAGCGATCGATCGAAGACGTGCCTGGGCGCCGCTACGTCGGCATTTGTGCTCCGGGGAGTTCACGACCTGCTGTGCTTATCCGCGTATACACGGCATTCTTGACCGCGTCGCAGTGGCTATACGAACGCTTTGGTCCAGTTGCCGACCCCTATATGACTCTGGTCGGATACTTCAATTCGCTCAGGGAATTGGGCGGAATGAAGCGCCTAGCCGAGGACGACGTACAAACGCGTTCATATCGCGTCGCCATGAGCTTGGTGCAAAGGCCAGGCTTGGCACAAAGATCGATCGGGCAAGTCAGCGAGTTGACCTCGCGTGTTTCTAGCCAAGACATTCCAAGATATCTGGATGATCTCGAACTTACCTTCAAAGGGTCGATCGACCCGACCTCCAAGCTTTGGGGCACCGAATGGCAAAAAGGTGAGCGCCCGACGGATGTCGTCCTCGCGACGAACATGTTGTCGGTCGGTGTAGACGTCGATCGCCTCGGCTTGATGGTCGTCAACGGTCAGCCCAAAGGAACGGCCGAGTACATCCAGGCATCAAGCCGCGTCGGACGATCGGCGAGTGGGCCTGGGCTTGTCGCTTCGGTCCTGACGTGGGCTCGTCCACGGGATTTGTCTCATTATGAAAGTTTCGAACACTTTCATTCGACGTTCTATCAATATGTCGAGGCCCAATCCGTCACGCCATTTTCACCTCGTGCTCTGGATCGTGGCCTGACGGGTTCGATGGTCTCCATTCTTCGTCACGATCACAATGACTTTAGGTCCAATACGGATGCAGGCGAGATGACGAGTGCAACACTTCCGGAGTTCGCCGAGACGAGAGACACGATCACGTCTCGCACCTGGGAAGCCACCGAAGACCCTCTTCGAAAAAAGCTCTGCGAAAAAGAAATCAACGCGCGAGCAGACGACTGGGCAAAGGAGTCGGGAGTCGGTGGAAGAACACTGGTTTACAAAAAAAGGGGCGGAGCTGCCGGCGGAACCGACAAGCAATTGTTGGATGAGCCAGGTCTGACCTCGTGGCGCATGTGGACGGCGCCAATGTCGATGCGGGAAGTTGAGCCAGGAGTCAGATTGATCATGTCCAGTGCCAAGTCTTCCGCCGATCCAGAATGGCGCGCTCGCGTCAAGCCAAAGGATGAGGGAGACGAGCAATGAATACGCCCGTAGGTGAAATCCGCCCAAG
This sequence comes from Sedimentitalea sp., assembly GCF_039973035.1. Classification (NCBI taxonomy): domain Bacteria; kingdom Pseudomonadati; phylum Pseudomonadota; class Alphaproteobacteria; order Rhodobacterales; family Paracoccaceae; genus Sedimentitalea; species Sedimentitalea sp. The sequence goes on from NZ_JBDWLR010000085.1 coordinate 82,994, forward strand.
CCAGCTCCTTTGGACATATGGACCCGGAGCCTTGATCGATCTGCCGAACATTTCTGTGGTGACGCAGGGTATCGAAAAATGGAACGTAGATCACGGAGATCAAGTGCAAGAGGCACGGCTCTTGAGTGCTGTTCGAAAAGTGCTGGGCCCCCAAGTTCAGTCCCTCAACATGCCCCCCATGCCCGATACGCCACCAACGGACCCGTTCTCGGCGACGGCAAAGATCGGCGTACCCGTAAAACCGTTCCCCAGATGGCTTCGTTGCGTGAAATGCGGACTACTGTCCCCTTTCGACAGTGGTCTGTTCGAGCTCAGAGAAAATGCGTACAAACCCGAAGCCACGCGTTTCGTTCATCCAAAATGCAAGGGCGGTCGCGATGCGGATGCCGTTCCAGCGAGGTTCCTGCTTGCTTGCCGCGCAGGGCACTTGGATGACTTTCCTTGGCATTGGTTCGTCCACGGAGGACCGAGCTCCTGCAAGGGCACTTTGCGGTTCTATGAGAGTGGCGCTTCTCTCCAAACCGAGAATCTTTGGGTCAAATGTGACGAATGTGGCGCTGCGAAGAACATGGCGCAGGCTTCTGGTAAGATCGGAAACGAAAATCTTCCCGCCTGCCGCGGACGTCATCCTCACCTCGACTTGTTCGACGCCAAGTGTGACGAAGCGCCCAGGACGATCAACCTCGGCGCTACGAACGGATGGTTCGCCGTGTCACTTTCGGTGTTGGCGATCCCGCAAACTGGCAATCCAGTCGAACAGATCGTAGTAGATGGATGGAAGTTCTTCGAAAAATGCAATTCGAAGGACCAACTGGAACCCATCTTCGATACATTGAAATTGGGTGGGATGTTACCGGGCCTGGAACGCTTCGAACTCGATCAGGTCTGGGCGGCAATTGAGAAGTATCGGTCAGGTGACGACACCGAAGACCAAGACGATCTAAAAGCGCCGGAATGGGAAGTCTTGTCCTCCGACAACCCGCCGAAAGACTACCCACACTTCATGAGCGAGAAAGTCGGTGTTCCCAGTGGCTTTACCAATGTGATTGATCGGGTTCTCCGTTTGGAGCGGCTGCGTGAAGTCAATGCTCTCTTGGGCTTCACTCGGGTCGAGTCTCCCGATGAAGGCACTGGCGACCAAGCTGCACCCAGAGCACCATTGTGTCGAAACGCACCAGATTGGATTCCCGCCTCCGAAGTTCACGGTGAAGGCATATTCTTGAAATTCAAAGCCGATGCTTTGGATAAGTGGGCCCAAAAACCGTCGGTGAAGGCACTGGATCAGAAGCTTCGAGTTGGCAATAGAGGCTGGCGGCTAAAGCGGAATCTCGACCCAGATCAGGGCTATCCCGGGGTCAGATATTTGATGCTTCACACCCTCGCTCATTTGTTGATCAGGGAACTGGCGCTCGAGTGCGGTTACAATGCGGCAAGCATAAGAGAACGAGTGTATGCAGATGTCGAGGATGGGCGCGATCAAGCCGGGTTCTTGATCTACACGGCGGCGGCCGACTCCGATGGGACACTTGGTGGCCTCGTCGATCTGGGAAAGCCCGCCAACCTCGGCCCAATCATCAATCAGGCGCTAAAGCGTGCAAGGGTATGTGCCTCTGATCCACTCTGCTCGGAACATGACCCTGGAAAAGATCAATCGCTTCACGGTGCGGCTTGCCATGCGTGCAGCTTCGTGGCCGAGACCTCCTGCGAATGTGGAAATCGATTCCTGGATCGGTCTTTGGTCGTTCCGACTTTGGAAACTCCAGACGCTGCATTCTTCATGGATCTATCGTGAGCGTGCTTCTGGACAGAGCTTATGACTTGGCGACTTTGCTGCCGCCATCGAGGATCTCTGCGATCGCAAAAAAGATGGGGGACTTGGACAAGTCTGCAAAGATCGATCAAGTCTTGTCGTCGGTCACTTCAGGCACGGCTCGTGATAGACTTGAAGAGTTTCTGAAGGCATGGCGAGAAAGCTCGCTTTCGGGGGGAGAGGCAGGATACCTACTCATTGCATCCAGCCATAGCCTCAATAGGGCGAACGATGAGAACCAAACCGAGTTGGTTCTGACAGGACCGACGACACCATTCGTGGCCACACGAAGAACGGAACGCGTGATACTCGACGTGATCGCTAGCGCCCAATCGGAGCTATTCATCGTAAGTTTCGTCGCACATGAGAGGCCTTCAATTCTGGAAGCCTTGAAGAAGGCGGCCGACAAAGGGGTTCGAGTGAATGTAGTCTTGGAATCCTCGGTGGACTCTGGGGGCACTTTGGAAAGTGACCAATTCATTGGTTTGAAGGCAGCATTGCCAGACGCGACTTTCTACCATTGGACAGCCCGAGACGGGATATTTGCCGGGGGTAAAGTACATGCCAAGATTGTCGTCTCGGACCAAAAGTCCGCTTTTCTGACGAGTGCCAACCTTACAGGTCACGCCATGGAAAGAAACATCGAGGCTGGCGCGTTGTTTCGTGGCGGCGATACGCCGCGTGACGTCGCTCGACATTTACGCGGTCTGATTGATCTGAAGATCCTCACCAGACTCGACGATTGAGGACCTCCGGATTCGCAGTGAGATCCAAGCTTCCGCTCGCTCGGATCGACGTGCGTCACCATGGGACGTTCTTGGAAAAAGACCTGAACATTGATTCGTTTTGGGTCCGACTTTTTGGATGATCAACGGCGACAGGTTCACGAAATCAGGCCAAAATGTAAGATTCTGTATAAACCATTTATATGGTTTGAATTTTTTCCTTGCGTTTAACCGATGGCACTCCCATCTCTTTTCCACCCACCGTTCATTGCCAGCTTTGGCATCTGAACGACGGGGCGAACGGCGACGACTGCGCCGTTCGCAGATCAGGTCACCCTGATCCTTCGTGAGCGACCTCAAGGGTCCTGCTTACGCATCAACGGAGAAACCGCGGTGTTCAGCACCGCACGAAAGTTTCGAAGAAGCCTTCCGGGCAGTCCGGCGGGCGTGGTGCATGAGGAGGACCTACTGTGCCAAATGTGAAGACCAGGGCGAACAGCCCAACCCTACCGGAAACGCTCCGGCTCAAGATCACCTACCGAAAGGTGGACGATCTCAAATCCTTTGCGGGCAACGCCCGTACCCATACCGACAAGCAAATCGCACAGATCGCGACATCAATCGAACAGTTTGGCTTCACTAACCCTGTGCTGATCGATGATGCCGATGGCATCGTCGCCGGACATGGACGTGTCGCAGCGGCGCGCAAGCTTGGACTAGCGGAAGTGCCCGTGATCAAACTGGCACATCTCAGCGACGCCGAGCGCCGCGCCTATGTCATCGCCGACAACCGCCTGGCCGAACTCGCCGGCTGGGATCACGAGATCCTCGCAATTGAATTGCAGGCCCTGTCCGACATGGAACTCGATTTCGACCTCGAGATTACGGGCTTTGAAACCGCTGAAATCGACCTGCTGCTCGACGATGACGATGTCAGCGACCATGACCCTGCCGATGTCGTTCCTGAGCCTGTGCCTGGCCCGGCGGTCACCCAGCCCGGTGACGTCTGGCACCTCGGCCGTCACAAACTGATCTGCGGCGATGCCCTGGATGCCGAGACGTATCAGATGTTGATGGGTGATGAACGCGCCCGCGCTGTCTTCACCGATCCGCCCTACAACGTGAAAATCGATGGCCACGTATGCGGCTCCGGTAAGGTCAAACATCGCGAATTCGTAATGGCCTCCGGTGAGATGGACAAATCTAGCTTCACCGATTTCCTTCACGATGCGCTCGCCGCTCTGGCCGATGTCAGCCTCGACGGTGCAATCCACTTCGTCTGTATGGATTGGCGTCATATGGACGAACTCAGCGCTGCTGGCGACAAAATCTATTCCGAACTCAAAAACCTCGTCGTCTGGGCCAAGACCAATGGCGGCATGGGCACCTTCTATCGCTCCCGCCATGAGCTGATCTTCGTTTACAAGGTCGGAACGGCAAAACACCTGAACACCTTCGGCCTCGGTGAAACCGGCCGCTACCGGACCAATGTCTGGGACTACCCTGGTGTCAACAGTTTCGGCGGCAACCAGGAAAATCTGGCGCTTCACCCGACCGTCAAACCTGTGGCGCTCGTGGCAGATGCGATCCGCGACGTAACCCGCCGCAATGATACCGTTCTAGATGGTTTTGGCGGCTCAGGCACCACGTTGATCGCGGCCGAACGCACGGGGCGCGTGGCGCGGATGATTGAACTCGATCCACTCTATTGCGATGTGATCTGCCGCCGCTTTGAAACGCTCACTGGCAAGCCAGCCATACTCGACGGCTCGGAGCAAACCTTCAATGACGTGGAAATCGAGCGTGCCAATGAATTGGCCGCGAAAACCGTGGAGGCCGCAGAATGACAGATCGCGACACTCCAAAGACCGGCTTCATGAATCCGCCTGAACACACCCGCTTCAAAAAGGGCAAGTCTGGTAATCCGCAGGGCCGCCCGCGCAAACCAAAGGACCTGAACACGGTTTTGCAGCAGGTGCTCAACCGCAAAGTCCGGATCAAGGACAACGAACGGAAGATGCCGATCCGTGATGCCCTTATCTGGACACTGCGTGGGTTGGCCCTCCAGGGCGACAAACAGGCTTTGTCCCTTCAGCGGCGGATCATCGAACAGGCAGGCCTGACACAAACCAAGTTGAATGATCCTGAGGCGAAGAAAGAAGAAATCCTGAACGCTTTGGAAAACATGGGCATCAAAGTAAAAAGATCGGAGGGTAAAAAATGAGCAGTGCAGACAAAGTTGGCTTCGGCGCCCCGCCAAAGCAGACCCGCTGGAAGAAGGGTGAGTCCGGTAATCCCAAGGGTCGGCCAAAGTCCAGATCAGAAATGATGATGGACGCCGCCAGTATCCTGACCCAGCCCATTGACGCGCGAACACCCGATGGCAAAACAATCAAACTCGACGGGATCGAAGCAGCCTTTCTTGCACTTTGCAAGAAAGGTCTGAAGGGTCACAAAGCATCCCTGCTGGAGGCGATAAGGATCATGCTGGAAGTCGGCCCCGCGGTGTTGGCGAAAGAAAACGAAGAAAAAGCTAAACGTCAGCAGATCTTGGAAAGCCTGGAACGCATGGGGGTGAAAATCTCCAAGGACTCCAAAATGTGCGACTAGTGCCAATTCAAACTGGACTTCCCGTTCGACACGAGCGTCACTGATCCCAAGCCCGGCCGAACCCCGGGCGCACCTCGGTACCAGGGCCAGCATACTGCTGGCCCGGCACACCCGAGGAGCAAACATGTCCAAATCCCAATCGAAACCGTCGCGCGAAACTAAGGCCTCAATCCTGCGCAAGCTTTTGAGCCGCAAGACTGGCGCCAATCTTGCCACCCTGCAGTCTGCCACCGGTTGGCAGCCCCACTCGGTCCGAGCGGCGCTGAGCGGGCTCAGGAAAGCCGGATACACCATCGACCGCGCTAATTCTGCCAAAGCTGGCAACGGGCTTATCTACCGCATCACTGGCACACCAGAGGACGCCCGGTGAGGCTCTCCGTGACCGAAATCGAAACCATGGACCGGGCGGCGCTGATCGCCGCCTGGGACGAGGCCTTCGGCACGCCCGTCCCGAAGCGCCTCAGTAGCCCGTTCCTGCACCGGTATCTGGCCTTCGAAATGCAGGCGAAGGAATGCGGCGGATTGCCCAAAGGGTTTGTCGGCAAGCTGGAAAAGGCGGCACGTGAAGACCGAGGCACCAACAACCCCACCCTCAAGACCGGTGGCCGCCTCATCCGTGAATGGAATGGCGTGACGCATGTTGTCGATGTCGTCGATGGCGGGTTCCTCTGGAACGGGCAGCGCTTTACTTCACTGTCGCCCATCGCCCGCGCGATTACCGGGGCCCGGTGGTCGGGTCCGCGGTTCTTCGGCCTGAAACGATCGGCGTGACCATGAGCAAACCGCGGATCCGCTGCGCCATCTATACACGCAAATCGTCTGATGAGGGGCTCGACCAAGACTTCAACTCGCTCGACGCCCAGCATGAGGCCTGTGTTGCCTATATCGCCAGCCAGCGGCATGAGGGCTGGGTTGCGGGCAAAACCCGCTACGACGACGGCGGCATCTCCGGCGGCACGCTCGACCGACCCGGCCTTCATCGCCTGCTAGCAGACATCGACGCGGGTCGCGTTCAGATGGTTGTGGTCTATAAGATCGACCGCCTGACACGATCCCTTGCCGACTTCGCCAAGCTAGTCGAGCGCTTCGATGCCACCGGCTGTTCTTTCGTCTCGGTCACGCAGGCCTTCAACACCGCTTCTTCCATGGGTCGGCTGACGCTGAATGTTCTGTTGTCCTTTGCCCAATTCGAGCGTGAGGTCACGGCCGAGCGCATCCGGGACAAGATTGCTGCCTCCAAGAAGAAGGGGCTCTGGATGGGCGGGGTACCCCCGCTGGGATACGATCCGCATCCTGACCCAAATATCCGCGGCCTGGTCGTCAATGTCGACGAGGCAGAAACCGTGCGAGAGATCTTCGCGCTCTACGACAAGTTCGCCTGCCTGAACGCAGTCATGCGCCGTGCGAATGAGATGGGCCTGCGCTCCAAGCTGCACCACTTCAAATCCGGGCGCATCCAGGGCGGCAATCCCTTCTCGCGCGGCCAGATCTATGCGCTGCTGCGCAACCCGATCTACATCGGCAAGATCCGACACAAGGCAAAGGTCTGGGACGGTCAACATGATGCTATCATTGACATTGAGTATTGGGATCGAGTGCAGGACAAGTTGCAGGCCGCCAGCGCGCGGCCGCGCGGCCGCGTGGGAGTAACACGGGCGTCAGGCTCTCACTATACAAGCCCGCTCACTGGCAAGTTGCGCGACGAAACCGGAGATCGACTGACGCCAACGCACACAAAACGTCGAGGCCGTCAGTTGCGATACTACACATCCAATCGGCTCATATCTGGTGGCACCGATCCGAGTGGCTGGCGGTTACCCGCGGGCCAGTTGGAACAAGCCGTTGCCAACATAATTGCGGAGCACATAGGAAATCTCGCCCGTGGTCATCGGATCCTTGTCAAGGCAGATCTCCAGGCAGGTGATGCAATTCGCGACAAGGCACTGGGGTTGGCGATGCAGCTATCGGAAAGCGCGCCAGAGCTAATTCGAAACCTTGTGTCGGAAGGATGCATCGGAAATGGGCGCATCACGTTGATTTTGGCAGCAACTGAACTGGCAAACGAACTGAGCCTGAAGTCGGATGCGATTGATGCGATGGCGCTCCAGATCGAAGCGCCGTTTGCGCTGCGTCGGCGGGGCGTCGAGGGCAAGATTGTTGTCGGGGATCGCGAGCCCGAACCAGACCAAACCCTTCTACGTGCCTTGGCCCGGGCACATGTCTGGACGGCAGATCTGCGCACCGGCAAACCCTTGAGCAAAATAGCCCTCGGAACCAGCCATTCCGAATCCTACATCCGGACCCGGGCCCAGCTCGCCTTTCTTTCACCCGCGATCCAGAAAGCGATCTTTGAAGGTCGCCAGCCATCAGACCTCACCCTCGAAAGGATCGTCCGCAAACCTATTCCACTCGAATGGGATGGGCAGGCCAAGTTGTACGGCTTTGACAGAAGTTCAGGTTTTCCCTGATCCCCATCTGCACTTCCCTGTTTCTGCAGAAAAGTTCCCTGATAATTACGAAAAAGTTCCCTGTTAATTTGCGCAGGGAAATCGCCTGTAACGCATTGAAATAACGTCCGGATTTACAGGGCAGTTTGGTCAGATAGCTCAGATTCCTGGAATTTTCCCTGTTAATTCCCTGTTAGCAGGGAATTTTTCCCTAACCGAAGCGCGTGATGGTGCCTCCGGAGACGACCCTGGAAAATCGCCCTGAACAACGGCACAACGATCGTCTCTCTGGAAAATGCAACAGTCCAAGCCCCCGGAAAATCGGGAGAAAACAGGGAAAAAAGCAGTTTGCTGACAGAGACTGGGGTGGGTGGCGGAGACGAAGTCCGTATAATTCCTGTTCCTTTGCATCTTCTGTCGTTCGCCTGTGTTCAACATATCGTATATATTTCAATAAGATAAATTCGCAGCACACCATTGAAGTTCGCTCACGTTCGCGCTAAATCAAGACAAAGTGTGGGAACAAATGTGGGAACGATCATGACTCTCAGCGCGCGCAAGGCGGAAACGGCGAAGCCGGGGCGGCACGGTGATGGGCGCGGTCTGTTCCTATACGTCAAACCAACGGGCGCGCGCTCTTGGGTGCTGCGCTATCAGGTACAAGGGCGGCGGCGTGATCTAGGTCTCGGGCCTTATCCCGATGTAAGCCTCGCCATGGCGCGAGAGCGCGCATCCGAGGCGCGGCGGCTCATTGCCATGGGTGACGACCCGATTGCCAAGAAACAGCAGGCCATGCCCAAGACGTTTCGAGATGCAGCCCTTGAACTGATCGAGAGCAAGCGCCCCGGCTGGAAAAGCGCCAAACACGCGTCGCAATGGACCTCGACCCTTGAAGCCTATGTTTTCCCGAAAGTAGGGCAGGTTCAGGTCGCTAAGATCGAAACCGCCGATGTGATGGGTACGCTTACCCCGATTTGGTCAAAGAAACCCGAGACAGCAAACCGGGTGCGCCAACGTATCGAAGCGGTGATCGACTATGCCACCGCGCTTGGCATCCGCGCGGGCGACAACCCGGCCCGGTGGCGTGGGCACCTCGACCACCTCTTGCCCAAGCCAACCAAGGTGCGCGCGGTCAAACATCACCCTGCCTTGCCCTATGCCGAAATTGCCGAGTTCATGGGCGATCTCTCGCAACGCAGGGGTGTTGCGGCGCGCGCTTTGGGCTTCACCATCCTGACAGCGGCACGCTCGGGAGAGACGCGCGGTATGACTTGGGGCGAAGTTGACCTCGAAAACGGCGTTTGGACCATTCCCGCGAACCGGATGAAAGCGGGCAAGGAGCACCGTGTGCCGTTGAGCGCGGGCACAATCGCCTTGCTTGGTCCCCGGCGGGATATTGCTTCCTTGGTGTTCGAAAGCGAAGCCAGACTGGGGAAGCCCATTTCCGACATGAGTATGACGGCGGTCCTGCGCCGCATGGGGCGCGATGGGATCACAGTTCATGGGTTCCGCTCCACCTTCCGTGATTGGGCTGGCGAAACAACCGGCTTTCCTCGTGAAGTGATCGAGGCCGCGCTGGCGCATGGGATCAAGGACAAGGCAGAGGCGGCATATGCCCGGTCGGACCTCTTTGATAAGCGGCGCGATTTGATGGCGGCTTGGGAGGGCGCTGCGAATTCATATGATCTTGGCGCAAATATTGTCCCGCTTTCGCAAGCATCTGAGAAAAGGCCGAAATAAAATCAATGCGGATCAATCCACATAGAGAGCTTTTTGCATTTTGATGAAAGCCTGTTTTACAGCACTTAGACCACCAAGTTTTTGCTTGCCTTCACCGACACTACCGTAGCGCGCAGACAGAAAGTTTCCGAGTTTGCCATGCGATAGCTCACCTTCGCCGCGCGTCTCATAGGCGCTCAGTATGGCAAGGAGCAATTCCTTCATGTCTCCGCTTGTTTCAACCAGTCCGTCCGTTCTGACGCCATCCGCGCGTTCGTGGCGTGTCTTGGGCGGGTGAGTGAACAAGGCATAACTCAGCACGTCAAACAAATCGCTGTCATGTGCGTCCACAAGTCTCCGAATGTCGTTCAACCTCTCTTGGTCATAGCCTCGATCTGAGAGTTGAGTGACAAAGTGTTCACGCGTATCGGGGTCGCTCCAGACCGCGCGCAATTGGTCTTCGTCTGCGACGATGCCAGACAGATCGCCACACAGTCGTTCCAATAACTGAATCGCCGACATGGGTTTGCCGTCTGGCCCCCAGTATGTCGTCGTCGCAAGATATGCGATCTGGCGGGTCTTGCCGTCCGAAAGCTTTACAACGATCTTCTCACGGGGCGGATCATCATCGCCGCCCGGCTCTGGTGGATCGCTATCAGTACCCGGCACCGGCGGATCGACAGGTGGACGCTTTCCGTTGGGAGGCTCAGGCGCTAGAGGTTCACCATCCCACTCAGGGTCGTTGAAATTCTCGTGAGCCTTCACGAAATCCCAGATCGTGAAGAAGTCCTTGCCGTCATAGGTACGCGTCCCGCGCCCGATGATCTGTTTGAATTCGATCATGGACCTCACCGGACGCATCAAGACGATGTGACGGACATTCCGCGCATCCACCCCGGTCGAAAGTTTTTGCGAGGTTGTGAGGATCGTTGGGATCGTCTTCTCGTTGTCCTGAAAATCGCGCAGCCATTGTTCGCCAACCGTGCCATCCTCAGCCGTTACGCGGTGGCAATAGTTGGGGTTGTCGCTGTCCTTCGCTTGGTTGATCAGGTCGCGGACCAGCGCAGCATGGTCCTGAGTGGCACAGAAAATAATCGTCTTCTGGCGCTGGTCAATCTGGTCCAGGAACTCGCGCACGCGACTTAATTCGCGGTCCTCGATGATGATCCGCGTATTGAAATCACCTTCGGTGAAGGTCTCGCCAACCTCGGCCTCACCAGCGACCAATTCATCCACCCCGTCATAGACGTATTCGTCAATCGTGCTGACCATCTGGCGCACTTTGAACGGAGTCAGGTAACCATCCTCGATCCCGTCGCGTAGCGCATAGGTGTAAACCGGCTCGCCGAAATAGGCGTAGGTGTCGGCGTTGTGCTTACGCTTGGGCGTGGCAGTCAGGCCGAGTTGGGCGGCGGGTTCGAAATATTCCAGCACTTGCCGCCATTGGCTTTCGTCTTTCGCCCCGCCTCGATGGCATTCGTCGATCACGATGAAATCGAAGAAGTCGGGCGGATACTGCGTGTAAACCGGCTCACCCTCGCCGGTCATGAAGGTCTGAAAAATGGTGAAGAAGAGGCTGGCGTTCTTGGGCACGCCCTTGTTCTTGCGAATGGTGCCGGGGTCGATGCGGGTGACGGCATCGTTGGGGAAGGCACTGAAGGCGTTGTAGGCCTGATCGGCGAGGATGTTGCGATCGGCGAGGAACAGAATGCGCGGGCGGCGGACTGGTTCGCCCGACAGGTTCCACTTGGCCTGAAACAGCTTCCACGCGATCTGGAACGCAATTGAGGTCTTGCCGGTGCCGGTCGCAAGCGTCAGCAGGATGCGCCGGTCGCCCTTTGCGAGGGACTCCAGCGCTGCGTTGACGGCTTTGTGTTGATAGTAGCGCAGTTCCCATTTGCCGCCATCCGTCTCGAACTCCACGGCACCGAAACGTTCGCGCCAATCGTTGTTGGTGGCAAAGGTGCGGTCCCAAAGTTCATCGGGCGTGGGGAATGGCAGGACCATGTCGGCCTCGGCCCCCGTGGTCATGTCGATCTGATACCAGCACAGCCCGTTGGAGGCGTAGGCATAGCGCGAGCCTAGGCGGGTCGCGTAGTCTTTGGCCTGACCGATGCCGTTGCGGTGGCTGACGCCTGCGCGCTTGGCTTCCAACACGGCGAGCTTCTGCCCCTTGTGGATGAGGACATAATCGGCAGATAGTCCCTTGCCGCGCGTGCCGCCGGACTGGATGCGCCCAGGACAAATAACCTCACGACGCACCTTCGAGCCGTTCTGCCCCCAGCCTGCCGCCGCAAGGACGGGGTCTATGCGCTCGGCGCGGGTATCGGCTTCGGTCTCGGTGGTGAATGACATGGCTTAAATCAGCTTTCTTTAGCCTCAATTACTTTCAGAAGGTTCGCTTTCATCGAATAAATCGACCTCACAGCACGGCACACGCTCTTCGCGGTCTCCGGGGTCGCGGCGTATTGATCTGCATGTGCCACTTTGTTGCGCAGGCGTTCTATGTCGCGAAAGGTTTTTCCGAGCTTGTTGCGGCCTTCGTTTAAGAGGTTGGATTTACATATGACGCCTGCTTTGTCGCTCAATTGAGCGAAGGCAATTTCACTTACGAAACTGTCGCGTTTTTTTGCATCGTCTATGGCATCCTTCAATTTTTGTTTCCGCCCATCACTGAGAAGGTTCATCCAATCTGCGGGAGCTTTCCAGTTTCGTTCAATGGCCAAGGCCATTGCCATTTCCAGACTGGTAATCAGGGCAAAAAGAGAGGCTCTGACAGGCAGTTTCTGGAGGTCCGACAGACTGACTAACCCGGCGATCTGATTGCCCGACACGACGAGATTGGTCGGGTGTGTGTCCGCCTGCATTACGAAGTCGAAAATGCTTGCGTCGGCCCCTATGACGATGTCCTCGGAGAGAGGAGCGAAATCGTGGGAAATTCGCGTCTCAGGAGCATCTTCAGTGAACCAACGTTCCGCGTGATAAAGCCCAATGACGCGCTTATCCCCGTTCACGACGGGAAAATAGCTGAACTGGTGCAGGTTTCGCGCCTTCACCTGAGCGGCAGTCTCGTCGGGTGTGCAGGTCACAAAGTCTTCTCGCGGCACCATCATCAATTCGACCTTCAGACTGCCCTGAACAAGTTTCAGGGCGTCGAGGCTGGCATCGTGATTAGTGGCCCAGTTCATGCCAGCACACACGGCCCCATTGAACCGTTTTGACCCAAGCCCGCCGCCGCAACGACGGGGTCTATGCGCTCGGCGCGGGTATCGGCTTCGGTTTCGTCGTGAATGCTCATCCGGCTCCTTCGTCCTGCGCTGGATCGTAGTTGTACCGGGCTTCATTGCCGCCGGGGTTCACTCGTGTTGCATTGCGGGATACTCCCGGAAAATCTTCATTCTTAACACCGGTGCCGAAGCGCCGTCCGAACTGCTGTCGTGCCTGTCCATCACCGATAGCTTGCCATTCTTCTTTCGTGAACAAGTGTTCGATTTCGAATCCATTTTGCGGTTCCTGTTGACGCAGCCGCTCCTGGATCGTGCCAAAATACTCCTCAAACATGCTGTTACCTCGTAAGTTCGCCCGCGAAGGCTTTCTGCAAAAGGGATTGGCGAAGATCGCCAAGGTCTTGGAGTTTTTCAGTATACTCGGTTTTTAACCTACGGGAATGTGCGTCTATTCTGGAAATTTGGTCAATTGCCGCGCGCTGAAAATTAAAGTCTGGGATTGGAAAAAGGCGACTGCTAAAGGTTCCGAGATTTATGTTATCCCTAGCGCTGCCTTTTCCGGCTTCTTTCAACTCAGCCTTTACGAATTGCAGTAGAAAATCGAGGAACTCGGAGTCAGCTTTGCTTGGATCGGGGACCATCCCGATCACGCTATCTGGGAAGCAAGCGTCGAATTCCAGAATAGCACTTTCGCCAATCGTAGCACCGACGATGGCAACGCAAACTGTCCCTTTCGGCCAAACTCTGCTTTGCGCCACGCCTTCGGGTGAGTACGTCTGAGTAAAGTCAACGAGAAAATGATCTGCCCGGCTCAAGTCGCCGGTCTGAACAAAAGGCATATCACCGCCATAAAGACGCGGATCGTTGCGTGGCCTGTGCCTCGACTTACCACGACCAAATTCAACGCAAACGTCTGCAATGTTCCGCAGCGGCCAATTTTCTCGATTGTCTGAGAACAAGGAGCGGAGAGACGCGGTGAACAACTCCTGAGTGTTTTGGAGGTTGGCTTCGGCGTGAGCGCGGGCGCGGTCCAGACCCTCAAAGGCCTCGTCCAGAATCGTAACAATTCGCTGTTGTTCTACGAGAGGCGGGATTGGGATGGGTAGTTTTGCAAGGTCGCGAGGATAAACATGCGGCTGAGCAGCTCCCCGCGCTAGCTCAGAGTAGATGAACGGCTGAATTGCAAGTAGGTAGCGATAGACAAACTGTACGTCGAGATTGTCGTTTGTGGGGAGCACTGTTGAGCTGTCTGATGCCCAGATTGGTACATCAAAGAAATTCACGAAGCCTGCGTTCGCGCCTGAACCAGACACTGTAACAACGTTTGCCGGACGGTTCGGAGTATCATGAAAATATGCCGGATTTATTCCTCCAGCTACTACTGGAACGTTCCCTGACCGCGCCGTTTTCTTGGTGATCGTGGTGCCTCTCGTAACATCACAAACTTCACCTAGCGGCTTGCATGGCCATTTGCTTTCGCCAAGAGGGTTATCGTAATCTTGACCGCTATCCTTCACAACATCCCCCGAATGTTCTCCAGAATGTCCGCCGTCTCGATATCGCGCGCCAACATGTCAGCGATGATCTCTTCAGGACCGCGCAGCGCCTCGGCCTCTGGCGCGTTTGGGTTCTTGACCGACAAATCAATCGTTTCCTCGTCCAGATCGGCGCGTTTGACGATCCAGCTTTTTGGCCCGTTGGTGCGGGTGCGCTGCAACTCAACGAACTCCGCCAGATCGTCGTCGTTCAGCGGGTTGGTCTTGCCCATGTTGCGCCCCGGATCGAGCTGGTAAAACCAGATGCCCCGCGTCGGTGCGCCCTTTTCAAAGAACAGCACCACAGTTTTCACACCCGCCCCCTGAAAAGTACCGGACGGGCAATCGAGGATGGTGTGCAGTTCCGACGCCTCCAGCAGTTCCTTGCGAAGCGCGACGCTCGCGTTGTCAGTATTGCTGAGGAAGGTGTTCTTGATGACGACAGCGGCGCGGCCACCGGCTCGCAGCTTGCGGATGAAGTGTTGCAGGAACAGGTAGGCGGTCTCGCCCGTGCGGATCGGGAAGTTCTGCTGCACCTCGCGCCGCTCGCCGCCACCGAAAGGGGGATTGGCGAGGATGATATCGTGGCGGTCCTTTTCCTGAATATCCATCACGTTTTCATTCAGCGTGTTGGAGTGGACAAGGTTCGGGGCCTCGATGCCGTGCAGGACCAAGTTCATGATCCCGATTATGTAGGCGAGGCCCTTCTTTTCCTGTCCATAGAAGGTCTTGGTTTGCAGGGTCTCAAATTCAGATGCCGACAGGGTATCGGTGCGCATGTAGTTATAGGCTTCGCAGAGGAAGCCCGCAGAGCCGACCGCGCCGTCATAGACCGTTTCGCCGATCTTTGGGTCGGTGACCTTGATCATGGCGCGGATAAGCGGGCGCGGCGTGTAATATTCGCCGCCATTTCTTCCTGCATTTCCCATGCGCCGGATGCGGGATTCGTAAAGTTGTGATAGCTCGTGGCGCTGGTCCTGCGTGTTGAACGCCAGCCCGTCCACCTGTTCCAGCACGTCGCGCAGGATGTAGCCTGAGCGGAACTTGTTGCGCAGTTCGGTGAAGACCTCGCCGATCTTGTATTCGATGGTCTGCGGCCCGGTAGCAGATTGGCGGAATGCGGCAAGGTATGGGAACAATTCCTGATCGACGAAAGTGATCAGATCGTCGCCGATGCGCGCCGCGTTGTGATCGAACTCGCCATCCGCCTTGGGAGCGGCCCATTTGTCCCACTGATAAGCGCCGGTGATGATCGGGGCGTAGTCATTCCCTTCGAGTTCTGCACGGTCGGCGCGCTCGGCTTCGAGGTCGTGCAGGTATTTCAGGAACAACACCCAAGAGGTTTGTTCGACGTAGTCCAGTTCGTTGGCGATACCTTCTTCAGCCCGGAGGTCTCGTTCAATTTTACTAAATGCGTTTTCGTACACGGCCCGCTCAATCGCTAATTGTTTCAGCGCTGATGTGATCAGGAATTACCGGCGAACTCAAGAGACTTGAAGCGGATGCCGGTGAACCCCATAATGAGAATGTCATTAGGGATCAGGTGCTGCATATGGCTTCTTCCAGCGGATTCTTACGAAAGTCTCCCCCGGCGCGGCTGCAACATTTTTTCACTGAGCGGCTGGTGCCTTTTCCAGATGGCTTTGACTGGACAAGCGATGGGCGCGGAACGGCTTTGGTTCGGTCGATTGAGGCACTCATTTCAGAATTGCCCGATCTCCAGCAGGACAACATCAATGCGGAACTCGACCACCTGTCCAGCTTGGCCGATACCGATGGTATGACCAGTGCGGAGCAAATCTGTGCGGGCAACAGCATTGAGCTTGAAGGACTAGAGGGTGTTGAGGATGCTCTTTTGATGCTTGCGATTGCGCATCCCCAGATGATCGACAGGGTGTCGGCGCAGGCGTCCTTGATGCGCAGGACAGGCGGCAGGAACTGGTCAGCGTTCCAATTTGACAACGATGGAAAGCCATGGGCGCTGGGAAGTGACGCGGCACGCAATGGATTCCTTGCTGACGCCATTTCAATTCTCGACCTGCCCGAGCATCGCAAGCGCGAAGCGGATTGGTACAAGACCATCAAGACCAATCCGATCACGGGCGAGGAAACCGAAATCGTTCACGCCACGATTTACGTCGAAGCGAGAGCGGAAAGTGAATTGGCGTTTGGTGCGTCAAATACCCTTGACCGCCAATTGGTGCAAAAGGTGATGGAAGTTGGGATTGCCTGCGATGCCAAGGAGCGGATCGTCGAGATTTGCGCGAAGGGAGGAAAGAAGGTCCGGGATGAATACGTTGCCTCTTTTGCCAAGCATTTTGCGCCCCAATCGGAAACCCCAGTCGAAACGCCGCGCCGGAATGTCATGCTCGACACCCTGAAATCCCCACAAATTTTTCTGACGGAACCAGCTGACGGCATTGAGCGGGTGGAAGTTTCGTCGCTGGATTTCTTTTCGACCGGCGGCGGTTTCACACGGATTGAGAAACGCGGTGAGGGCGAAACACTCTACCATTTCCTTGAACGAAGATTTGGTGGTTTTTCGCCGCTTCGCCTGGGCGGCTGGCACATGACGGGGGCGACCATTCGAATCATCATTGCCGCAAAGGAGGACCAGCGTCGCCATACCCTGACCGTAACGCTTCGGACGCCCAACACGACGACCCTGCCCAATAAGACCGAGCAGGATCGGCAATTCGTTTTTGGGCTATTGGAACGGTGGAACCTGCTTGCTCCTCGGCACATGGATGATGCAAAAGTCGAGGTGGTAGATTGAGCGCAATTGAACTGCTCGCACAGATCATCGCTCAAAGGGTTAAGATCTCATCCGCGTCTCTCCGTATGGCACCGGGGTTTGGCCACCTTATGCAACACGGCTATCTCCGCGATGCCGGTGTGGTGTCGTCGCTGGCATGTATGGATTGCGATCAGGCACACGATGCCGAGGTGGTTTTTGACCACGGCCAATACGGCTATTCCTGCCCTGACCTTGGTTTTATCCCTGTCGGACGTGACGAGGTCCAAGCGGTCATTCCTCACATACCCAAGCTCATAGAAAGCCTCGCCGATGCCTTTCAGTGCAAACGCCGCAAGGCGTCACCCTTGCGCGCAGAAACATGGCGGATCGGCGCTGTCGATCTCGGTCGGGGCGACGCAATACTATTTTTTCAACCCAGCCTCCGCGACGCAGAAGACTTGCACGCATTTGATGATGCGCAGTCCCGCGAAGTAAGATCGGCTTGGCGTTTGATTGTCACGGCAGAGGGTGCGTCGACCGTGCACGGGGCCACAGCAATTCGCTTGTGCGAGTTAGTTGAAATGGACGAGAAGGATGGGCGGTTGGTTCCGATGTCGGGCCTTGGCGCGCTGCTTGGTATTCCATCGAAGAATGCAGGCGGCGCACCCAATCGGTTCGGTGAGCCACTCAGTGCCATCATCAAAGCCCGGAAACGGAATCACCAAACTCTGACGGGAGTCAATAAGGAGGCCAGAGCCGTCCTGGCGGTCTTTGAACGGGAGCACCCAGACCTCGACCCGCCCTCTATATCCAGTGTAAAGAGCTATTTGAGCAAAATTCAGGGCGGTTAATAACTGGTCAGAAACCTCTGATCTGTTTCTGCCCAGCTCGCGTCCGCCACCGTTCGTCTGTACCCAAGCAAAGGAGTATGGGCCATGACAAACGCAACGGACATTCTGAACCACGCCAGCCAGATCATCGCTGTTTCACCAAACGAAGCCGCGCGCCTGTGCAGCATCGGGCGCACCACGCTCTACGCTGCCCTGTCCTCGGGCGAGTTGAAGAGCATCAAGATCGGCACGCGCCGCCTGATCACGTTAGAGGCCCTTCGCGATTGGTTGAAGCGCAACGAAACCACGGTAGGCGAGTGAGGTGCAGATGCCAAAGCAAGCGCGCCTGAGTGGGATTAAAGCGGCCCGCTGCTACACCATCGAGGAGGCGGCGGAGGTTTCCGGCGTCTCTCCCCGCACGATCCGCAATTGGGCGTCGGATGGATTGCGTGTCATGGACGGCACTCGTCCCGCGCTGATCCGGGGCGACGATCTGCGCGACTTCATCAAAGCCGCGCGTGACAGCCGCAAGGTAAAAACCCAAATCGACACGTTCTACTGTTTTCGGTGCCGCAAGGCGCGGCATGCCGCCGAGGGTCTCGCGGATTGTGTGATCAAGGCAAACCGCGCCACGCTGACCGCGCTCTGTGAAACCTGCGAAACGGTGGTTTCCAAGCCGGTGGCAGAGGCCCGCATCCCCGAGATTGCCCGCACCCTCGACCTCAAAATCAAGCGGCATGACGCGACATTATAGTGGTGGACACGACCCCCCGTGTTTTTCCGCATCCCGGCCTGGCCGGTCGGCACCCGTTTTCCCCAATAGCAAGCCCCTGAAAGGAGACCAGAATGACTAAGCGACCGAATGAGAAAAATGAGCGCCTCAAGCGGCGGTTTCTGGAGTATCGCAAATACGCGCGGCAACTCTCCGACAAGACCCTCGACCGTGAACTTGCCGCGCTGGAACGCTTCGATGTTTGGAACGCGCGCAAGGATATTGGCAGGTTCCACATCGAATGGGCCATGGGATTTCGCAGCCATTTGGAGCAGGCCAAGGGCGCGAGCGGCAAACCCTTGGGCAAGTCCACAACCCGCGCCATTCTGGCGACGCTGCGCGAGTTCACACTGTGGCTTTCTCAGCAAGACGGGTTTCGCAGCCGGATCAGGGCAGCAGACGCGGACTATTTTAACCTGTCGCGCCGGGATGAGGCAGAGGCGCGCGCCGCGCCAACCCGACCTGCCCCCAGCATCAAACAGGCCAAACACGCGCTGGCGACGATGCCCTTGACCACACCGCGCCAGTTGCGTGACAAGGCGGTTTTTGCGCTGTTGTGCCTGACGGGTGTTCGCGCGGGCGCGTTGATCACCTTGCGGGTCAAACACGTTAATCTCGATGAGAAATCCGTAACGCAAAACCCGCGTGAGGTGGCGACCAAGTTTGGCAAGAGCATCGACACCTTCTTTGCCCAAGGCTTCCCCGAGGCCGAAGCTGCTTTGGCTGTTTGGATGGCGTATCTCGACGACGACGCGCTGTATGGCCCGGACGACCCGTTGTTTCCGGCAACCGCCATCGCTCCGCAATCCAACACCGGCTTCTCAGCCGAGGGCTTTGCGCGCCGCTCGTGGAAAAGCACCGAACCCGTGCGCAAGATCGTCAACGAGGCCTTTGCCGCCGCAAATCTAGATGCCTTCGGCCCGCACGCCTTTCGCCACATGCTGGCGCGCCATGCAGCCAAGACTTGCGTCTCGGTGGCCGAACTGGTCGCCACATCGCAGAACCTCGGCCATACCGACGTGCTGACGACATTGCGCAGCTACGGCCAAATCAGTCGCGAGCGGCAACGGGCACTGATCACCGGCGAGTCAGAGGATGATGTGTTGGAGGATTGAGGCGCTGGGTTGAGGGGGCATTCAAAGGCGCGCGGAGTGTGGGAACAGGTGTGGGAACGCAGCAATCCTGATCCAAGTTTTCCGTCTAAATTCAACGCCTTACTTGAGGCTTGTGGCGGAGACGAAGGGATTCGAACCCTCGAAACGGTTCCCCGTTTACTCCCTTAGCAGGGGAGCGCCTTCGACCACTCGGCCACGTCTCCACCGACGCGTATAGCCAAGGAAACATCGGGATTACAAGGCGAAAATCGCCATACTTGGAATTTTCCTGCATGGGCAACAAACCCCTCAAAATGGCACTGGGATTGGGAAACATCTGGTCAGTTTTTCTCTGTGTCGATAGGGGGGTAAGAAGCTGATACTGGGGCGGAGCACAAGTCGGCGGCTTAGAGCCGCGCCTTGGGGCGTGATGACTTTGAGTGGCAATCAGGTTCCAAGACGCGTTGGCCGGCAGGCCAACCGGATGATGATTGGTTCTTGGCGAGCCGGGATATACTCGAATTGAGCCGATACCTTTCGCCACTCACCTCAAGACTTCTTTTGTTTTGGGTTCGCCGGTGGAGCAGGCGCGCTGGTCTGAACCGCAGCGGGTTTGCCGGGCGGACACTGTTGGACGGTATGGGCAGCATAAAAGGCGTTGGGCGACGACTGTGCCGAAGATCGGTTGTGCACCGCAAACGCTGAATGAATAGGCTTAGAAGATCGAGGACGATACGGGTCAGTGTGGTGGCATCACGACTGAGCAAGCCGAAATGATGAAGGATTTGGAACGCAACGCGCGTGAACGGAAGCAGACCAATGAGATCAATTGCAAAGCGTCGGCGTGTTTGCTCCCGCTCTCATCGCCGCGACGCGGCACGGAACTCAACTGCCCGCTGAAACGATGAACAGGTTCCTAGCAGGTCACCGCACTGATCATGGTTTGGCGCTGCGACTGGCACGCGCGTCGAGAACTCGAGATCATCTGCGTCGAATACATAAACGACTTCTACAGCCCGCTCCGAAATCATTCACGCAGGGGAGGGAATTCACACGTGGCCTTCGAACAGAGGGCTGCCTAACATATGCACCAGGCCGCAGCGAAACTTGTGGAGGTCCAAATCAGCGGAGTTGCCTTTCATGATGAATGACGAACGCCATTCCGAAAGCAACCAGCACGGCGAGAGCAAACCATGTCACCGCATAGATCAGATGGGTATTTCGAAATTTCACAACGGTGAGGCCGCCGATCGGCGCGGCAACCGATGCCTCGGCGTCGACAAAGATGCTGGCGGTTGGGCCCAAGGCTCTGGCCCTTTTAATCGCGGCCACATCGCGGGAATACCACAGGTCGGCCTGCGGATCGTTGTCCCTTAGAAACCCGCCCTTGGGTTCGCTGAGACGTATCAGACCGGTTACCGTCACGGGACCGTCGATCAGCCCGTCCTGACGGGTTGTCGGGTCGCGGCGATCAGGTGGAACGAAACCGCGATTGATCAGCACTGTTTGCCCATCATCCACACGCAAAGGTGTGATCACCCAGTACCCGCCGCCCAACTCGGTGACCGCCTTGGTGAAGGTCTCGGCGGTGTGATCGAACACGCCGGACACCTGTACCCGCCGGTATTCCTGATCTTCCGGCGCGAGATCGAAAACCGTATCCAACGGCACCGGTTCTGCTGACAAATGCGTCTGGACACTGTCGATCAAGTCGCGTTTCCAGGCGAGGCGTTCAATCTGCCAAACACCCAGCCCTATAAACAACAGGGCAAGCAATGCGCCTGAGATCAGGACAAGCGTGACCTGCCAGAACGGGCGTCGGCGGTCATGATCTGGCAAATGTGCCAACTACATGCCGGGCATCATGTACGAGTTCATGTTGTGCATGACCCACATCGTACCAACGAGGGCGATGATCAAAACGATCATGGTGAAGACCAGGGAAATGAACCGCCAGCCGCCTTCGGATTTGAGGTTCATATGCAGGAAATAGATCATGTGAACGACGATTTGGACGATGGCGAAGGCCAGAACCACAAAAGCGGTCAACCTGGCCGAGGCAAACCCACCAGCCATGACGAGTGCAAAGGGGATGAATGTCAGGATCACAGCCAGCACGAACCCGGTCATATAGGATCGCCTTGTGCCATGCGGCATCTCGGCTGCATGATCCTCGCTGTGGGCTTGCGGAGTGCTCATCAGATCATCCCCATCAGATAGACAAAGGTGAATACGCCGATCCAGATGACGTCAAGGAAATGCCAGAACATCGACAGGCAGCCCAAGCGCCGGCGGTTCGCCGTGGTCAGCCCGTGTTTGCGGACCTGCAGAGCCAGCGTTCCCATCCAGATCAGGCCAAATGTAACATGCAGTCCATGGGTGCCGACCAGGACAAAGAACGCCGACAGAAACGCAGACCGCGACGGCCCTGCTCCTTCGCCGATTAGGTGGGTAAATTCATGGAGT
Organism: Sedimentitalea sp.; assembly: GCF_039973035.1. Taxonomy (NCBI): domain Bacteria; kingdom Pseudomonadati; phylum Pseudomonadota; class Alphaproteobacteria; order Rhodobacterales; family Paracoccaceae; genus Sedimentitalea; species Sedimentitalea sp. The sequence goes on from NZ_JBDWLR010000085.1 coordinate 104,966, forward strand.
TCAATACACAAGAAACCCAACCCGCAGGCCGCAGTAATCGTCAACCACTTCATCACCTGCGGTTGATCATTGTCCTGCATGGCGAGCATGGCGAACCCGAAGGTGATGGACGAGATCAACAGCAGGACCGTGTTTACCGCCACCAAATTCAGCTCGAACAACTCTTTTGGGCCGGGGCCACCGCCGTAGTTGTTGCCCAGCACCGCAAAGGTCGCAAACAAGGTCGAAAAGATCAGGCAATCGCTCATCAGGTAAATCCAGAAACCCAATGGGGTGCTGTGACCTTCTGAATGATGCGGCTCGGTCGCCGGATGGAAAACTCGGGGATCATCGGGTGTGGAAACGGTTTGCAAGGTCATGATTGCTGCACCCTAGTACTCAGGGACAGTGTCCTCGCCCCTTCGATCTCTTCGACATCCGATGATGGAATGTCGAAATCCCGGTCATAGTTGAATGTGTGAAGAATGGCCGTTGCAATCAGCGTGACAAACGACACGATCACAAGCCACCAGATATGCCAGACCAGCGCAAAGCCCAACACGGTGCTGAGGACTGCCAGTATTAGTCCGGCGCCGGTATTGCGCGGCATGTGAATAGGTTCAAAGCCGGTTTCGGGCCTTTGATAGCCATGCTCTTTCATGTCGTGCCATCCATCGAGATCATGAACCATCGGGGTCTTGGCAAAGTTATAGCTTGGCGGCGGCGAGGAAGTTGACCATTCCAGCGTGCGCCCACCCCAGATGTCGCCCGTCTCATCCGTCAGTTGCTTTCGGTCGCGGACCGAGACAAAGATCTGAACCAGCAGCGCAATAATCCCGCACGCAATCAACAAAGCGCCAATGCCGGCGATGGCGAAATAGATCTGAAGCGAGTCGTCTTCAAACACCCGCATCCGCCGCGTCACGCCCATCAAGCCAATGACGTAGAGCGGCGCGAATGCGACCCAGAAACCCGTAACCCAGAACCAGAAGCTGACCCGGCCCCAAAACTCATTCAGCCGAAAGCCAAAGGCCTTGGGAAACCAATAGTTGATGCCGGCAAAGACGCCAAAGACCACACCGCCAATGATCACGTTATGGAAATGCGCGACCAGAAACAGCGAGTTGTGCAGCACGAAATCTGCTGGCGGTACGGCGAGCATCACGCCTGTCATACCGCCGATACAGAATGTCAGCATGAACGCGACGGTCCACATCATCGGTAGTTCGAACCGGATTTGGCCCTTATACATGGTGAACAGCCAGTTGAATATCTTGGCTCCGGTCGGGATTGAGATGACCATTGTCGCGATCCCGAAGAACGAGTTCACCGACGGCCCGGACCCCATGGTAAAGAAATGGTGCAGCCAGACCAGATAGGACATGATGGTAATGCAGATCGTCGCATAGACCATCGAGTTGTAGCCAAACAACCGCTTGCCGCTGAAGGTCGCCGCAACTTCGGAAAAGACTCCAAAGACCGGCAGGATCAGAACATAGACCTCCGGATGCCCCCAGACCCATATCAGGTTGATATAGAGCATCGGGTTTCCGCCCAGGTCGTTGGTAAAGAAATTCATCCCAAGATAGCGATCTGCCGCGAGCATCGCCAAGGTCGCCGTCAGGACCGGGAAAATCGCGATGATCAGTACATTGGTGCAGAGGGCTGTCCAGACGAACACGGGCATCCGCATCATGGTCATGCCGGGGCAGCGCAGTTTCAGGATGGTTGCCAGCAGATTGATCGCAGACAAGGTCGTTCCCACCCCGGCGATCTGAACGCCCCAGATATAATAATCGACCCCTTCATCCGGACTCGCCTCAACCCCGGATAGCGGTGGAAAGGCCAGCCATCCTGTACGGGCAAATTCGCCGACAAAGAGCGAAATCATCACCAGGATCGCGCCTCCGACGGTCATCCAGAAACTAAAGTTGTTGAGGAACGGAAACGACACGTCGCGTGCGCCGATTTGCAACGGCACAGCAAAGTTCATCAGGCCGGTGACAAAGGGCATCGCCACGAAAAAGATCATGATCGTGCCATGCGCGGAGAAAATCTGATCGTAGTGGTGCGGAACCAAGTAACCTTCGGAGCCGCCGAATGCCATGACCTGCTGCAGCCGCATCATGATCGCATCGGCAAACCCACGCAGGAACATGATCAGGGCCAGAACCATGTACATGATCCCGATCTTCTTGTGATCCACGCTGGTGAACCATTCGCGCCACAAATAGCCCCAAAGCCTGAAATAGGTTATCGCGGCAAGCACACAGATTCCGAGTATCGCCACGACAACAAAGGTCCCCAATACGACGGGTACGTCGAATGGCAGTTTTTCCAGGGTCAGGCGCCCGAAAAGGAAACTGCTCTTGATAGCGTGTTCTTCGGCTGCCATGCCAGTACCCTGTCAGTTTGAGCGGCTTGTGGTAGAATCGCCAAGTGAAGCGCTTCCCTCAACCGAGGCAAGGCAGAGATCATCTTTTATATTGAAGAGACCTGTGGTGGCATTTTCGGCGTGTTTCTGATGCGACATCATCTCATCCATGCATGTTTGTCCCGGTTCAACGCAGCGGTTGACGATATCATGGTAAAGTGTGTCGTCCTCAGCCTTAAAATATGCCACCGGATTGCGGGAACTGGGTTTGAGCAGTTCACCGTATCTGTCCCTGTTCAGGATTTCGCCAGTGCTGCCGACGGTCTTGATCCATTCATCGAAATCGCCATCTGACAGCCCGTGAAACTTGAACCGCATCCCGGAAAAGCCCGCGCCGCTGTAATGCGATGACCGACCCTTATAGACACCCGGCTTGTTCATCACCGCATGCAGCTGGGTTTGCATCGAAGGCATCGTGTAAATCATGCCTGCCAATGCGGGGACGTAAAACGCGTTCATCACCTCGGTCGAGGTCAGTACGAAACGGATGGGCCGATCCACCGGTGCGGCCACCTCGTTCACCGTGGCAACGCCGTATTGTGGATAGAAGAACAGCCATTTCCAATCCATCGACACAACCTGGATTTTCAGCGGAATTTCTCCTTCGGTGACACCTGTCGCCTCGGTATCAAGAGGGCGGTAGGGATCAAGCTTGTGAGTGCTCACCCAGGTCAGGGCGCCCAGCCAGATGATAATGATCAGCGGTGCAGCCCAGATCAGCAGCTCAAGCTGTGATGAATGGTGAAACTCTGGATCGTACGCACCCGTCCCCTTGGACTTTCGATAGCGAACCGCAAACACGACGATGGTCACCATCACTGGAAGCACGATCACCAGAATCAGCACGGTGGTAATCGTCAGCACATCCCGCAATTGTTCGGCGATGTATCCGGATGGCGCCAGCACATCGAACTGACAGCCGGACAACAAGATCGACGACATAATAACGGGTATGTGCTTGTATCTGATCACATCACGACATCTCTCTACCTACCAGAACAACGGAAGAATGTGCTAACGCGCTGGCGATAATTTTGACCGGGCATGTGGCGCAGGATACCTATTTTCCTATCGGCATCTAGCTATTTCTGACTTTTTCCTACACTCTCATCTCAGCGAGAAAAAGTTCTAGCTGTTTGTATGCAAGTGACAAAAACACCCGGCCATGCTTTGCTAACGGCCAAGGGTTAGTAAATTGGTCGCGGACCGTGAACGATTGAATGCCATGAGGTATCAGATGCAGTCTGTTTCAGAAACTCAGCCACGTGGTTCTCGCGAACACGTAAGTGTTTCTGATATCGTTATCGGCGTTGTGATCGGGCGCACGGCGGAATTTTTCGATTTCTTCGTCTTTGCGATCGCATCTGTTCTGGTCTTTCCAAAATACATGTTTCCATTCGCATCGCCTGTCGCCGGGATGCTCTATGCCTTTCTCATCCTGGCGTTGGCATTTGTGGCCCGGCCTGTCGGGACATTGATATTCACCGAAGTCGACAGACGTTATGGCCGCGGCACCAAGCTGACGGCTGCGCTGTTTCTTCTGGGCACAAGTACCGTGGCGATCGCCTTTATTCCCGGCTACGAACAGGAAGGGTGGCTCAGCATCGCGAGCTTGTGCCTTTTCCGCATGGGGCAGGGCGCAGCGTTTGGCGGTTCATGGGACGGAATGTCTTCACTGCTGGCAATGAATGCGCCCAAAGACCGCAGGGGAAGAATGGCCCTGATCCCGCAACTTGGCGCGCCCCTGGGGCTGATCATGGCCAGCGGGCTGTACATCTATCTGACGACGTCGCTCACCGAAGAAGAGTTTCTCATCTTTGGCTGGCGTTATCCGTTCTTTGTCGTCATCGGAATTAACATCGTGGCGCTGTTTGCGCGGCTGCGCATGGTGATCAGCGACGAATTCAAGACACTGTTTTCCGAGACCGAGTTAAGCCCCGGGCCGCCCCTGACAACTGTTCGGGAGGAATGGTGGGACATCATTCTTGGGGCCTTTACCCCGCTGGCGACACTGGCGCTGTTCCATATGGTCACGGTTTTCCCGATGGGCTGGATCATGTTGCACGCAGAGCAGGATTTGATCTCCTTTCTGTTTATCGAGATCATTGGCGCCGTGTGCGGTGTCGGTGCGATTGTTGCCTCGGGTCCCATCGCAGACAAGTACGGGCGCGTCCCATTTCTGTCGGCCTGCGCCATGGCGATCGCAGGGTTTGCGGTGATATTCCCGGCTGTCCTGAGTATGGGGTTCATCGGTGAGACCCTTTATGTCGTTTTTGGGTTCATATTGCTTGGCCTGTCTTTCGGTCAGTCGTCTGGTTTCGGGGCATCCGGATTTGCCCTGAAAAATCGCTACACGGCTTCGAATCTGACAGCGGATCTTGCATGGATGTTCGGTGCGGGCTTTGCACCTTTTGTTGCACTGGCGTTGACCGAAAGCCTGGGGTTGTGGTCCGCCGGTGCCTATCTTCTTTCTGGCGCGATTTGCACATTGGTCGCGCTCAACCTGTTCCGCCGACGCCACGATGATCACCCGCGTGAGAGCGATGCAAGACCATGACACGGACAACCCGCGTCGCGTTATTTTCAAGGATTAATACACAGAACCCGCTGGCATTCTATGTCGGCATGCCAGAACTGGGTGGTGTGGGTCCGTAAGGACCCTCGGGGAACTTTTCCAAAGAATATTGATCCATGTTCCCTGTCGCTGCGTAGTCTGATTATGTTGACACAGACCGCATCCATCGGGCAGCGCCCGCGCCGTGTTCCCACGGTACCCCGCGAGGAAAAGAAACCCGTGCCGCAGACAAATACCGACCTGTCGCAGCAAACACTCTGGATGATCGCTGTTCGTGACAAACGCGACCGCGCCGCCTTTGGGGCGTTGTTCGATTTCTTCGCACCGCGCCTGAAAGGGTTCATCATGCGGTCGGGGGCCTCGAGCCATCGGGCCGAAGAAATCGTGCAGGATGTGATGCTGACCGTATGGCGCAAAGCGGGGATGTTCGATCCTCACCGCGCACAGGTTTCGGCCTGGGTCTATCAAATCGCGCGAAATCGTCAGATCGACGTTGCGCGAAAGGAAAGCCGGCCGATGCCGGAAGAGTTGCGCGAAGACCCCGGAGCGGAGCCGGATGCCAGCCAGATCCTGGGGCTGGAGCAGGAAACGGAACTGTTGAAGCAAGCTCTCGCCCGGCTCACTGCCGAGCAGCGAGACATGATTGAAAAAGCATATATGGGCGACATGTCCCATCAAGAGATCAGCACGCAGACCGGGCTGCCCCTTGGAACTATAAAGTCGCGTATCCGGTTGGGACTGGAACGCCTGAGACACGAATTGAAGGACCTCAACTCATGAGTGCCATAACTCACCACATTTCCGACGGCTTGTTGGCGGCTTATGCGGCAGGAACTCTGCCGCGCGCCTTTGCCGTGGTCGTCGCCAGCCATGTTTCCATGTGCGCACAGTGCCGCGCCGGGTTGCAGGCGCATCAGGCCGTTGGTGGTGTCCTGCTTGAAGAGACGGATACTGTTGCAGTCTCATCGGGACTGAAAGACGACATCCTTTCCCTGCTGGACGCACCGTTTACACCCGAACCGATCTATGAGCGGTCAGGGGTCTATCCCGGACCGGTCATGGAGGCGCTAAAGGGGCGTGCCCCGCGCTGGAAGACACTGGGCATGGGGGTCCGACAGGATATCCTGTCTGAAGATCAAAACGGGTCGGTACGCCTTTTGCACATTCCACCTGGTCAGGCTGTGCCTGATCACGGCCATAACGGGATGGAGCTGACCTTGGTCCTACAGGGCAGTTTCAGTGACGAGACCGGTCGGTTCGGCGTTGGCGATCTGGAGATTGCCGACGAAGACCTCGAACATACTCCTGTCGCCGATCCGGGCGATGCCTGTATCTGTCTTGCGGCAACGGATGCCCGGCTGCGGTTCAACGCACTCGTGCCACGATTGCTGCAACCGATTTTTAGAATCTGAACCAACCACCACTCACGGCTACTTCAGATAACGGAACCACCGGATTTCACGGTGGTTCCTTTTTGTTTCAAGCTGTTCGAGCGGAGTTAATGGCTATGTGCTGGACCGTAAGATGTCAGCGCCCGCGATAGATCAGCCAATCCGGCACAAACGGCAGTACACGGATTGCCCAGGAAAACGGGGCCGGAAAATCGGTACGAAAGCGTCGCTTGCGCATCGCTTTCAACACACGCTCTGCTGCGTCTTCGGCCGTCATAAGCATCGGCATGCGAAAGCTGTTCTTTTCGGTGAGGCGGGTCTTGATAAATCCGGGGTTAACGACGCGTACAACCACGCCCGAATTCCTGAGATCAAAACGCATCGTTTCAGCAAGGCTGATCAGCGCGGCCTTGCTGGCACCATAGCCGATCGCGGCTGGCAGACCGTGATAGCCGGCCAGGGACCCGACCAACGTGATATCGCCGCTTCCCTGCGCCACGAAACGTGGCACGACCTGTCCCAGCACACGTAGAGCACCCGTGAAATTCACATCACTCATCGTAAGTGCCGCGTCACTGTCCCAATCTGTTGCAGGCATCGGGTCATAGGACCCGGCGTTGTAGATTACGCCATCAATCTGTCTGATTTCGTCGACCGCGGATTGTACCGCCTTTGGGTCCGTCACATCCAACGGCAAGGGGCGGGCGTTTGGAATGCTGTCGCAGAGGCTCCGGAGCCGTTCTTCATTGCGGGCGCTTAGGATCAAATGTGCGCCTTGCGCACTCAACTGCTTTGCCAGTTCGCGTCCCATGCCCTCGCTGGCACCGACGAGCCAATAGGTCTTGCCGGAAAACGAAATCATCTTGGCGCATCCCGATGCCCGTTGCCCTCAGTGATCAAGAGGTCCGGCGCCGGTTGGCGACGCAAGAACGGCGCCTTTTTGAGAAACAGGATCAGAGCCTGCCAATGTATCAAGGCCACCACCCGTCCCGCGCCCAGAGGGCGCTGCAGCGCTGCACGTATTAATGACCCGTTACCGGCGGTCTGTCGTTTTCCGGTCAAGGTTGCCAGAACACCCTGGTCACCGTTCTCGTAGGAAATCCGGATATCGACCGCATCTTCGGTAATGCCGAAATTGAATAGGTACGTCCCCTGAACTTTTTGGAACGGAGAGACATGCATCATCTTTTCGGCGGTCATTCTATCGGATCGTTCGATCGGGCGGAAATCGTCATGGGCGCAGAAATAGCAGTGCCGCTGCCCAAACGTGCTGTTGACCTCGGCAACAAAGGCCCGAGGTCTGCCGTCGACCATGGCGATCCAAAAGCTGACGGGATTAAATTGAAACCAGAGACACGCGGGTTGTGTCAGCAACAGCAGATGTGCGGTGTCATCAAAGAACCCCCGCTCGGCCAGAACGTCGCGAAACCAGGCGACGCCGCGACCTTCACCACGCGGGCCACCGTAATCGCGATCCCGAATTGACCAGAGATTAAAACGATTGCGCGAGATCAGGGCGGGCCAGTCCGATTGCAGATCGGTCAACACAAAATCGACGCCATAGGTGAAGGCGTTTTTTAACGCGCCTCTGCGGCTGTGATGGGTTCTGGCAGCGACATATTCTAGCATTTCAATTCAGTTACGCATGCGATGGCCCATCGGATCAATCCCACGCGAAAATTTCCTGTAGAAACAAGTGATCCGCCCAGCCGACTGGCGCGTATCTTACCCATAACGATTGAAAGATGAGGACTGAATGCTGGATCAAACTTCGGGAGCGCGCAAGAAGATTGCTATTGTCGGAGGTGGCATTTCCGGTCTCTCTGCGGCGTATTACCTGTCCCCCTATCACGATGTGACCCTGTATGAGGCCGCGCCAAGGCTGGGCGGTCATGCCCGGACAGTGATTGCGGGTAAGAACGGGGATCAACCGGTCGATACCGGGTTCATCGTTTTCAATTACGCGACCTATCCAAACCTGATCCGGCTGTTTCGGGATCTCGATGTGCCAGTCATCAAGAGCGAGATGAGCTTTGGCGCCAGTATCGACGACGGCCGGTTCGAGTACGGTCTGACCAATTTGGGCTCGATCACTGCGCAGAAGCGCAATCTTTTCCGACCGCAGTATTACAAAATGATTGCCGACATCCTTCGCTTTGGTAAACGCGCCGAGGCCGCCGCCAACAGCGACGACATGACGATCGGAGAGTTGGTCGCAGAACTCGGATTGGGCGAGAGTTTTCGCCAGCATTACCTGATGCCCATGTGTGGGGCCATCTGGTCCACGCCTGTTGCCGAAGTCGATCAGTTCCCGGCCAGATCGTTGGTGCGATTTTTCCGCAATCACGCTTTGTTGGCCGGATCGACGGAACATCAATGGTGGACGGTCAAGGGTGGAAGCATCGAATACGTAAAGCGCCTTGAGGCCGCGTTGATCGCGCGCGGGTGCAGCATTCGCACTGGAACGCCGGTCCGCAATGTGCACCGCGGCGAGTTGCAGGTGCAGCTTGAAACAGATGGCAATGAACCTGAAATCTATGACGAATTGGTGCTGACCTGTCACTCGGATCAGGCCTTGGGCATTCTTGGCGAACAGGCCACGCCTTCAGAAACCGCGGCCTTGTCAAGCATCCGGTACCAACCGAACCGCGCGGTTCTGCATTGCGATCCCAACCAGATGCCGCGCCGTCGCGCCTGTTGGTCGAGCTGGAGCTATCGCTCGCAACAGGGGCATATCGGCGTGACCTACTGGATGAACCGGTTGCAGGGCATTCCAGAAAGCGATCCGTTGTTCGTGACGCTGAATCCATCGCGCGAAATTCCGCAAGACATGATCTATGACACGGTCGAGTTCGCCCACCCGGTTTTCGACGAGGCGGCACTTTCTGCGCAGCGAGACATTCTCGAACTACAGGGGCAGAACCGCACTTGGTTTGCAGGTGCATGGAACCGTCACGGCTTTCACGAAGACGGCATCGCCAGCGCCATGCGCATTGTGCGCAGACTGAATGACCCCCTAAACCACAGAGGACTGAACAATGCGTTTGACCAACAGGGCCCTGAAAACGAATTTCCTGTCGACCTGCGCGCATGTGCGTGAGGGGCAACTGATCCTGCGCACCCCTGAAGGGGAACGCTATCGCTTTGGTCATTCCGGACCGGAGGCGGAGATCAAGATTCACGACTGGGCTGCCGTGTCCGCAATGGCGGCGCATGGGCAGGTGGGTCTTGGCGAGACCTATGTTCAGGGTCTTTGGGATACACCGTCAATCGAAACCCTGATGTCATTGGTCATGCGCAACCGTGCGCATCTGAGTTCCTATGATCAGGCGAGCCCGCTCAGCCGCGCAAAGTTCCGGATGGTCGATACCATGCTGCGAGCAAACTCAAGGCGGGGAGCACGCCGCAATATCCGGTCGCATTACGACGTGGGGAATGAATTCTACGGGTTGTGGTTGGATGATGGCATGACCTATTCCGCCGGGCTGTTTGCGGATGGGGAAACCGACCTAGCGCGGGCGCAGACCCGCAAGAATGCCCGCGTGTTGTCACGATTGGGATCGGGCGAGCGCGTGCTGGAAATTGGCTGCGGCTGGGGCGGCTTTGCCGAACAGGCCAGTTCCGAGGGGCGCGACGTGACCGGTGTGACCATTTCGCCCAGCCAGCACAGTTATGCAGATTGCCGCCTCGACGGGCGCGCTGACATCCAGTTGCGTGACTACCGGGACATTGAGGGGACTTACGACAATATCGTGTCCATTGAAATGATCGAAGCCGTGGGGGCGCGGTACTGGCCTGACTATTTCGATGTTCTCAAACGCAAACTCGCCGAGGGTGGCCGCATTCTTTTGCAGGTTATTACCGTCAAGGATGGCTTTTTCGACACTTACCGGACCTCGTCGGACTATATCCGCCAATATGTCTTTCCAGGCGGCATGTTGCTTTCGGATCGCGTGATCCGGGAACAGGCACAGGCCGCAGGTCTCAAAGTGCAGGACAGTTTCTCCTTTGGCACGGACTACGGCAAGACTTGCCGCATCTGGGCCGACCGCCTGACAGCGCAAAAGCGCAGGATCACCGAAATGGGGTATGGCGAGGCGTTTTTTCGCAATTGGCAGTATTATCTTGAAAGTTGCGCGGCGTCTTTTGCCATCGGGCATACCGATGTCGTTCAGGTCGAGTTGGCCCATGCTTAGGGGACTTTGTGTTTGCCTAGTGCTGTTGGTTCCTGCGCTGGGGCAGGCATCAACCATTGCAAATGCCTTACCTGATGCGGAGTTGCGAGGCGAGGCCGTGTTTCGGTTGTTCGGCTTCCCGCTCTACAAGGCACGGCTCTATACTCAAACCGGAGCGCCGCTGAACTGGGATCAGGAATTCGCGATTGAGTTGACATATATGCGCGATCTCAGCGGCAAAGACCTCTCTGAGAACACGATGCGCGAATTGGAACGCATCGGCGGCGCGATCCCGATAGGTGACCGGCTGGATCAGTGTTTTGCGGATGTGCGCCGCGGCGACCGGTTTGTTGCCGTGTCGCAGGGGCCGAACCGGATTGGGTTCTGGCTGAACGGCGCGCCGACCTGCACGTTGCGACATCCGCAGATCAAAACTCGTTTTATGGCGATTTTCCTGGGTGAGAATACACGGTCGCGCACATTTACCCGCAATCTGAAGGGCGAATGATGCTCTACCCGCGCGTCAGTCTTTATGCGCTGATGCTGGCCGCTGCCGGAATTCCGCTCTACATCCATCTTCCGCGCTTCGCATCGGTGAATCTGGGGATCGGGTTGGGTACGATCGGAACCATCCTGCTGCTGATCCGGCTGGTCGATCTGGTTCAGGATCCGTTGATCGGATGGGCCATCGATCGCTGGCCACGAGCGCAAACATTGTTTGCCGTGGCTGCAGCACTTGGGCTTGCCATCGGATTTCCCGCGCTTTTTACGCCACGCAGTGGACCGCATGTCATTGCTCAACTGGTCGGCATCCTGATCCTGCTGTTTTCTGCCTACAGCCTTGGGATGATCCTGCTCTATGGGCGCAGTGCAACCTTGGCCAAAGACCCCACACCGGATGGTTTGATGACGTTGGCCGCTTTTCGCGAGGGCGGTATGCTGGCGGGCGTCGTGATCGCGGCCATCGCGCCGACGGTGTTTTTGGCGTTGGGGGCAGAGGCGCAGGGGTACCCTGCTTTTGGCTTGTTCCTCGGTGCGCTTGCCTTGGTTACAGCCCTGGTCACGCTGCCGATCTGGCGCCGACCAGTGATTGTTGGTGATCGGCTTTCATTGTCTGGGCTAGGAGAGGCCGGGGCCCTGCGCCTCTTGCTGCTTGCCCTGATCAACAGCTTGCCAGTCGCCATTACTTCGACCCTTTTTCTGTTCTTTGTCGAAGACCGTCTGGGCCTGTCGGGAAGGGCCGGGCCGCTCTTGATCCTGTTCTTTCTCAGCGCCGGGTTAAGCGTGCCGTTCTGGACAAAGTGCAGCAAGAAGCTGGGTCCTCGGACCACCTTGATGATGGCCATGCCGCTGGCCATTCTTGGGTTCGTCGGCGCGGCATTTCTTGCGCCGGGGAATCTGGCGGGCTTTGCCGTTATCTGCGTGGTTTCGGGAGCCGCGTTGGGGGCAGATCTGGTGATCCTTCCCGCGATGTTCTCGGTGGCGCTGACCCGGGCGGGGCTGCGGGCTTCGCTAGCGTTTGGCATCTGGTCGTTCGCTGGAAAGCTTGGCCTCGCACTCGCGGCCTTTGCCGTGTTGCCGGTACTGCAGCGCAGTGGGTTCATTCCCGGTGCGCAAAACGATGCCGCCGCCTTGAGCGCGCTGAACATTTGCTATGCCGTCATACCCTGTTTCCTGAAACTCGGCGCATTTGGACTTGTTCTGGCGCTTCCGACAGAGGACCGAACTCCATGAAACTCATTCTTGCGCTGCTCCTGATTGTGCTTGCGGTTATGGTCGCCAAGACTATGCTGTTCAGCTTTCGCGCGCAGACGCCGTCTGACTATGCCAACACAGGTCCGCAGTTTGCGCTTAAGACCCACCTGTCAGGGCCGATCTTGTCTGAGGGTTTGATCTATGGGCCCAATGGCAAGGTCACCAGCCGCTTTGTCGCCCGGATGCATGGTGAATGGGATGGCGATACTGGTACCCTGTCTGAAGAGTTCACCTATTCCACTGGACGCAAGCAAAGCCGCAAGTGGTTTCTGACGCTGGGGCCGGGGGACACGTTCACCGCAACCGCAGATGACATCGTGGGTAAGGCACATGGTGTGATCTCTGGCGCGACGGTGCAAATGGAGTACAGGATCGTTTTGCCGCCAGAGGTCGGCGGGCACACGTTGACGGTAACAGACTGGCTCTACCTGAGTGAAAATGGCGTCATCATGAACCGTTCAGAGTTGCGAAAATTCGGGATCAAGGTTGCCGAACTGGTGGCGACCATGCGCCCGGATCCTGATCCCGGCTGATCCGTCGGGCAAACGGGTTGGTTTCAAGCGCGATCAAGCTTGGTTCACAGGCGATCAGTGACATCATTCTGCTCTGCAGAGCCGAGACGCATGGCGCGAATGAGGGATAGATTACCATAGGTTTCGGGCGCCCACGCGACCAGCTTTCCCGTCTTGACCCAGTTTTCCGCATAGTGATTGGGTATCGGCCCGACATGGGTGCCGGCGAGCATGAGATAGGTTGTCGACTCAATATTTCCTTGTGACATCTCGGCGTTTTCGTCGAGCAGATACAGATCAAGGCTTTCGTCGATCGGGTTGCTTAGCAAACTGTGGGAAAGATCCTTGGATCCTATCAGGCTCTGCAGAACGTTAATCTTGATATCCAGTCGGGAGAGTTCATCTGTCTGCTCGGCGGAACGGGCTGCGGCAAGATCACCTTGCTGCGCATCATTGACGGTCCCGACGGGCAGACAACTGGCACCCTGCTTCTGGATGCGGCGAATCTGAGCGGTATCGACTGCCACAATCGCAACATCGGCATAATGTTTCAGAGCCGGGCACTTTTTCCGCATCTGAACGTGGGTGAAAACATCGTTTAAGGGCTGGATATCCGCAAGGTTTCCAAGCCCGAGAGGCTGGCACGTGCAGAAGAGTTGCTAGAGGTTGTCGGGCTGTCCGGGTTTGGAGAACGGCCGGTTTCGGCATTGTCCGGTGGTCAGCGGCAACGCGATGCGATTGCCCACGTGCTGGCGATTGAGCCCGTGCAGTTCCTGATGGACGAGCCATTCAGCGCCTTGGATGCGGGCTTGCGCGAGCATTTGCAGATCGAGGTCAAGAAACTGCGACGCAGGCGCGGCGTCACCACGATTTTTGCTACCCATGACCAGAACGAGGCGATGTCGATTGCGGATCGCATCGTCATTCTGAACGAAGGCCCAATAGAGCAGGCAGGCACACCAACCGAGGTCTATGCCCGGCCAAAGGCGCAGTTTGTCGCCGAATTCGTGGGGACAAACAACATCATCACACTAGACTTCACCAAAGGTGGTGACGCGGTGCTGGACGGTATCACGCTGGGACGGCCCACGGGCGAGATGGCCAGTCTGCAAGGCCGCCACAAGGTTGCGATCCGGCCCGAATACCTGCGTCTCAAACGGGCGCTGGAGGATAGCAGTGGTTCGATCGGCACGGTCAACTTTGTGCGTCTGCTGGGGGCATCGATCGAGACTGAACTGACCGTCGAAGATGGCACCATCGTGCATACCATGGTCAGCGACCGTGCACCGGAATTCGAGGTCGGCGAGCGTGCGGAAATCAGCTTTGACCTTGATCGGGTCTGGGTGATTCCGTCATGAACTGCACCATTGTTCCATACCTCATCGGAGTGTTCCCGCTCGCCATGCTGTGGTTCTTCTTCCTCGGGCCTCTGGCCTTCATGGATGTTGTCAGCTTTTTTTGAGCGCGATCCTCTGGGCTTCTTCAACGTTGCCTTTGTCCGGGACAACTACGCCAAGTTTTACTCGTCGTTCTATTTCACCGTCTCGTTGCGCCCGCTCTGGTCGGGGTCGCTTGGGTCGCTGGTGGTTGTGCTGCTGGCCTTTCCGGCGATGTACATCATCGTCGATCTGCACCGCCGGGGGCAGCTGTTTTGAGTGATCCTGCTGTTGTCGTTGATGTGCTTGAGCGAGGTCATAATCTGCGAGAATGTGAGTGATGATGCTCGCGGCGAGCAGCTCGTCTGTGCGCTGTCGAACGTCATCCGCAACAACATTTCCGCCATCGATCAGGCGCTCGAAATTCACCGCGATCATTCCGGGTGCAATCAGCCGTGCGATGGAGATGGGCAAGGCGTGACGCGAGGCACGTGAAAATGGGCGCGATGTGGCCGATACGATTGCCGACAAGGGCAAAGCTCTGTCGTCTTCCGGGGCGCAGTGTCGGACTGCGATTGGGAAACTCGTGATGGATTTACCTTTGGTAAAGTACCCATTGACGGAACCGGGGAGCATAAAGGCAGCGACTATCGCATCTGGTTGAAGAACGAGAACATGGTGGGCTGGCTGAACAACGGGGTTCACGCCACGATCCCCGATCTGGTCTGCTTGATCGACACCGACAGTGGAGAACCTGTCACCAATCCGAATTATCGCCAAGGTCAGGCGGTTTCCGTCGTCGTCTTGCCCGCCCCGGAACCGTTCACGACCCCCAAGGGGCTCGCGGCGTTCGGTCCGCGCTATGCCGGATTGGATCAGGACTATCGCCCCGCCGTGGCCTGACACCACCGACAGCCAGCCGAAGATGCGTCATTCAATCCGTCAAGAGCCGCCCCTTGCGCTCTGCCAGCGCGGTGGTTCCGGCGATCTTGCCGATGATCTTGCCCGGCCACGCATAAGGTTGATCATGGCGGGCAAACAGGCACCCGTCGGTATGAGCCGCCACATCGACGCTGTCCCCCAACGGGTCGGTAATAGTGGCGATGACGTCACCGGCACGCACAGTGTCGCCCAGTTCCGCATTGTAGACGACGATACCGGCGACTGGCGCGATCACCTGCTGCATTCCGGTCAGTGGCGTGGCGTCGCACAAGAGCCTTGGCACCGCTCCGACCTGTCCTTCTACAAGGCCCCGTCGGATCAGAAACCGCATCAGGGCGGCGGTATCGTCACGAATGTCGGCGGCGCTGACGCTGTTGTTGGAGCGCAGTTCGACCGTCGCAGCCAGACAGGCAGGCGGAATGGATGCGTCGGGAAAACGGTCTGCAAGCGTCCACCACGGCGCGCTGCAGGCTTCGTCAAAAGGGTTGCCGCCGGAACAATCGGCCAACAGCACCGCGCGCGCGTCGATTTCGGCTGCAAGATCCTGTGCTTCGGGCCAAAGCGCAGTGCCGGTATAGAGATGTATCTGTGCTTCGTTGTCCGCATGCAGATCAAGTACGATATCCGCGTCATGGGCCAATTGCATCAGGGTATGGCGCAAAACGTCAACTTCAGAGACTGGTGTCATAGCGGCCAGCTCCTCCGCCATTGCGGTGCGGATCGTGGCGACATTGGCATCGGCGTCATCGCCGATCTTGCCCTTGATCCGATCAGCAACGCCGGGTGCCAAATCAGGGTAATCGCGGTTGAAATTGCTGGCTGCGCCGGTGTCGTACCGGCCCTGCATATATCCGAAACTGCGTTGCGCCAGACCAATCGGATTGGCAACCGGCACCACGATAATCTCGCCAAGGATGCGCCCCTGTTTGGCTTCGGTTTCCAATTGCTTAGCCAGTTCGCGCAGAACGACCATTCCCGGAAGCTCATCCGCATGCAGCCCGGCCTGAAAATAGGCCTTGGGCCGTGCGCCGGGGGTGCCAAAGCGTAGCGCGGTCACCGACCGTTGCGTTCCGGCTGCGACGCCGGGCAGGGGATAAGTCTCGCGGTTTGTGGCTGGCTTGGCAGAAGGCGGGGTTTCGGAATACGCTGTCATCAGGAACTCGGTTGGTTATGCAGGGAGGTGTTGGGTCCGGTCTGGTCACGCGAGACGATTTGGTCAAGCCCAGGATGTGGCGCTTTTTTGGGCGTTTGCACCGCATGGCGTAAACCGTCACGATGCTCGAAGCGAAATCGTCCTTTCCTATTCCAACGCGATCGCGTTACCAATTCGATCTCGGGACCCATCCAACCGCACCGGCGGACATCAATTTTGGAGCTATTTCATGCAAATCGTTGATACCTCTGTCTATGTCGGGCCGAACATCTATGCCAAGCAGCCGCTGATCCGTTTGACGGTCGACCTGCATCGCAGGGCGGGCAAACCGGTTTCCGATTATGCGGATGATTTGATTGACCCGCTGCTTACCTTTGTGCCGACGTTGGCGGATGCGGTGGCCGAGGATGGCACGCAGTTTCTCGAGCGTGCGCGCACTGAAGCGGATTGCACGCTTGGCGAACTGATGGCTCAGGTTGCATTGGCACTGCAAAACCACGCAGGTGCTCCGGCACAAACGGCTTTTTCGCGCCCTTCGTCGCATGAAGAAGAGGTCGAGGTTCTGTATGGCTATGAATCTCGGGATATCGGACTGGAAGCTGGCGACGTCGCCCGCGATCTGATTCTCGACCTGATCGCGCCGGACGATGAAACCTCGCAAGACAATATCGCCGAGATGCTCGAGGACTTCATGGATTATGTTGACCGTCGTGCCCTCGGCCCGTCGGCGCTGGCGTTGGTCAAGGCTGCCGAAGATCGGGATATCCCATGGGTGCGGCTGAATGATGCCAGCCTGATACAGGTTGGGCAGGGGCGGTTTCAAAAGCGGATCGAGGCGGCATTGTCGAGCCAGACCTCGCAGATCGCCACCGAGATCGCCTCGGACAAAGAGCTTTGTATGCGCCTTTTGGGTGATCTCGGCCTGCCGGTCCCCGATCAGCGCTATGCCCGTGATCGGGAAGATGCCGCGGACCTTGCTGACCGGATCGGGTTTCCGGTGGTTCTAAAGCCGGTGGATGGCAATCATGGTCGCGGCGTCGTGGTGAATGTTGAAACCCCCGAAGACGCGATGGCAGCCTATGATATCGCCGAAGCGGAAGGTTCCGGGGTCATCGTCGAAAGCATGATTCCGGGCGATGATCACCGGCTGCTGGTCGTTGATGGCAAGCTGGTGGCCGCCGCCAAGCGGATGCCCGGTCATGTTGTCGGTGACGGCAGCAGCACGGTTTCCGAACTGGTGGCAAAGATCAACGAGGACCCCCGTCGCGGCAAGGGCCATGAAAACATGCTGACCCTGCTTGAGCTTGACGATGCGGCGGACCGCTTGCTCGCGGAAAAAGGGTATGATCACGGATCGGTACCCGGTGATGGAGAAGTGGTTTACCTGCGCAAAACAGCCAACCTTTCGACCGGGGGCACCGCGATCGATGTGACCGACGTGATGCATCCGGACAACCGCACGATGGCCGAACGGGCCATCAGGGGCGTCGGCCTAGATATCGGTGGTGTTGATTTCCTCACGACGGATATCACCAAGAGTTACCGGGAAACCGGCGGTGCGATCTGCGAGGTCAATGCCGGCCCGGGGCTGCGCATGCACCTGTCACCGTCCGAGGGTACGTCACGGGATGTCGGTGGCGCGATCATGGATATGTTGTTTCCGGAAGGCAGCAACAGCCGCATCCCGGTGGCGGCGCTGACCGGCACCAACGGCAAGACGACGACAGCCCGCATGTTGGCGCATGTTCTGAAAATGGCCGGGCATACCGTCGGCAATACGTCGACTGACGCGGTCTATATCGATGGAACGATGACGGTGAAAGGCGACATGACAGGCCCGACGGCGGCGTCGATGGTACTGCGCGACCCGACAGTCGACATGGCGGTGCTGGAAACCGCGCGCGGCGGTATCGTGCGTGCGGGGCTGGGTTATGCGCATTGTGATGTTGGGGCGGTGTTGAACGTGACCTCTGATCACCTCGGGCTGGGCGGGGTCGAGACCGTGGATGAGTTGGCAGAGGTGAAACGGCTGGTTGTCGAGGTCGCCAAAAATGCTGCCGTGCTGAATGCCGACGATATCCAGACATTGAAGATGGCGGAACATACGCCAGCCAAACATATCTATTATGTCTCGGCGCAACCGGCGAATCCGCTCGTGCGCGAACATATCAAGCTGGGCAAACATGCGGTTGTGCTGGAGCAGGGGCTGAACGGCGATCAGATCGTGATCTATGACAACGGCCAGCAAATCCCGCTGATCTGGACGCATCTGATCCCGGCCACGCTTGAGGGCAAGGCGGTTCACAACGTTCAGAACGCCATGTTCACCACCGCGATGGCCTATGCGCTCGGGTTGACGCTGGATCAGATCCGCAATGGTTTGCGGACGTTCGACAACTCGTTTTATCAGTCGCCGGGCCGGATGAACGTCTTTGACGAACACGGGTTCCGGGTGATCCTCGACTATGGCCATAACGAAGCGGCGGTCGGCGCGATGGTGGACCTTGTTGAGCGGCTTGACCCGATGGGCAAGCGGATCGTGTGCCTGACCTGTCCGGGTGACCGGCGTGACGAGGATGTGCGTGCCATTGCCATGAAGGCGGCGGGCAAGTTCGATCACTATATCTGTCACAGTGACGACAATCCGCGCGGGCGCGAGATCGACGAGGTTCCTGAGATGCTCAAGGCAACGCTGATCGAGGCGGGCGTCAGCGAAGAACAGATTCAGGTCGTGCCGTCCGAAGAAAACTCGGTTCAGACCGGGTTGGAAATGGCGCGGCCCCATGATCTCTTGTTGATCTTCTGCGATGGCATCACCCGTTCGTGGAAACAGATCATTTACTTCCAACCCAAGGAATCCCCCAAGCCGATCCCGCCCGAGGATGTGGTTGCCGCTCAGGGGTTTGACGTGCCCGAGGGGTACAAGCTGTTCAGCGATGAACGCGGCGTTCGCATCGTTCGCGACGATTGAGGGTTCGGTGTCTGACGTGAAGCCGCCCTCAAGCACTGACGGCAAGCGGTTTGCCATAGTCGGCGGGCGGCTGGAGGATGACAACTCTGCCGTCTATGACGAAATGCACCGCATGACCGGTGGCCGTATTCTTGTGTTTCCGACGGCGTCATCCGAACCGGAGGCGGTTGGTGCCGAGACGGCCGAAGTGTTCCGCAGCCATGGCTTTGAGGTCGAAATCGCGGCGGTTTTTGGCGCGGATGCGAGCCTTGGGGCACAGGATGTCGCCATTGCCGATCAGGTCACGCGGATTGGGCACGTTTTCTTTACGGGCGGCGACCAGGCACAGATCCTTGCGGCGCTCGCACCGCAGTGCGCGGAGAGTGTGGTCTTGACCGCGATCCGCGAGGTTCATGCCGCGGGCGGCTTGCTGGCCGGATCCAGTGCCGGAGCGGCGATCATGTCGGACCCCATGCTGTTAGGAGGCACCTCGCTTGAGGCCGCTGTGCACGGGATTGCCGATGACCCGGCGGAACCCGGCCTCCTGGTCGGTCAGGGGCTTGGGTTCTTTCCCTTTGGTCTGATCGATCAGCATTTCATCAAGCGCGGTCGGCACGGGCGATTGATCGTGGCTCTTGCCGCGACAGGACAGCGTTTGGGCTTTGGCATTGACGAAAACACGGCACTGTTTGTCGAGGGCGCAACAGCCCGTGTCGTCGGTGAATATGGCGTTGTTCTGATCGACCTGGAGAATGCCGAGATCGATGACGCAGCCGGGCAGTATGACAATATCCGGGTCAGCTATCTGGACGACGGGGATACCGTTGATCTTGTATCGCGCGAGGTCAGCCCTGGATCGACAAAGCGCACAATCGCCGTCGAGGACGTCGCATATCGCGCCCCGATCCACACGCGACGTCATGTTTTTGGCGCCTATACACTTTATGATCTGACAGCCCGGTTGGTTCTGGGCGATCCAGCTACCTACACAGAGGATTGCGCCAGCGCCTTTGATCCGCGCAGTGGGACCGAGGTTTCTATCACGCTTGCCAGAACTGCCGATACGAGGCTGTGGATCGAAACATCGGACAGCGGGTTTCGCATGACCGCGCTCGGCCTCGGAATGTCGATGATTCGAAACGTTCTGAGCGCCGAAGACTGTGCCAGTCGACAACGCCTTCAGCCTCGCCGGTTCGGAGCCGAAGTGTCGCCCAAGGCGCAGATGGTGTTTCTTGGGTCTTCACCGACGCGATCCGCTCCGGAGATGTTGGCTGGTGCTTTGGAGCTTGTCGGCAAAGGGCCAGTCGGAGTGCTCGCGGCAGCCTCCGCCGAACCCAGGGATGTCGCGGAAGAACATATCAGTTTGCTCGCGTCGCAGGGCATCACGGCAACGGACCTTGGTGTCACCATCGACACCGTGGAATTTGCCGCCCAGAACACGGAATTGCTTGACCAGATCGGCAAGCTTACCGGCCTGTTGGTTTGCGGCGGGAACCAGATACGTCTGGTCGAAACACTGCTGCATCGTGGTGAGGAAAGTGCATTGTTGGGCGCAATTGCCTGTGCCCATGCACGGGGCATGCCCTTGATCGCGGCCAGCGGGGCCGCCTCGGCGATGTCCGGTTTGATGATTGCGGGTGGCTCAAGCTATGAGGCGTTGCGCTATGGTGTGGCGTCCGATGTCGGGCATCCGGGGTTGGTCATTCAGGAAGGTGTCGGGCTCTTTGGCGGCGGTATTGTCGATCAAAACCTGATTGGCGGCCAACGCCTTGGCCGATTGATCGTGGCCTGCGCCGAGGAAAGCGAACGCTATGGGATCGGCGTGTTCGAAGACAGCGCGGTAATTGCCAGTCACAATGGCGCGCGGCTGCGTGCGACGGGTCGGGATGGTTTTGTGCTGGTTGAAATCGACACGGTGGCGCTGGAACTTCAATCCGACAGTTTTGTCGCCAAGGGCATCCGGCTGACAGTGTTAAGTGCTGGCGACGAAGCCGATCTTGTCGACGGAACAATCAAGCGATGCGGACCTTCTGACAAGGCGCAGGCCATCCTTGCGCGGCTGATAGAGGATATTGCCGAAGATATCAGTGAGCTGGCTGATGGCCATGCGGTTATGCATGGTATCTCGCTACGGATGGGAGTAGCAGAGGCTGCCTCGGTCATGATTGATCTCGAATGCGCGCGCGACGAGTTTTCATAACACCATATGGTGCGTGGATCACGCCCCGCCAAACTGGGCAGACCTATAGGCAGAAATAGAAATTGCGCTCCGGCGCTGGGAGAAGCAGACTTGAACATGGCACTTCGGCTCAACAGCAGGTGGCGTTCAGAACAGCAACGCAAGGTCGGGCTCGGGCCATTGCTGATCATCGGCGGCCGGTTCGAGGATGACAACCATCGGCTGTTCAAAGCAGTTCACGATCATTCGCACGGCGATGTTCTGGTATTCGGTACTGCCTCAGGATTTCCCGAAGAGGTTGGCAACAGCATGGTTGCCGATCTTCAAAAGCGCGGAACCCGCGCGGCGTTTGCCGATCTGACGCTGGAAAACAGCCCGGCGATGGCGTTTGATTCCGGACTTGTTCAGGCAATTGGTCAGACTGGTGGAGTGTACTTTACCGGGGGTGATCAGTTGCGTATCTGGCACAGTCTTGTGCAGGACGGCGAGGATACCCCGGTGTTGCAGGCCCTTCGCGATCTTCGTGCGAGGGGTGGTCTGATCGCCGGTTCATCGGCCGGAGCGGCGATTCAATCTGACCCAATGCTGTTGGGAGGTTCATCGCTTGACTCGCTGACCATCGGGCTGGTGAATGATCCTGACACGCCGGGGCTTTCGCTCGGACCGGGGTTGGGATTCTTTGAACACGGTCTGGTCGATCAGCATTTCATCGAGCGCGCCCGCGTTGGCCGGTTGGTGGCGGGTCTTCGCCAGACCAGACAACGTTTCGGATTTGGGATAGACGAAAACACCGCAATGCTGGTGCGCGATGATCTGATCGACGTGATTGGCGAGACGGGTATGGTCGTCGCTGACATGGCCCATGCCCGGCATGACCCCGAAAGCGGCGAAACCAGCGATATCAGGCTGTCCTATCTGGATGATGGGGATCAGTTCGATCTGGTGAAAGGAAAGGCACTGCCCGGTCCGGGCAAGCGATTGTTGCGCCCCGGGCGTGCTAACGCGTTCCGCAGCCCAGCGGATATGCCCCGCGATGTTTTCGGCGCCAATGCGCTGCACGAACTGTGGCAGCGCCTCGCGCAAGGGAACCCGGCCTACTACGCCGTTGAAACGGCGCAGGTCGCTGATCCACGCAGCAGCGCGACGGTTCAGGTGTCTCTGCGGCGGCGACCTCGGGTGTCGCTGGTCTATCGGGACACGCATGGTCGGCTGTCGATGTTCAATTTCCTTTTGTCTCTGCGTGTCAGCGCCGCAGATATGGCACACGCAAAGCTTGAAATCCGACCGGAGCCGCGCTCGAAAATCCGTTCTGCAAGCGCTGGGGGTGGTACCGTCCTTGTCGGTGCCGAACCGCCAGCATCTGGGAATTCGGCAGAGGCAATATACAGACGCGGTGCGGATCCGGTGATCCGCAAGTTGTCGAATGGAAAGCCACATGAGCGGAGTCGGGCCCTGCACCTGTTAAAGCAGGCGGAAAACCTGCATCTGAGTGCGGACCTGCGCGACAGCATCACCCATCGGGTCACCCATCTTGGCCAAAGTGCTCCGGTTCGCGATGCTCTGCGTGCGCGGCTGCAGGGTGGCGCGGTGTTGTCGGCGAATGGCGAAGCCGCCGCCGCGCTTGGGCAAGAGGTTATCACCTACGGAGACGCCAATGCCGCGATCCGCTGGGGGGTGTCTTCTGATGCAGGCGGCGAGGGGCTCGTTATCGAACGCGGACTGGGTTTTGTCCCCGGAATTGTTGACCCGGAAATCGACAAGGGCACGGCCGGAATTGGCCGGTTGCTTGTAGCTTGCGCCCAGCGGGGACTTGATGGCTGGGGCTTGTATTGCGGTGCAATGCTGCGGTTTGATCTTGCGTCCGGCAACGTGACGCGATCTTCGGGCCCGCTTGCCGTCCATGTCTGGGCCGACCCGGACAAGGTGCGCTCTGCGCGGGAGCATCTCGACATCCGCGATATCCATATCGCCCCCGTCCTAGCACCAGAAGTGAATGACGACCCCGAAGCGTTGCAACGAGCCATGCTCGAACTGGCGGAAAACTTTGCCGCCGAGATAGGAGCCGAGCGCGAGAGAGGTCAAAGCGGTTTCTCGTGGATGGGTGACGAAATCCTTTTGCGGGCGCACTTGCGAGATGGCGGTGCAATCTCTCTGGACGTGTCCTGCAATCGCACCCGGCTGACCGCTGACATCCGTTAGGTTCTAGCGCAATTTATTTCTATCGGTTGGAAATATACTGACGCCTCTTAGGCTGGCCCGCTTCAACCGGCTCTTCTGGTCATCCGCGCGTGTGCGATTTTACTATAGCTTCCGTGGCCTAAGGGTCACGAAATTCCCGCACACGGTCCTTCAGGCATATCGATGCGTTAACGTATCCGCGCGATCACCGAGCCCGTTTGGAAACGGGTGTTTAATTCGCTTGGGTCGTTCACTTGTACCTTGAGGGCGGACTATTGCGCGCTTTATGTATGCATTATATTATGCAATAATACCGCAAGAATTCAAACGCGCAAGAAGCGTGGCCAAAGGGTGAGGTTCAGGAGCACGATGAAGCAGCATTTCGATATCGCAGTATTCGAAGGTGATGGGATCGGCCCTGAGATCATGAAGCCTACCTTGGAAACCCTTGCACACTTGTCGGATGCGGGGGCGTATCGTCTTGATTTCAATGTCGTTCCTGCCGGGGCCGCCCACCATGCGCAAACAGGTGAATCATTGCCCGCGGCGTCGATGACAACGGCGCGTGCGTCGGATGCGATTTTGTTGTCGGCCATGGGTTTGCCCACTGTGCGCTATGACGACGGGACAGAAATTTCACCCCAGATCGACCTGCGCAAGGCGCTAACGCTTTTCGCGGGCGTTAGGCCTGTACGTGTCCTTCCGGGGCAACTGACGCCGCTGAATATGCCGGATGACAAGGAGGTGGATTTTGTTCTGATCCGCGAGAGCACCGAGGGTTTGTTTCACACGCAGGGCCGGGGTGAAGTCACCAAAGACGAAGCGCGGGAGACTTTACTGATCACTCGTGACATATCAGAAAAGCTGTTCCGCTTTGCCTTTGGCATGGCAGACGATCGCAAGGCGCAGGGGCGCGGCAAAGGCCGTGTAACCTGTGTGGACAAGGCCAACGTCTTTCGAGCCTTTGCTTTCTTTCGCGAGATTTTTGATGCCGAAGCGGCGAAACACCCCGATCTGATCGCCGATCACGCATATGTGGATGCGACAGCCCTTTGGTTTGTGCTGAAACCCTGGGAATTTGACGTATTGGTGACGGAAAACATGTTCGGCGATATTCTGTCAGACCTTGGCGCAGGATTGATGGGCGGGTTGGGTGTTGCGCCGTCTGCCGATATCGGGCTGGATCACGCGGTGTTTCAGCCCTGCCACGGCTCTGCTCCCGATATCGCGGGACGCGGCATCGCAAACCCGATGGCCATGATACTGTCAGGCGCGATGATGCTGGACTGGTTGGGCCTGCGCCATGACGCACCGGCGTTGGTCGCGGACGGCATCCGATTGCGCGAGGCGGTCGAGACGGTGATTGCTAGAGGCGGGGCTCTCACCGCTGACCTGGGAGGGTCGGCGAGCACTCAGGATGCTGCGGATGCTGTCATGGCGCATCTGGAGATCGCATGACGGCGACTGCTCCTCTGCGCGTTGCCTGCCTTGGGGCGGGATACTTCAGCCAGTTTCAGTATGATGCATGGGCCCGTATCAAAGACGTCGCGCTTGTCGGGTCGGCAGACCTTGATCTGAGCGCCGCAGAGGCCACAGGGCTGGAAGCGTTCGATTCTCTTGACCGAATGATCGAACAGACCACACCTGATATTTTGGATATCATTCTTCCGCCAGATGGTCATGCCGCGTCAATCCGAACGGCAATTTCCGCAGGGATATCAACGGTCATTTGCCAGAAACCGTTCTGCCGTGATCTTGCCGAGGCCACCCAGATCACAGCCGAAGCGCAGACGGCAGGCGTTAATGTGATCGTGCACGAGAACTTTCGCTTCATGCCGTGGTATCGCGCAATCAAAGCTTGCATAGATGCGGGGGATATCGGCGCCGTGCTTCAGGCGACGTTCCGTCTGCGTCCTGGCGATGGACAGGGACCGCGTGCCTACCTGGATCGACAGCCCTACTTCCAATCCATGCCTCAGTTCCTGATCCACGAGACTGGGGTGCATTGGGTCGATACGTTCCGTTACCTGTTCGGGGACCCGGTCGCTGTCTATGCTGATCTGCGCCGCATCAATCCGGTGCTGGCCGGTGAAGACGCAGGCTTTGTGGTGTTTGATCACCCATCCGGTGTGCGTGCGCTGTTTGATGGCAATCGTCTGCTTGATCATAGATCGGACAACCACCGTCGCACGATGGGCGAAGCGTTGATTGAGGGCACTGAAGGTTCCCTGACGCTACTTGGTGATGGCAGTGTCGCTTTGCGTAAATTCGGTCATATGAACGCAACGCAGGTTTTGCCTCCGGATCACTGGCAGGGGTTTGGCGGTGATTGTGTTCATGCGCTACAGGCCCATGTGGTTTCCGCGTTGCTTGACGGCACAGCGCTAGAAAACACCTGTCAAGATTACCTCACTGTGATCCGTATTCGGGACGCGATATACCGATCTTCTGAAACCGGGACCAAGTTAGGGATTTGATCGCGAATGGATGGGTCTACAAAACCAATGTCAAATTCTCAAAGAGCGGTTCAGGAATTGCGTCGGTTGATTTTCTCGGGCGAGCTTGGCGCCGGCTCGGACCATCTTGAAAGCGAACTGGCCTTGCGACTGGGCATGTCCCGCACGCCGGTCCGCGAAGCGGCCCTGACACTCGCGGCGCAGGGTCTGGTCGAGATGCGCCCTCGTAAGGGGGTGCGTATATTGGCCCTGTCCCCAGATGACATGCGGGACATCTATGATGTGCTAACGGAACTCGAAAGCCTGTCCGCCGAGAACGCCGCACGTATGGGGTATTCCGAGGCAGAATTGTCGGAACTTGCGAAAGCGATCAACGACATGGATGGCGCGCTCGCGGGCGAAGACCTCGAAGCCTGGGCGATTGGCGATAATCAATTTCATTCCGAACTTGTTCGTCTCGGCAAAAACAGCCGGGTGCAAGCCATTGCTGCGATGATGGTGGATCAGGTGCGTCGTGCCCGTGCCATGACATTGCAATTTCGCCCATTGCCGCTGAAATCCAATGAAGACCACCGAGGCGTTCTCGAGGCAATTCGCGCAGGAGACGCCGACGAGGCGCGACGGATCCACTATGCGCACCGGACTCATGCCAAGGACATGTTGCTTGGCATACTAGAGAAATACCGCTTACTGCATTTGTAGCGCGCGGTACTGTTGCTTTCCGATTGAGCTAGTTTTCGCGCTGCCGCCCAACCTCGGCACGAAGGTGCTCGCTGGCAGTCAGCAGGATTTTTAAGGTGTTGCCCCGCTTGCGAAGAAACTTGCCAATCGCGTTGGGATGCGCGTCCGCCGACCGCAAGCGTATCGCAGATCGCAAAGGCAGCCAGGGCTACGATATCTGAGGTCTCCGCCCTGTCAGGCTTTGCTCCCGTCGCGCCCTTTGGTGAAATTTCTACTTTGCGGGCGGAGGGACATTTCAACTTGGTTGCAACATCTTGACGCCGCCATCCTGGGCGATGATCTCGAGACATAAAGCGGGATGTTATCCCAGCTTGCCCATAGCCGCCGTCTGGCGCGGCTTCCGCTCGATCTATCAGACAGATCGCAAGCGCCATTCGCGCCCTGCGGCCGGTGAGAGCTTCGAACGGAATGCGGACGCTCGACCGGTCAATCTTTCCTCAATGTGTGGCGGAAAAGACGCCCAAAGCGTATCTGGAAAAGTTGCTGACATGATCCATCCCCCCGATCAGGAGAAATCACAAGATCACACGCCTGGGAATCCACGCACCTCAGGCCTCCAAGGGACGATATGCGCCGCAACTCAAGAATACGCTGCAGACTGTAGCAGTGTCAGTGCATTCGCATTGGAAGACGCACCTATGCCGATCTCCGCAATCTGCGATCGAGCGAGGAACAGTTGTGCCAGCCGATCGATGTTCTCGGTGTTTGCAAACTGAGCGACTGTATCATCCCCAGTTATTGAACGGGTTTTCTCGCGGAGGACCTCTTGCTGTTGGTCAATGTCGATCTGTCCGAAGGATGTGGGTAGACCCAAGGCGGTTTCAAACATGGACCTCAGCGGTGGCAACCCCATTAGGGTAAACCACTTGGCTTCCTCGCTCATGTCCTCATCCGCGAGATTTGCCAGTTCGCGTTGTGCATAGAGTGCAATTCGCATGGTATCGTTCTGTTCGCCGACCGAGACTTCGAAAGATTGTACTTTGAAGTCTTCCACGATTTTTGCCATCTTCGGCGGGTTTGTTGTGGAACTTAATTCTCCGGGCCCAAACCCAAAGGCCTCACTCAATCGCTTGTAGCGATCATCTGTCAGTTTGTTGGCAAGGGCGTCATCGCTAGCTGTACCGTCTTCGAGGATCTTCTGGATGAAGTATCGATTATCCAAATCATCTTGAAGCCCAAAGGCCCCAAGGGCGACCGACAACAGCCGGCGATCCTTTATGAGGTCCTCAGCGGTTTCGATCGTGCCGATGGTCTCGGTAAAATACTCTATGTCGCGCGACAGTTGAGATGAGTTTGCGAAAGTATCGAATTGCGGTTCATAGGTTCGTTGCAGAAACTTCCAGCCCGCGATACCCGAACCAACGATGACAGGCTGAAAGCTCATGATGGGCGCGCCGCCATGAGCCGATCTTCGCGAGGCATGAGGCTTCTCAAGGCTTTTAGACAACGATAGTGCTGCTCGTCGATGAGTGCCTCTGTTGCCTCGGCCAGAGATGCCCTGCTGTCTGCATCCTTGAAGACCTGACTCAATTCTTCGATACGCCGCAAGAGTGCATGCCTTGCCGTTTCGGGATCGCTATCACCGGTCAGGATCAGTTGCGCGGCATAGCAAACCCGCCGAACGGGCGTCGTCGCTTCTTCGGGGTGGATTGCATCGCGCAGCCGCAGGATGTTGGCGTCCGGTGTCATGATGGACAGTCGGCTACGTCGGTCGCCGTTTTCAATGACGGCGCCGTTCACCAGCAAACGTTCCTTTGGCGCGAGTTTGAGAATGAGTCCGCTCATATTACTATGTTCCGCCGCGCAGGCCACGAAGGATGGCCGTGTTGATTTCTAGCAGTGGCTCGATCGACGCTTGCCGCGCAAGAACCTTGCTGGTGTGGTGATTGGTAAACTCCGCAAGATACAGGATCCGCGCCCTCAAATCCGCAGGCAAGGGGTTCCCCTTGTCTGCGACGTCGATGGCAAAAATGGTCCACAGTTTGCGATTGTCGCTGAGTGCCTCGACAAGTGCCGCGAATCCAGTTGCCCCCTTGGCCTCGGCAGAACGAATGCGTGTCGTGATACGGGCAATTGCCTCGTATTCCGTATTTCTTGTTGTGCGGGTTGGGGCCGATGCGGCGGAATAGGCGCGGTGCGCCTGGGACAGGGCATTCAAATCAGGACCTCACATGTCTGAGTACGTCAGAAAGGAAACCGGGGCGCGTAACGCCCCGGTCAGTTCCATGGTTCCGTTACCGGAACAGCGACAGGATGGACTGTGGTGCCTGGTTGGCAATCGACAAGGCCTGAACGCCCAACTGCTGTTGCGTCTGAAGGGCCTGCAGTCGCGCCGATGCGGCTTCCATGTCGGCATCAACAAGACTTCCGATTCCGGCCTTCATCGCGTCCATCACTTTGCCCACAAAGACATTCTGGTCAGAAATGCGCTTGGCAGAGGCACCAAGTGCCGCAGCGCCATCCACGGCAGTCTGGATATGTGCTTCAAGGGCCGTGATCGACGCGACGGCGTTGGTGGCGTCGGTTACGTCGATGTCGGACAAATCAAGGTTGGAAGTGAAATCGACCGCCGTTACCGTGATCTCGGAAACCGTGATCGCACCCGCATTGTCCCGGTCAATCGAGGACGTCACGGTCAGATCAACGCCATCGTCGTTCAGCAGGTTCATCCCATTGAATTGCGAGGCGTTGATGATCGAAGTCACCTGTGCAATCGACTCGTTTATGTCAGCGGTGAGCTTTGTGTAATCGACGTTTTCACCAGTTGCCGCGACCACCTTTTCCTTCATATCACTCAAAACATTGGTGATTTGCTCGGCACCCGCTGATGCGACGGCAACGGTTGATTCGCCCAACGACAGCGAGTCCGACACGGCCTGAAAGCCGCTTACGTCTGATTCCATCACCTTTGAGATCGCCCAGATGGCAGAGTTGTCCTTGGCCGATCCGACATCCTTGCCGGTGGAGATCTGATCCTGTGTTTTGGCCAGATCAGTATTGATGGATTTCAGGGTTTGCAGTGCAACCATCGCACTGTTGTTTGTCAGAATGCTCGACATAGCATTGTTCCTTTGGTCATTGGGCAACTTCTACCCGGTTTCATGCCACCCTTGCGGATGGCCCAAACGTCTTTCTGACTACTGCGAGGACCGTGCTTTCGGTTTCGCGCCACCTTTGTTTCAGATGCCTCATCAAGATGGGCGCTATGTCCTAAGGGAATCCTAAATCGCCAAGTGAAGATTGGTTGCATTTGCTTCAAATCGAAGTTCAGGCGCGCTTTTCGACTTTGCAGCTGGTCTTTGTGTCAAAGGTCTGCTTGTTGCCGCGTCGGTCATACGTCTCAAGGCCGGAACGCACCCGTCTCAGGTCGGCCATTCGAGTTGCTACGGCGCGTATTCCGTCAAGCGCGCTGTTCAGAAGCGCCTGATTGCGTGTCACCTTTTGATGAACCATTTTGAGAACTAGACGCTCTTCCGGGTCCAAGGCATTGATCTTGTCGATCAGCTTTTCTTTGGTCGACATCAATTCCGCGATTTGTTCCAGCTTTCCTTCGAGGAGCGCGTCACGTTCGCGATCAAGCAAGACGTCCAGTTCGTCGATCAGGTCTTGGTGGGTTTCATCCGTCATGATGCTTGTCCTTCAGTGCGTTAAAAAGCGATTCGGCCAATCCGATTCCGCCGGTTTTCGCGATTTGTTCGGCCTGAGCCCGCACCAGGAGCGAGGCATATTGGTCTTCGCCAGCACCGCCTCCCATTGTTTCGCGAGATTTTCCGAACCCGGCTGATTTCAACATCTCTGTAAGAAACGCGGCCTCCAGTTCGGTTGCTGCCTCTCGCAACGGAGAGTCGTGGACATTGGACGCCGAGTTTGCCGTCATTGGTATGGTCAGTTTCAGTGGGGTCATGGAATGCCTCGAATTGCGTGGATTTTGTTGAGAATGATGCCAAGCCAGTTAAAAAATCGGTAACTGGTTTGGTTGATGATCAGGTCATCAAGAAAGAATTCTGGTGACGCATGCAGATCAATTCCCTTCCTCTCCTGAGCTCTGGCGAAGTGCCTGATGCGCAAACTCCCACACAAGGCGGGGCGCTAAAGGTCACCACCACGGGGACCACGTTCGCATCGGCATTTGCACAGATGCTCGGAGATATTCCGGAAGATGCTGGACCGACAGAGCCAGAGGGTTCTGTAGTTGTTGCCGTAAGCGAAGAATCAGACTCGACCGAGGTTGCGGAGGGTTTTGACGAA
Organism: Sedimentitalea sp.; assembly: GCF_039973035.1. NCBI lineage: Bacteria > Pseudomonadati > Pseudomonadota > Alphaproteobacteria > Rhodobacterales > Paracoccaceae > Sedimentitalea > Sedimentitalea sp. The sequence continues at coordinate 136,010 of NZ_JBDWLR010000085.1, forward strand.
GACGAGAATGATGCCGCACCATTGATTTTCGAAGCGAACACACCGGCTTCCAAGCCAGAAACAGAGGACAAAGAGCAAGTATTCATGTCGCTCGACCCCGCTGAACAACTTGGCGATAGCGCGCAGACAATGGATCGCTCAGACGAGCCGCAGGAGGGCGCTGTCGATGTGCATTACACTCCTCGTGGCGAGACGGCGACATCAGGGGCGCCAAAACGGGATGCGACCCTGATTGCGAGAGAGAGGGATCGGCACGCGGGCGAAGTTGGAGCAACGGCAGATTACGACGCGGTCCAAGTTCATGACGCCGTCGTTGAAACGCGCGACATATCCGGCACATCCAGCCTGCAAGGTGATGCGCTGTCATCCGGGCCTACGCAGCCCGCGACTGGGACGGATCGGACACCCGTCCTCGTTCAGGGCGCCGTCGCGGCGACGTCCTCTCTGCTGGCGGTCGGCGAAATGACATTAGCGCAAACGAACCTGACCGATCAGAATGGCGGACGTCCTCCCAATACCGAAGGCATCTTTGACGAGTTGAGTGGGGTAAGACCCGCGGCTGTTTCGGCCAAATCAATAGCGGAACAACTGACACAAGTTACGAAAGAATCGTTGCCGGGCGAGGGACGCAAAGCGGAACTGGAGGCCAAGACGCCTGCTATTACGGCATCTGAGGCCGAGTATCAGTTCGCTGCACGGGCAAGTGTCACGGCCCACTCGCACGGACCTCAACCTCAGGGGCAGACTGCCAATGTGCAAATGTCCAGTGCTACTGGTACGTCTTCAGTGTTTCGCGCGACCGAAACCCTAGATGTCGAGTCTTTCGCATCTGTAGAGGAGGCGCCCGTTTGGACCACATCCAGATCGGTCGGCACCACGGGCATTATGATGCCAGCCTCATTTGATGTTTCGATCGCGCGACCGGAAACGGTACGCAACGCTGCGGCCTATGCGGTCGAGGTTTTGACCCGTGAACCGGGAAAGGTGGTCGAAATCGCCCTGAACCCGGAAGAACTTGGCCGGGTGCGTATGGCATTATCGCAGAGCGATGCGGGGGTAACGGTCGTGATCACGTCCGAGCGGCCCGAAACTCTCGAATTGATGCGCCGCCATATCGAACAGCTTTCCCAGGAGTTCCTGAAGCTTGGTTACGAGCAAGCAAGTTTTGAGTTCGATAGCGAAGGATCGGGAGGAGATGACCGCTCGCCTAAAAGCGGTGGCGCAAGGACCGACACGACTGGCGACGCCAGCGAAACACATCACATAATGCCAGCCCGCCTGATTCAGACCGGGCTAGATCTGAGGCTCTAACAATGACCGACATAAATACATCCGTTGCAACGGCAACAGCCGCTGCGGCCCAAGGCTCCTCATCGGCAACGTCCACGGCTTCGGGAAGCGCCGGGCTGACCTCGGATTTTGAAACGTTTCTCAAGATGTTGACGGCTCAGGCCCGCTATCAGGACCCGTTGGAGCCTATCGATTCGACCGAATATGCAGCGCAGTTGGCGCAATTCTCGATGGTCGAACAACAGGTTCAGACGAATGATACGTTGACCGCGCTGTTTGCCCAGATGGATTCTTCCAACATGGCCTCTCTTGCCGGTTGGGTTGGGATGGAAATCAGGGCGGACACGCCGGTTCACTTTGACGGAAAGCCGGTTACCGTTTCTCCGGGCGTGGCACAGACGGCGGATGCGGCCTATCTGGTGGTTACCGCCGCGGATGGACGCGAAATTCAGCGTTCTGCAATCGACCTGACGGGTGATCCCGTGCAATGGGCAGGTGTCGACGAATCCGGAGCGCCGTTTGCAAACGGAGTCTATTCGTTTTCCGTAGACAGCTTCCGAAACGGTACTGAAATCACACCCGTCACAACCGAAGTCTATGGTCGGATTTCCGAGGCGCAGTTCAAGGACAATGCAGTTGTTCTAGTTCTGGAGGGTGGTCCATCTGTGGCTGCAAGTGAAGTATCGGCGCTGCGTCAGGGAGGATAGCGCGAGTGTTGGCAAAAAACCTCGGGTCAGACAAGGCGTCGACTTGTGTGACAGGGCCGTCAGTTCATATCGATTGCCGAGGTCTAATGACGCCATTGAACCCCGATGATCAGGCCGTCTATGGAATAAATTCGCGCCGACGGTCGCTCTTTGCCCGTTGCCTCGCGGTGCAGCCACGGGCATTAAGGCGCGGATGGCAAAGCAACTCGACTATCATACGATCCGCGAGATCTTTTCCCGCTTTCACGCGGCGGAACCCGAACCCAAGGGCGAGCTGGATCACGTGAATGTCTTTACGCTGGTGGTTGCCGTCGCCCTATCAGCACAGGCAACGGACGCCGGTGTGAACAAGGCCACGCGAAAACTCTTTGAGGTCGCGACCACGCCGCAGCAGATGTTGGACCTTGGTGAAGATCGCCTGATCGAGCACATCAAAACCATCGGCCTCTACCGCAACAAGGCCAAGAACGTGATGAAACTGTCGCGTATCCTAGTTGATGATTATGGTGGCGAAGTGCCAAATTCGCGTGCGGCCCTGCAATCGTTGCCCGGTGTCGGGCGTAAGACCGCGAATGTGGTGCTGAACATGTGGTGGCACTATCCGGCGCAGGCCGTTGATACCCACATCTTCCGTTTTGGCAATCGCAGCGGCGTTGCCCCGGGCAAGGATGTCGATGCGGTCGAGCGCGCAATTGAAGATAACATTCCGGTTGATTTTCAGCAGCACGCCCATCATTGGATGATCCTGCATGGGCGCTACCACTGCAAGGCGCGCAAACCACTGTGCCAGACCTGCCTGATCCGTGATCTATGCGAATACGAGGACAAGACAGTATGAGCAATTATGACCTTGTTGGCATCGGCAACGCCGTCGTCGATGTCATCACTCAATCGGACGATAGCTTTCTCGATCATATGGGTATCGAAAAAGGCATCATGCAGTTGATTGAACAGGATCGTGCCGAGATCCTTTATGGCGCCATGGACAGCCGGGTTCAGACACCGGGCGGATCGGTTGCGAATACCATTGCTGGTGCCGGCACACTGGGCCTGGAAGCTGCGTTTATCGGGCGTGTGCGTGACGATGCGCTGGGTCGGTTCTATGCGGATGCGATGAATGAAAACGGGATCGATTTCGTGAACCCGCCCGTGCCTGACGGGGAATTGCCAACCTCGCGGTCGATGATCTTTGTGTCCCCTGATGGGGAAAGATCGATGAATACCTATCTGGGCATATCCACCGGGTTGTCTTCGGTCGATGTGCCGCGCGATGTCACGGGCAATGCGCGGATCATGTTTCTCGAAGGTTACCTGTTTGACCACGACGCGGGCAAAACCGCGTTTCGCGAAGCGGCGCGTGCAACGCGTGCCGGAGGCGGCAAGACCGGCATTGCAATATCCGATCCGTTTTGCGTCGACCGTCACCGCGCCGATTTTCTGTCGCTGATACAGCACGATCTGGATTTCGTTATCGGGAACGAGGCGGAAATTCAGTCTCTCTTTGAAACGGATCACCTGAATGATGCGTTGATGATGACAGCAGCCATGTGTCCTCTGGTGGTCTGCACACGCTCGGGAGATGGCGTGACGGTCATGGAGGGCACGTCGCGGCTTGATATACCTGTCGAGCGTATCACTCCGGTTGATGCCACCGGCGCGGGCGATCAGTTTGCGGCCGGTTTCCTGTATGGCATGGCGACGGGTCGTGATCTGGAAACCTGTGCCCGGATCGGGTGCGTATGCGCGAGCGAAGTCATTTCGCATATTGGCCCGCGCCCCGAAGCCGACATGCCCGAATTGTTGCGCAACAAAGGCTTGTTGTGAAGCTTTGCTAAAGGACGGCTATCACGACATTCCCGCTGGCAAGATTGCCGCGATCGTCACGCATCTCGAAATGCGCGAACAGGTGATGATGCGGCCGCTCATCGCGCCGGAGGGGCTGACGCTTGAAACCGTGAAACAACCGGACTGTGAGTGGTATCGCGACTTGTTCATGCGCATCGGCGGGCAAGACTGGCTCTGGTTCTCGCGGTTGGAACTGGACGATGCCGCACTTGGCGCGATCCTGAATGATCCGGATGTAGAGCTGTATGCCCTGATGCAGGATGGTGTGGCGCAGGGCATGGTCGAACTCGATTTTCGTCAACCGGACGAATGTGAACTGGCGTTCTTTGGCCTTACGGCCCAAATGATCGGACAGGGTGCCGGGCGCCTCATGATGACCCATGCGATTGCGCGGGCTTGGGCCCGACCGATATCGCGCTTTCATCTGCACACCTGCACGCTGGATTCCCCGCAGGCACTTGGTTTCTATCAGCGCTTCGGCTTTGTGGCCTATCGCAGGCAAGTTGAGATCGCGGATGATCCCCGCCTTTCGGGTGGCTTGCCGCGCGATGCAGGCGCTCACGTGCCGATACTTTCGCAGGACTGACCAAAGGAACGGGCCGCGAGTCTGGACTTTGGTTTTTCCGGCTGTTTGTCTGGGCCAAGCGGTTAAGATCCGAGGAGTCAGCCAATGCAAGAGAGAACCCTAGGCAAAGATGGGCCTGTGGTGTCGGCCATCGGTATCGGCGCAATGTCGTTCGCCGATTTCTATGGCCCGACAAACGAGGCTGAATCACATGCGATCATGGATGCGGCGCTGGAGCTTGGGATTTCCCATCTGGACACGTCGAACATCTATGGCTTGGGCAAATCCGAAAACGCCATCGGCAGCTTTCTTGCGGCTCAGGGCAGCGCGATGCGCGATCGTTTCACCATCGCGACAAAGGCCGCTATCACCCGCGACAAGGACAGCGGAAAGTTGAAATTCGACAATTCCGCGGAACATCTGACGCAGGAACTGGAGGCCAGCCTGAAACGGTTGCGGACTGAGGCCGTTGATCTGTTCTATGTGCATCGCCGCGACCCCGGGATCGAGATCGAAGAAGTAACAGAAACTCTCGCCGGGCTGGTAAAGGCGGGAAAAACGCGCGCCATCGGGTTCTCCGAAATCGCGCCGTCATCGTTGCGTCGGGCAGCAGCGATCCATCCTGTCGCCGCAGTGCAATCGGAGTATTCTCTGTCTACGCGTTTTCCTGAACTGGGCCTTGTCCAGACCTGTGCCGAGTTGGGTACGACGCTGGTGGCATTCAGCCCGTTGGGGCGAGGACTGCTGACCGACAGGCCGCACAGTGCCGATGCCATTGCAGAAATATCGTTTCTCAAGACAAACCCGCGCTTTGTCGAGCCCAACCTGTCGGCAAATCTCGCCGCCACTGCTCCGTTTCGGGCGCTCGCTGCGGAAATGGGCACCTCTGCGGCCGCGCTGTCAATTGCATGGCTTCTGACGCGCGGTATGCATGTGCTGCCGATCCCCGGGACGCGCTCGGTCACACATCTCAGGGAACTGGCCGCGGGGGCCGAGCTTCAGCTGAGCGATGCCGACCTGGCCCGTATCGACGCCATATTGCCCGTTGGCTGGGCCCATGGCGACCGCTACGCTGATGCGCAGTGGGTCGGGCCGGAACGTTATTGCTGACGCGCGCTAGAGACTTGGAGTAAACGCCTTCAGGACCTGTTCATAGACCTTGCGCTTGAAGGGCACGATCGCGTCAACAAGCTGATCCACCGGCTGCCAGCGCCAGACCGTGAATTCCGGATGCTTGGTTTCGATGTTGATCTGATCATCGCGCCCGTGAAAACGCATGAGAAACCATTTCTGTTCCTGACCGCGATATCGCCCTTTCCAGATATTGGGGACAATGTCGTGCGGCAGATCATAGGGCAGCCAGTCGTCCGTCTCGGCGATGATCTGTACAAGATCGGCGGTGACTCCGGTTTCCTCCCACAGTTCCCGTAACGCGGCATCGCGGGGGCTTTCGCCTTTGTCGACGCCCCCTTGCGGCATTTGCCAGGCTTCGGCGTGGCGATCATTGCGCTGACCGACAAATACATCGCCACCGGCGTTGATCAGCATGATACCAACGCATTGGCGATAGGGAAGTTTGGCGATCTCGTCCGGGGTCATGTGCGGGCTCCTGCGATGTAATTCACTGTCTAGCGTGACGACATCCGGGCGCAAGTGTTTGACGCGGCGTTTTGCGTGACTTGCATGGCATCTGCGTTATTGCTGTACGCGAAAAGGGAGACACTCATGGCTGACTATCCGAACCTGCTGGCCCCGCTGGACCTGGGCTTTACCACTCTGAAGAACCGCGTTCTGATGGGCTCCATGCACACAGGTCTGGAGGAAACCCGCGACTGGAATCGCGTTGCAGAGTTTTATGCAGAGCGGGCGCGTGGCGATGTCGGGTTGATGGTCACCGGCGGGATCGGCCCGAACCTGGAAGGATCGGTCATGCCCGGCGCATCGATGATGACCACCCAGGACGACATCGACAACCATTCTGTCATCACCGAAAGGGTCCATGCGGCGGGCGGCAAAATCTGCATGCAGATCCTGCATGCGGGCCGCTATGCCTATGGCCCCAAATGCGTCGCGCCCAGCCCGGTCAAATCGCCGATCTCGCCGTTTCCCCCCGCTGAATTGGACGAAGAAGGGATCGAGAAACAGATCAGTGATATCGTCGAAGCCGCGCGCAAGGCCCGCGAGGCCGGATATGACGGGGTCGAAATCATGGGCTCCGAAGGGTATTTCATCAACCAGTTCCTCGTCACCCATACTAACAAGCGCACGGATCGCTGGGGCGGCTCCTATGAAAATCGGATGCGACTGGCGATCGAGATCGTACGCCGGACGCGCGAGGCCTGTGGCGCCGATTTCATCATTATCTACCGTCTTTCAATGATCGATCTCGTGCCTGATGGATCGACCTATGAAGAGGTCGTGCAACTGGCGCAGGAAATCGAAAAGGCCGGGGCGACCATCATCAATACCGGAATAGGTTGGCACGAGGCACGTATTCCGACGATTGCCACGTCCGTTCCGCGCGCGGCTTTTGCCTGGGTTACCAAGAAACTGATGGGCAAGGTCACGATCCCGGTCATCACCTCCAATCGCATCAATACCCCCGAAGTTGCCGAAGAGTTGCTGGCGACAGGCTGTGCCGACATGGTGTCGATGGCGCGCCCGATGCTGGCGGATGCGCATTTCGTGGCCAAGGCGGCGGCGGGCAGGAGCGACCAAATCGCGCCCTGCATCGCCTGCAACCAAGCCTGTCTCGATCACACATTCGGTGGCAAGCTGACCAGTTGTCTGGTCAACCCGCGTGCCTGTCACGAGACCGAGTTGGTGATTGCCAAGGCCGACGCAGTCAAATCGGTGGCCATTATCGGCGCCGGTCCGGCCGGGCTGTCCACAGCAATCACAGCTGCTGAGCGCGGCCACGACGTCACACTGTTTGATCGCGCCGACGAGGTTGGCGGACAATTGAACATGGCCAAACAGATCCCCGGCAAAGAGGAGTTCTGGGGGCTGGTTGATTGGTATCGCACGATGGTCGCTGACCTCGGGATCAAGACCGAACTGGGCCGCGAGGTAACCGCAGGCGATCTGGAGGGCTTTGACGAGATCATCATCGCTACCGGAGTTTCTCCACGCGATCCAGGCATTCCGGGGCAGGATGGGCCAAACGTGGTCAGCTATATCGACGTACTGCGCGGCAAGGTCGAGGTTGGTGGTCGTGTGGCGGTCATCGGCGCGGGGGGCATCGGGTTTGACGTATCTGAATACCTCGCGCACGAAGGCACCAGCCCAACCGAGAGCCTGCCAATATGGATGGAAGAATGGGGCGTCGCCGACCCGGCAGAGTATCGCAGCGGTCTGGCGCCTGAGGGACCAAAACCGCATCCTTCGGCGCGGCAAATCACCCTGCTTCAGCGCAAGGCCACCAAGCACGGCAAGGGATTGGGCAAGACGACCGGCTGGATTCATCGCGCAGCGCTCAAGATGAAAGGCGTGCAGTTTGTCGGGGGCGTGAATTACGAGGCGATCGATCCCGCCGGATTGCGTGTCTCCTTTGGCGAAGCGCGGGAAAACCCGACATTGATCGAGGCGGACACCATCGTGCTCTGCGCCGGGCAGTTGCCGGAACGGTCGCTGGCCGATGCGTTGATCGAACGCGGTGTCACGCCCCATGTGATCGGTGGTGCGGATGTTGCTGCAGAGCTCGACGCAAAACGCGCGATTGATCAGGGCACGCGTCTGGCCGCCGCGCTTTAGGTATCGTGCGCCACGATGCTGTCCTGTGGGGCCTCGTCGCGGTCAGTCATGCCATAGTCGCGGATGACGTGGGCCACGCGCAGGCGGTAGTCGGAGAAGACCCCGCCGCGCCCTTTGGCTTGCGCACGTCGATGCGCAGCTAGCCTGCGCCACTCCTGAACCGCTTCTTCGTCACGAAACAGCGACAGGGACAGCAACTTACCGGGGTTGGTAATGCTCTGGAACCGCTCGACCGAGATAAAGCCGTCGATCTGTTCCGCCAGCGGGCGCATTTCGGCGGCGATATCGAGATAGGTGTCTTGCATGCCGTCGGCGGGTTCGACTTCAAAGATGATTGCGATCATGTCTTGTCTCCGTGAGGGGCCGACGCCAAGGTCAGCCAAGTTCTGTCCTCACGCAACAAAAACCGCTCTTTTTGGGCAAATTCGTAATTCTCCCGCCCTAGCGGATCGGCCTTGAGGCGTTCGCGGTAGGCCTCGTATTCAGCAAGGCTAGGAATATTGTAGATACCATAGGCAAGTGTTGACGAGCCTTCGTGGGGCGCGAAATACCCTACGAGATCCGCGCCACAACGCGGGATTGCCTGCCCCCAATTGCGGGCATACTGGCGAAACTGATCGGTCTTGGTCGGGTCAATATGGTATTTGATGATGCATGTGAGCATGGATGCTTCCTCTTTCAACTGACCCTTGGATAGCCGATTGAATGCGTCATATGCTTCGACTAGTGTCGAACTATGAAAGAAGGCCCTGATTTCACCGCGATCGCGTCTCTGATTGGCGATCCTGCTCGCGCCAATATGCTGACGGCCCTGATGTCGGGCAAGGCGCTCACTGCCAGCGAACTTGCGACCGAGGCGGGTGTCAGTGCACAAACCGCCAGTTCGCATCTGCGCAAGCTGCAGGATGCCGGGTTGCTTACGCAGCTGAAACAGGGGCGGCATCGGTATTATTCGCTGTCTGGGGACAATGTCGCACAGGCGCTTGAAGGGCTGATGGGGCTTGCGGCGCGCCTGGGGCACCTGCGAACCCGAACAGGGCCGCGCGATCAGGCGCTGCGCACGGCGCGCGTCTGTTACAACCATCTTGCAGGTGAGATGGGCGTTCAGATGTTTTCCGCCATGCGTCACCAAGGACATTTCGAGTTCAGCGAAACAGGGCTGGATTTGTCCGAGGCAGGGCAGGCCTTTGTCACCACGCTTGGGATCAGCACGCAGGATATGCCGCGCAGCAAGGCGCCGATGTGCCGCGAATGTCTGGACTGGAGCGTGCGCCAGTCGCATCTTGCGGGCCGGTTAGGGCGGGCGATGCTTGCGCGGTTCGAAACGCTCGGTTGGGCGGAGCGGGTCCACGACACGCGAATAGTGCGGTTTTCGGATCGGGGATTGTCAGAGTTTAATGCGCTCTTTTGGTGATTGCCTAGTCTACCGTGATGGTGATCACGTCCGAGACAACCGGCTCGGCATGCGGAACATGCGACGCGTCCCCCAACACCAGCTGCAGTGTATGGGTGCCTGCAGGTAAATCCAGCGTGACCTCGGTCTGGCCCCCTCCAAAATGCCGGTGGTGTTCGTCCGAAGGTAGCGCGTAAATCAACTCGTCAACGCCATCTTCGCCTTGTCCCAAGGGCGGGCGGTCGATCAGCAGATGGTGATGCCCGGTCATGCCCGCCTTCGTTCCCGCCGGTGCAACCCCCATGCCCGACAGGCCAAAGATCACTGTAAAGGGCGAGGTAACCGTATCGCCATCCGAAACATTTGCGAAATAGACCTGAGCGTCAGGATTGGAATGGGTTTGTGCCTCAACCAGAACGGGCAAGGCGAGCAGTGCGACAATTGCCGTTATACGAGCGAGCTTCATGACATCACCGAATTGTTGAAAACTATCTCTAGTTGATAGCACGGTCTTGCCACAATTCCATATCAATCAGTAAGGGTTATTAAAAACAATGGCTTGGACATTTTTCTGGTGTCCGTTTTGTCCGATTTGGCCGTTTCCGCAACGAGAACGGTATGCAATGAAACCCCGATATTATCCCAAGGTCGCCGCGATCTTGCCCAGATTCAAAGAGATACCGTTTGCATAACTGATTTACTTTTTGGGGTACTGCGTATGGATCGTCTGACGGAAATGGAAGCCTTTGCCAACGTGGTGGATCAGGGTGGTTTTACGGATGCTGCCAAGAAGATGGGAATTTCGAAGTCTGCTGTGTCCAAGCATGTTTCGAGCCTTGAAGCCCGGCTGGGCGCACGCCTCCTAAACCGAACAACACGTCGGGTCAGCCCTACGGAAATCGGATTGGCCTATTATGATCGTGCCCGCCGCGTATTGAACGATGCAGGCGAAGCAGATGCGCTGGTAACGTCGATGCAATCGGCACCATCGGGTCTGTTGCGGATCAGCGTCGCAACGGATTTTGGCGTCAATCACCTGTCACCGGTCCTGTCAGAGTTCCTTTCTGACTTTCCTGACATCACGGTCAACATGGTGCTGAACAATCGCTATGTGGAACTGATTTCCGAAGGTTTCGACATGGCCGTTCGGATCGGAGAGCTTGAAGACAGTACGCTGCGAGCGCGCAAGCTGACAGAAACCACTAAGCGCATGATTGCCTCTCCGTCCTATTTCGAAAAATATGGGCGCCCGCAGAAAATTGATGACCTCAACGAGCACAAACTGCTTCATTACTCCAACCAGTCCAGCGGCAATGTCTGGCGTCTGACCGCCCCTTCGGGCGAAAAACGACAAGTTCGGACGGCGGGCTGGCTGAGCGTCAATGACGGGCAATCCTTGCTGAACGCTGCGATTTCTGGCTTGGGGATAGCCTACTTGCCCAGCTTTCTCTATTCCGAGGCGCTTCAATCCGGGCTGGTCGAGGACGCGATGCCGTCTCTGCCAATGGAGACACAGGGCATTTACGCGGTCTATCCTCCGGGTCGTTTCACCCAACCCAAAGTCCGTGCCTTTATCGACTTTTTGGTTCACGCCTTTGCCGAAAAAGGGCCGACCGACTGGTAGGTTCAGATCGCCGCCAGGTAACGCTGGCTTACTTCTGTCATGCCCTAAAGGGCAGGCAGTAGAATGGCTTCGACCCGGCGATTTGACTCGCGACCCTGTGGCGTCAAGTTCGATCCCACCGGCGCCAGATATCCCATGCCCTCGGCATCGACGCGGGATGGGTCGACGTCAAAATTGTTGACAAGCCGCTCGCGGACGGCCGATGCACGTCGTTTGGACAGCGCGATATTCGCCGCAAGCGTCCCGGTACTGTCAGTGTGGCCGACGAGCGCGATACGTTGCTCGGGATGCGTTTTCAAATAGCTGGCGAGTTGGCCGAGTGACGCATGCTGACCTGGCAGCAACCCCCCTGCGCCACTGTCAAATTCGAGATCGCGTAAAATCACATGCCCGTCGCGCTCAAGTGCCAGACCCAACTCTCCATTCGGTGCTGCCGCCACCGTGGCCGGTTTCGTTTTCCCGCCGTTCTGTTGCTGTACGGGCGACACGCGGATGGTTTGAATATAGGCGGCATTGCCGCTGCGGCTGACCAGAACACTAATGGCGTTATCGGGTTCTCGAACCGCCGAAAGAAAACGGTAGTTCCCAACATCCACGTGCATGTCCGGTGCAGGCACGATCTCTGTTTCGAAGCGAAAATCGAACCCGCCGCAACTGCGATCCTCGCATTCAAAGATCAGGTCAAAACCCATCGTCTCCAGTTGTTCGCGCAGCGGTGTCAGGAGTTGTAGCGTCGTTGCGGATGCGCCGTTGATCCGAAACGTTCGACGCGCGACCAGCCCTTCGAACCGGCGCACCGGAACGGTGCCATCGGCAAACCCGGCTATCGGCAACTCGTAGTTGTCAAGCGGGCTTATTCGCTCTGACAGCTCTCGTGCTGCTGGCGCCATCGTCAATTCCTGCGCCTGACACAGCGCAGGCATCAGCGCCAAAAGGGTGCCGAATGCTAGGCGGGTCATCATCTGAACTGTGAATGATACTCGTCGTTCGGATGCATTGCCGTGGCGCTTGCGACCCGATTGGACATGTTGAAAAATCCGGTCACATTCGCAATGTCCCAGATGTCGCGATCACTGAACCCGACGTCCCGGAGGGCCTGGCGGTCGACTTCCTCGATCGTTGCGCTTGCTGTCGTCATCTTGGCCGCGAAATCGAGCATCCCGCGCTGGCGCGCGTCGAGTGGTGCAACGCGATAGTTCATCACCAGCATCTCGCCGAGTTTCGGATCACCAGACATTTGGCGAACCGCCGCACCATGAGCGACGAGGCAATAGAAACAGTGGTTGAGCGAGGATACCACCACGGCGATCATCTCGCGCTCAAGTTTGCTCAGCCCACTGTCCGCCAACATCACGTCATTATACATGCCGGTAAAGGCGTTGAGCTTGTCGATATCAAACGCGTTGGCCTTGAGCACATTGGGGATTATTCCCAGCTTTTCGGTGCAGATATCAAAGTATTTCTGCGTCGCTTCGGGCAAGGGATCGACCATCGGCAGGTCAAGGGCGGTTGGCGGAGTTTCAGTTGTCACTTGGCTTCAGGCTCCATCTGGGAGGTGTCGGTAATGGTACTGTCCCACAGGCTGCATGCCGAGGGAAGTGTAGAGCGCATTGGCTGCCGTGTTCTCGACCGTGCACATGACCGACAGGGTTTCGGCACCTTGTTCATCGGCCCAGAACGCGGCCGCGCGCATGACCCAGCGGCCCATTCCGCTGCGCCGTTGGTGCGCGAGGATTTCAACCGCGTGCACCATCGCGACGCCGTTATGGATCGCGGCATAAGCGACCCCGGCGGGCTTGTCGTTGTGGCGGCAAAGAAAGCTCGTCTTGGGTCCGGCGGCGCGATCCATGATCGCCAGGCGGGAGGCTTTGATCCCCCCTGCGGCCCAGATTTCACGCATGATCGCCAGCGGTTCCCAGAGGGAAAAGACTGTAACGCGCGGAATCGGCTGATCCATCAACTGCGCGGGAGGGCAGACATAGATCGTGACCGGGTCCTTGATGGCATAGCCGCGCTTGGCAAGTTCCGCGTCCAGGCCCGTCTCCCCTTGGCGGACCATGAAGATGCGCGGCTGTCCCATTTCGAGCATTGCGGTCTCGGCTTGTTCAATGTCCGCGCCGTCAAAGTCAGACACCGGATCAGCCAATGTGGTTGCGGACACTCGGCTGCCGCCGCCCCGTCCCTCGCGTAGGGTCCAGACCCCGAAGTGTCGGAAATTGGCGGCAGGCCAGGTGCCGTCAATAACGTCGTACCAAGAGGGCTGTGGGGTGTTCATTAGGTGAGAGCCTTGGACAGCTGCGTCATCGCAGCATCCACCTGCGTGCCATCTTGCCCACGTATGACGATGTTTGCGCCGAAGGCACCATCTTTCTGGAACGGATAACATCCAATCGACAGGTCCGCGTACCGCTCTGCAAACTGCGACAGCGTTTCGGCAATATCGCCTTCGCCGCGAAACACCTGCAAGCTTTGGCTGAGCAGGGGCGCACCACCGGTCAGCGTTGGCAGAACGCTGGCGACCATCGCCTGGAATATCAGTGGGACGCCGGCCATGACGTGCACATTCTTGATGGTGAATCCTGGGGCGCGTGACACCGGATTGTCGATCAGGGTTGCCCCATCGGGGATTCGCGCCATGCGCAGGCGGGCGGCATTCAATTCATGCCCGGTCTGCTTGTAGTGGTCTTTCAGGATTTTCCGCGCATCGTCGCGGATATCGATCGAAGCTTCAAACGCCGCTGCGATGCAATCTGCCGTGATATCATCGTGGGTTGGCCCGATGCCGCCGCTGGTGAACACGACATCATGGGTGTCGGACAGGGCGCGCACTGCATCGATGATCGCCTCCCGATCATCGCTGACAACGCGAACTTGCTTCAGGTTGATCCCGTGCTTGGTCAGTTCACCGGCCAGAAAATGCATGTTCGCATCACGTGTCCGGCCGGACAGGATTTCATCGCCGATCACCAGCATCGCGGCGGTTGGATTTGCCATGACATGCCTCGCTTGAATGGTTTCTCTCGCAGGTATAGGCCCTTGGCCATGCGCTTTGAAACCCCTCTTGTCCCCGCTCGGCTGATCCGCCGCTACAAACGCTTTCTCGCCGATTGTCGGCTCGAGGATGGCCGCGAAATCACCGCGCATTGCGCCAACCCCGGATCGATGATGGGGCTGGCGACGCCGGGACAGAAGGTCTGGTTGGAACCAAATGACGACCCTCGTAAAAAGCTGAAATTCGGCTGGCGGCTGGTCGATCACGAAAGCGGTCATTTTACCGGCGTGGACACGTCGGTTCCAAACCGCGCCCTGCGCGCCGCCCTTGGGGCGGGGCAAGTGGCCGGGCTGACCGAATACAAGACCGTGCGCCCCGAAGTGAAGTATGGCGAGGCCAGCCGGATCGATTTCCTGTTAAGCCATCCGGGTCTCCCCGACGCCTATGTCGAGGTCAAAAGCGTGACATTGTGTCGCCAGCCGGGGCTGGCCGAGTTTCCGGATTCGGTGACCAAACGTGGCGCCAAACACCTTGAGGAACTGGCGCGGGTGGCCGATCAGGGGCATCGGGCGGTGATGCTCTACCTGATCCAGCGTACGGATTGCACAGCGTTCGATCTGGCGCGGGATATTGACCCGGGCTATGCGGCGGCTTATGACGCGGCCCGCGTCCAAGGCGTGGAAACTCTGTGCTTTGACACGCGGATCACACCCCATGGGGTCGAGTTGGGACAGCCTGTCGCAGTGGTGATTTGACGTCTACTGGCACTTTTGCGAACGAGTCATTAAGTGTATGGTAAGACAACGATTATGGAGTCAACGGTGAACAACGAACTTCGCGGCCGTCTGACCAAGGATGGCATCCGAATATACGACCCAGCGGATTTTGGCGGCATGCATGCCGCTGGCGCATTGGCTGCACGCATCCTTGATGACATCCGCGAGCATGTGTTCGTCGGGCAAACCACCGGTGCCATCGATGCAGCGATCACCAAGATGGTCGAGGACGCGGGCGCGAAATCTGCCACGATTGGGTACAAGGGGTACGAGCACGCAAGCTGTATCTCGGTCAACCACGTGGTGTGTCACGGCATTCCGGGCGACAAAAAGCTCAAGGATGGCGATATTATCAATATCGACGTCACCGTGATCGTTGATGGCTGGTTTGGCGATACCAGCCGGATGTACGTCGCGGGCAAGCTGCCGCGCAAAGCAGAGCGTTTGATTCAGGTGACCCATGATGCGCTGATGAAGGGCATCGAGATTGTCAAACCGGGTAATACCTTTGGCGATATCGGGCACGCGATCCAGACATATGTCGAAGCGCACCGGATGAGCGTCGTGCGCGACTTTTGCGGACATGGCTTGGGCCGGGTGTTTCACGCGCCGCCCAACGTGCTGCATTATGGCCGCCCCGGAACCGGCGCAAAGCTGGAAGAGGGTATGTTCTTTACCATCGAACCGATGGTCAATCTGGGCCGCCCGGAAACCAAGACGCTCGCCGATGATTGGACTGCGGTGACACGCGACAAATCCCTGTCGGCACAGTTTGAGCATTCGGTTGGTGTGACTGCGGATGGGTTCGAAATCTTCACGCTGTCGCCGTCAGGGCGCTTTCACCCGACATACGAGTCCTGATCTTAACGGGCGGTAATGTTCGGGTCGAATTTATCACCCGAATTTTGCATGAGCGTAATGTACGTATCGCCGTATTTGCGGCTGTCGATCAATTCAAACCCTTCTGGCGCTGGCATTGGCGCGTTTTCTTCCCAGACGATTAAGGCATCAGGGGCGACCCACCCCCCTTGGGTGGCTGCGGTAAGGGCGCGCTGTCCAAGGGCCTTGCCATAGGGCGGGTCGAGAAACACCAGATCGCAGGGTTCGCCGGGGCAGGGGCCAAGCCGAGCGACATCACGGCGAATGAAATCGGTGTCTGCACGACTGTCGGTCAGATCTACGTTCTTGCGAATGAGCTGCCCGGCGACACGGCCATCATCTACAAAGGTCACATGCGCCGCGCCACGTGACAACGCCTCAAGCCCTAGAGCGCCAGTGCCGGCGAAGAGGTCAAGTACCCGCGCGCCCTGCAACTCGTGCCGATGCGCAAGCACGTTGAACAGACTTTCTCGCACCCGGTCCGTTGTCGGTCGCAAGTGGGCGGCGCTGTCGCCCTTGCCGACCGACGCCAACGCCCGTCCCCGAAAACGCCCCGCAATGATCCTCACGTGCGCAGCAGCGATTTCAGATCGGTTTCGGAATCGGCGATCACCTCTGGTGCCGGTGATTTCCCGGACTCGATCAAGCGCTTGCCAATCATGTATCCGCGCGGATCATTCATTGCGTCGACGGCGAGCAACTTGTCGCCAGCGTAATACCAGAACGACACCGCGCCCTTGTCGCCTTTGCGCGTGATGACGCGGTCATACCCCACGTTCAGGCCCGCGATCTGCAGTTTCACATCGTATTGATCCGACCAGAACCACGGCTTGGGGACATAAGGGGTTGCCGCACCCAGCATGTTTTCAGCAACGCATTCGGCCTGATCTATGGCGTTTGGCACGCTTTCCAGCCGAATGCGCCCGCCAGCATGCGGAAACGATGCACAATCGCCTGCGGCCCAGATTGATGGATCAGAGGTGCGGCCCAACTCGTCAACAGCGATGCCGTTGTCTATCGTCAGCCCTGCCATTTCCGCCAGTCGCGCTGATGGTGCGATGCCAACACCGACAATTACGAAATCAAGCTCAACTTCGCTGCCATCGCTCAGCACAGCCCCCGTGACCTTGCCGTCGACGCCGATGAGGTGGTCAAGACCAATCCCCTCGCGGATATCGACGCCATGAGAGCTGTGCAGGGCGCGGAAGTAGTCGCTGGTTTCCGGCGCGGCCACCCGTTGAAGAATACGGTCTGCCATTTCAACGAGCGTGACGGCCACGCCGCTTTTGGCCGCGACCGCCGCCGCCTCAAGCCCGATATAGCCGCCACCGACGATCAGCGCGTGTGCGCCCGGTGTAACCGACGCCGACATCGCGTCGACATCCGAAAGCGTGCGTACGACATGCACGCTTTCCAGATCACCACCGATCGTGGCGGGCAACCGACGAGGCTCTGACCCGGTGGTCAGGGCCAGATGGTCGTAATGAATAACGTCGCCACCGACAGTCACTGTTTTCGTATCAGGATCAATGGAGGTCACGGTCTCGTTCAGACGCAACGTGATGTTCTGATCGGAATAAAAGCTCTCGGGCCTCAGGAAAAGGCGCGCAAGTTCCATTTCACCAAGCAGATAGGCCTTGCTCAATGGTGGTCGTTGATACGGCGGAACAGGTTCGGCGCCGATCAGGGTCACGTCACCGTCAAACCCGCTTTTGCGCAGTTTTGCCACCAGCGACGCCCCGGCCTGTCCTGCTCCGATCACAACGATATGGCTCATCTGTCTACATCGCCTCTTGCAAGTGGTTGTCCCGATGCTCACAAATCCTAAATGTGCCATAGGCGCAAACAAAATTTCAGAAAGGGACGCAGCATGACGATTTCCACCGGAGAAAAACTGCCCGACGCAACACTGGTCGCAATGGGTGCCGAGGGGCCTGAAACGGTCTCGCTCGCGGATAAGACAGCCGGACGCAAGGTCGTGATCTTTGCGGTTCCCGGTGCTTTTACGCCGACCTGTCATTCCGCCCATGTACCCAGCTTTATCCGCACCAAATCGGCGTTTGACGACAAGGGCGTCGACGAGATCATTTGCGTGTCCGTCAATGATCCATTCGTGATGAAGGCCTGGGGCGATGCAACCGGGGCAGAAGCGGCTGGCCTGACCATGTTGTCAGACCCGGAAAGCGCGTTTACCAAGGCCATCGGTATGGATTTTGACGCGCCGCCAGCCGGGTTGATCGCCCGCTCGCGCCGTTATGCGATGCTGGTTGAAGATGGCTCTGTGACCCTGTTGCAGGCCGAGGAAAACCCCGGTGTCTGCGAAGTTTCCGGGGGCGAAGGCCTGCTTGCCTCTATGTAAGAGACTGGCGGCTATCGGGTCCCAAAACTTTATGGCCGCCTAGCCTGTTGCAGTCGCGCGGGCTGGCAGTGTTTCTTCGCAAAACCGCGCGTTCACCTCTGTTCAAAGGGTGACACCATGATCAACCTGCTTCGATCAATTCCAGTTTTATTGTTACTTGCTGCCTGTGCGATGCCAGACAACCCGACTCAATCGGGCAATGGCGGAACAGAAATTCAGCTGGAAACTGGACGCAATTGCTGGGCGAACCGGTGTTTTTCCTATGACAGCGCGCGCCAGATGGTTTCGTTGCCCGGAAAGAACCCCGCCCGTGTGCCCGGCGCCGTCAACACGCAAAAAGGGTTTGTGACGGAGACCGAGTTTGCGGCAATGTTCAATGCCGCCGCGATGTCCTATGCGAATGGGGTTGGGCGCCGCTAACGCGCGTCTTTTACACGAGGCTGTCCATCTTGCGGGCCAGCTTGGCGTCCAGCGCACTTAGCCCATCAACATCATGCGTGGTCAACACCACGTTGACGGTTTTGTACACATTGCTCCACTCCGGGTGGTGATCCCACTTTTCCGCCCAGATTGCGACGCGGGTCATCCAGCCAAAGGCATCAATGAAATTCTTGAAGACAAATGCCTTTTCGATTGCATCGCGGCCTTCCACCATGGTCCAACCAGATTTGAACAGCGGATCCAGCAATGGTCCCCGTGCCTCGTCAGACAGTTTCTCGGTCATTGCTGTTCCTCCACTTGTGGCTTTCTGAACGGGCCATATTCCGTCAGCACTTCTATTTCTTCCTCAACCGCATTGCGTTCGGCCCTGAGGTAGTTGGCGATTGCCTTTGCAAAGCCGGGGTCCGCAACCCAATGCAGGCTGTGGGTCTGGGTCGGCAAATAGCCCCGTGCCAGCTTGTGTTCGCCTTGCGCGCCTGCTTCGACTCGCTTCATTCCCCAAGCGATGGCGAGGTCGATGGCCCGATAATAGCACAGTTCGAAGTGCAGGCAGGGGTGATGTTCAATGCAGCCCCAATACCGCCCGAACAGCGTATCCCGGCCGATCACGTTCAATGCGCCCGCGACCCAGCGATCGTCGCGCTGCGCCAACACTAGTGCGAGGTCGTCTCGCAGATGCTCTTGTGCAAGGTCAAAGAACTGGCGCGTCAGATAGGGCGATCCCCATTTGCGTGCCCCTGTGTTCTGATAAAACACCCAGAACGCATCCCAATGCTCGGGTTCGATCTGGTCACCGGTCAGGACATGGATGCTGCCGCCAAAGGCATTGGCCTTTGCACGTTCCTTGCGAATGTTCTTGCGTTTTCGGGAGGACAGGCTGGCGAGAAAACCATCAAAATCGTCATAGTCGTCGTTCAGCCAATGAAATTGCTGGCTTGCCCGTGACATCAGACCCATCTGCTCACCGGCTGCGGCTTCTTGCTCGGTGCAAAAGGTGACGTGCAGCGAGGACAATTGGTTGTCTGCCGTCAGTTGCACGGCCCCCTGTACCAACGCCGACTGGCCGATCTCTTCATAGCCCTGCCTTACAAGAAAGCGCCTGCCAGTCGCGGGAGTATGGGGAACTGCAATCTGAAGTTTGGGGTAATAGTCCCCGCCCGCGCGCTCGTACCCATGCGCCCAATTGTGATCAAAGATGTATTCGCCCTGCGAATGCGATTTGGCATATAGCGGCGCACAAGCGATCAGCATACCGTCCAGATAGGCGGTCAGGTATTGTGGCTGCCAGCCGGTTCCGCGCCCGACCGAGCCAGAGTCTTCGAGGGCAGACAGGAAACGGTGCGTGGTGAACGGATCAATCGGTCGCCCACCCTCGGCGGCCTCGGGGCAAGCACAACTGTCCCAATCTTCTGCCGCGATTTGCGACAGAGAGCCGATCACCTGAATCTCGATCTGTGCCTGATCCATCATTTCCTCGTGCCTGACCCTTATCTGGTCTCGTCAGGCGACCGATCAACCCGCAAGCGGTGCTTGATAGCCTTCAAAGGTCACATTGTCCGCGAACCGGCGGGCTTTTGCCTCTTCGGTGGGCGATCGTATCGTCCAGCAGAGCACGGGGATGCCCGCTGCACGCAGTTCTGCAACGCGGGGGCTGGCGAGGTCTGCCTTGTCATGGCTGATGAAACTGGCCTTGGATGTGTGAAAGTCGGGGATTGTCCGCAGTCTTTCGCAAGTCGTGACGGGCAGCGGCCATTCGACGGGATCAAAGCCGCAGGTTACCAGACCTCGGGGCAGATCGGGGGCCAGTTCCGCCATTTTGCCAACGCTGTGCGGGTTGAACGACATAACCGCAACCGGGCCGCGATAGCTATCGAGCGCTGTTGCTGTCGCCTGTTCGAGCAGGCCAACATCGGCGCCCATTCCCCCGTCCTGATCTTTGATTTCGATCAGCAGGGGAATCTGGCCCTTCACGATTTCCAGTATCTCGTGCAGGGTCGGGATGGTTTCTCCGTCGCCGTGCTTTAGCGGTACTTGGCATGCCTCGTTCGCCGTCAATCGCCTGATTGGACCGTTTTCTTCGGTCAGCCGGCCGAGATCATAGTCATGAAACACCAAGGCCTGTGCGTCAGCCGTCAGTTGCAGATCAATTTCGATGCCGTACCCTGACGCAACCGCTGCGCGGATCGCTGCGCGGCTGTTTTCGGGGCGGCCATCGGAAATATCATGCAGCGCGCGATGCGCCAGCGCCGTGTTCACGAACGCCTTGGGCAAGGGCGGTGTCATTTGACTTGAAAGATGCCTTCGATCTCGACCGCGACGCCCAATGGCAATGAGGCGGCAGAGACAGCCGAACGAGAGTGCCGTCCGGCATCACCCAACGCTTCTACAAGGAAATCGGAGGCCCCGTTCACGACCTTTGGTTGGTCGGTGAAATCAGCCGTCGAGTTGACGAATGCGGTCAGTTTGATCACCCGCACCAGCTTGTCGATATCGCCTCCGCAGGCGGCCCTTACCTGAGCCAGAAGGTTGATCGCGCATGCGCGAGCTGCGGCGGCGCCCGCGTCGAGCTCCATCGTATCACCCAGCTTGCCGACGATCAGGCCGTTGGCATCGTTCGAGATTTGACCGGAGATGTATACGATGTCGCCAATCTGAACAAAGGGCACGTAATTCGCGGCCGGTGCCGGCGCATCTGGCAATGTCACACCCAGTTCGGAAAGTTTGTCTTTGATGCTCATGTCTGATCCCCTCAGAGTCGCGGTTTCGCGCGGACGCTAGCCGGGATCGGCACCGGCGAAAAGCCCCAAGTCAGGATTCGCGGAACGCCTTGGTGAAATAGTCGGCCAGAGGTTTGACCAGGTAGGCCAGAGGCGTCCGGGCATCCGTGCGGATGAACGTTTCGACGGGCATTCCGGGTATCAGGATCGTGTCCTTGGGGAGCCTGTCCTGTTCACCGGGCTCCAGCACGATCTCGGCACGGTAGAACGATGCGCGACTGTTGGTGTCTTCGAACGCGTCTGCCGAAACCTGTGTGACCGTGCCGAACAATTCGGGCGTTTCGCGCTGATCCAGCGCCGAAAAACGGAGGGTGACCGGCTGGCCGACAAAAATCTTGTCGATGTGAATCGGCTCCACGCGGGCGGCAATGACCAACGGGCGATCTTGTGGTATGAGATAGAGAACCGGATCGGCAGAGCGGACTACCGAGCGGGGCGTCTGTACTTGCAAGTCATACACGATACCCGAAACCGGCGCGGTGATGTCCAGCCTGTTCAGCCGTTCGAGCAGGGAACGGCGCTGTTCGGCGAGTTCGAGTTCACGGTACTGAAGATCGCGCAAACGGGTGATCGCGTCTTCGCGTTGCTTGGTACCGAGCTTTAGCACCTCGATGTCGATTTCAGTGATCCGGCCCTCGGCCTGCGCTTCTGATGCAACCAGTTCGCCCAGCGTTCCTTCCAGATCGGCCGCTGTTCGTTCCAGGTTCAGAACAGTCCCTGCCTGCGCAAGTCCCCGATCGAGCAGGGATTTCTGGCTTTCGAGTTCCTTTGAAATCAGCGTGATCTGGCGTTCCAGAGAGGACTGTTGCGCCTTGATACCTTTGATCTGATCAAGAATTTGGCCACGACGCTTTTCCAGTTGCTCGGATTCGCGTGCAACCGAATCTTTGCGCGCGAGAAACAGCCGCTCTTGCCCCTCGATCAACCCGACCACATCTGGTCGCAGTGCCGCCGCTTCGATGAGCATGGGATCAAAACTGATCGTTTCCGCCGCGTCGCGCTCGGCCTCAAGCCGTCCGCGCCGGGCCATGAGTTCAAAGAGCTGCCCTTCGGCAATCAGCAAATCAGAGGTCAAAAGCTTGGAATCAAGACGGATCAGGACCGCGCCCTCGATCACGGTATCGCCCTCATCCACCAGGATCTCGGCGACAACGCCTCCATCGGGATGTTGCACGACCTGACGGTTGCGATCCACCTCAAGACGCCCGGGCGCAATGATCGCGCCCGCGATATTCGACACGACGGACCAAGTGCCAAAACCACCCACTAAGAGCAAAAGCCCAAACAGGCCAAACAGGACGGGCTTGCGGGCTGACCAGCTGTTCGTACTCATTGAACACCTCCCATCGACGACGTGTTCTTTAGCTGTTCATGGTTGGCAACCATCTCTTTGAGAACCTTATCCTTAGGGCCAAATGCCGCCCGCGCGCCATGATCCATCACGAGCAGCGTGTCACATTCCTGAATGGCGGCCGGGCGGTGCGCCATGATCAAAACCGAACCGCCTGCGGCCTTGTGGTCACGGATGGCCTGATTCAGCGCCATCGATCCTTCGTTGTCGAGGTTCGAGTTCGGTTCGTCGAGAATGACGATAACCGGGTTGCCATACAGCGCACGGGCAAGGGCGATACGTTGCATTTGCCCCCCTGAAAGCCGTCCGCCGCCTGCCGCAACGCGTGTGTCGTAGCCGTCGGGCAGATTGACGATCATGTCATGGGCTGCAGCCTTCTTGGCGGCTTCCACGACCGCTGCGCTGTCGGGCGCGCCGCTGAGGCGGGCGATGTTGGCGGCGATGGTGCCATCAAACAACTGCACCCGCTGCGGCAGATAGCCGATGTATCGCCCCAGATCGTCCGGCGCGTATTGATCCAGCGAGGCTCCGTCCAGTCGGATGGTTCCACCGGCTGGTCGCCAGACACCAGTCAGCGCACGCGCCAGCGTGGATTTTCCCGACCCTGACGACCCGATCACCCCAACCGCCTGTCCGGGTTCTACCCGAAAGCTGACCGATTTCACCGAGGCGCGCGTATCGCCGGGCGGCACGATTGTCAGCGCCTGAATATCCAGCTTGGCTTTGGGGGCGGGCAATTCGGTACGTTGGGCCTCTGGCGGTACCTTTTCCAGCAGGTCCGCGAGGCTGTCCCAGCCCTTTGAGGCTCGCTGAACCAGCGGCCATTGGCCGATCGCCAGCTCTATGGGTGCCAGCGCCCGACCCAGCAGGATAGACGCGGCAATCATGGCACCTGCCGTGACTTCGTTTTGCAGGACCAGATAGGCTCCAAGGCCCAGCATCGCCGATTGCAGGAACAGGCGCAGCGTTTTGGTCATTGACGTAAAGGTGCCGCCTACGTCATTGGCGCCAATGCTTTCGGCCAGCGACGCATCGCGTGCGGTTTTCCATCGTTCAAACGCCGCACCCCGCATGCCCATGCTCTGGATCATCTCGGCCTCGTTGCGAATCTCGTCAGACAGCATCGACGCGCGGTGCGTCGCGGAATTGGCCTGCATCAACGGCCCACGCGAGAACAATTGATTAAGCAGGGTGATCATGATGAGGAGCGCGCCACCGCCCATGGCCAGCATACCGAGCCAGGGATGAAACAAAACAATCCCGGCGAGGAACACGGGGGTCCATGGCAGGTCAAATGCGGCCATCAGAACCGGCGAGGAGATCAGCCTCTGCACGGATTCCAGATCGGCGAGACCGGTCTGTGCCGATGGGTCCGGAGCAATTGCAGAGCGGCGCACCATCGCGTCAAACACCCTATGATCGAGCATCGATTGGAATCGCGCGCCCACGCGGGCCATGATCCGCCCGCGGCTGTAATCTAGGATGCCCATGACGCCATAGAGAAATGCAACCAGCAGCGACAGGGCGACCAACGTTTCTTCGGACCGGCTGCCAAGGACACGATCATAAACCTGCAACATGTACAGCGGCCCGGTCAGCATCAGCAGGTTCGCAAAAAAGCTGAAGATTCCGACAACCCAATAAAGCGTGCGTCCCTGGCGTCGCGCATTTCGAAGTTCGTCGCGACCTGGCTTTGTCGTCATAATATAATTGCCCTGTCCTTTTGGTGCACGGATCCGCACATGGGGAGCGTGATCATGCGCAGCGCTTACATGGCCTGTTCCCAAACTGCCACAATTTCATTAAGTGAAGTTGGAGCGAGTGTGAACCATTCCTGTTTGCATTAGTGAGTTGCCCACTTGAATACTTCACACTGAAGACGGATAAATTTTCATGAACCTGCCATTGCGTGCACAGACCATTCTTGTTGCCGGTCTCTGTCTGTTGTTGACGACGGCCTGTACGGTTCGTGACCCTGACGAGCGCAACAGCGCCGTCCCGTTTGATCCCTATGAACAGAACAACCGAAAGATCCACCAATTCAACCTTGGTGTGGACAAGCTGTTTTTCCGGCCAGCATCAAAAGGTTACTCAAATTTTATCCCCGACCCGATTGAGGACAGCTTTAACAGTTTCGCCGCCAATCTGTCGGAACCGGGCGATGCTGCCAACTATGTCTTGCAAGGTGATTTCAAACAGGCAGGGGTTTCGGTCGGTCGGTTCCTGATGAACACAACGATCGGTTTCGCCGGTTTGGCGGACCCGGCCTCGGAGTTTGGCATCCCCGTGACCGAGACCGATTTTGGCGAAACCCTTGCGGTGTGGGGCGTCAAAGAGGGGGCATATGTCGAGCTTCCGTTCTTTGGCCCATCGACACAACGCGATTCGGTCGGCGTTTTTGTTGACTTTTTTACCAATCCGCTGACCTTTGCACCCACGCGCCCGATCGAAAATGTCGGGTTCTACGCCAATGCTCTGGAGCGGCTCAGCGCGCGGGGCAGGTATTCGGATACCATCGATTCGATCCTGTACGAGAGCGAAGACAGCTATGCAGTTGCACGCGTGATCTATCTACAAAATCGCCGCTTTGATCTAGAAGGTAACAATGGCGATGCCTATGTAGACCCTTATGCTACATCTGATACCGACCCATACGAGGATCCCTATGCAGACCCCTATGCTGAATAAAACACTGATCCGCCGCAGCTTTTTGGGATCGGCCGCCGCCTTTGCCGGACTCGCCGCACTTCCCATGCCTGCGCTCGCTCTGACCGAGGCGGGGGCGAGGAGCCTCGTCGATCAACTTGTTGGCGAAATCAACGGCGTGATCGCTTCGGGCAAATCGCAAAACGCGATGATACGGGATTTCGAGCGGATTTTTGTGAAATATGCTGATGTGCCGATCATGGCACGCTACGCACTTGGCAATGATGCCCGCAGCGCAAGCAAGGCGCAGTTGAACGCATTCACCAAGGCGTTTCAGGGCTATATCGCGCGCAAGTACGGCAGACGGTTCCGCGAATTCATCGGTGGCAGCGTCGAAGTGACATCCACCCGCAAGATCAAGAGCGGCTACGAGATACGCAGCCTTGCCAAATTGCGCGGCGAGTCACCGTTTGAAGTGACATTCCTGGTGTCCGACAAGTCGGGCCGCGACAAGTTCTTCAACATGTTCATCGAAGGTGTGAACCTGCTGCTGACCGAGCGTACGGAAATCGGTGCAATGCTCGACAAGCGCAAGGGCAACATCAACCAGCTGACAGCGGATCTCGCCAAACTTAGCTGATCGAACCGTTTCGTCATAGACATCGGCCATCATCTAACGCGTTGAAATCATGGATTTCAACGCGTTAGATCTTTAAGGGCTCTGTCGAAGTGTTTTAGCGGTCGTTGAAGGTTGGTGTGTTTTGATTGCCGCTGTTGTTTTGACTTCCGCCACCGCCAAAGATATCGCGCAGAACCTTGTCTACGACGCCGCCCAGACCTCCTCCTGAGTCGGTCTGGGTTGCGCCACTACCCTCCCAGTTTTCAACCGGACCGGATGGCGCGCGCATCGGCAGCGGGGTTGGCGTGAGCCCTTCATGCACACGCACCATGGTTTCGTGCCATATTTCTGCGGGCAGGCCGCCTCCGGTGACGCCGCTGAGAGGCGTGTTGTCATCATAGCCCATCCAGACCCCAGCAACATATTGCGAGGTAAAGCCGATAAACCAGGCGTCGCGTGCAGCCTGCGTGGTGCCGGTTTTGCCAGCGGCCTGCCAGTCAGGCAGTTTGGCGCGTCGGCCTGACCCTTCGGCGACCACCTTTTCCATCATCCAGATCAGTTCCTCTGCGGCCTGTGTCTGAATTACCCGTTCGCCGATCCCGCCTTCAGTTCCCATCAGGGGATCGCTTTCGCCCAAAAGCTTCAGTTCGGTCAGCCCATAGGGAGTCACGGCAGAACCGCCATTCAGAATGCCGGCATATGCGCCTGTCATTTCGATCAGCGTGCTTTCGGATGCGCCCAGTGCCAATGCAGGGCCCGCGGCTAGATCACTCTCCAGGCCAAATTGGCTGGCGACCTGCCGCACAAGCTCGCGCCCGACCTTTTCCGAAACCTTGACCGCCGGAATGTTGAGTGAATCCTTCAACGCATCGGCAAGCGTCACGCGCCCCTTGTAGTTCTTGGTGTAGTTCTTGGGACACCATTGACCGGAGCCGGGAATGTTCATGCAAAACGGTTCGTCAATCACTGTATCCAGCGGCGAGTACCCGATATCGAGCGCAGCGCCATAGACAAAGGGCTTGAACGCCGAACCGGTTTGCCTCTTGGCCTGAACCGCCCGGTTGAACGCACCCGCGACCTTGGTTTCGCGCCCACCGACAATGGCGCGCACCGCGCCATCCGCTGACATGACCACAATCGCGGCCTCTGCCTTGGAGCCTTCTCGGACCTTGTTCGCGAACACATATTGCATCGCGTCCTCCGCCGCCGCCTGTAGGCGGCGATCAAGAGTGGTGCGAATAATGACGTCTTCGGTGGTGTTGCGGGTGAAATACTCGGGTCCGGCTGACATGACCCAGTCCGCAAAGTACCCCCCGGCGCGCTCAGCCGCCGCTTCGGAAAGCTGTGCGGGATGGGCGCGCGCATCTTGCGCCTCGGCCGCGGTCAGATATCCCTGATCTTCCATCAGTCCGACAATGACCGTCGCGCGGTTTTGTGACCGCGTCAGGCTGTTGGTCGGCGCATAGCGCGTCGGAGCCACCAGAAGTCCTGCCAGCATCGCGGCCTCGGCGGGCGAGACATCGGATGCTGATCTTCCGAAATAGCGTTGGCTTGCGGCCTCGAACCCGCGCGCGCCGGCGCCCAGAAAGGCCCGGTTCATGTAGATCGTCAGGATCTCGTCCTTGGTGTATTTGACCTCCATCGCCATCGCAAAGACCGCTTCTTTGATCTTGCGTTGCAACGTTCCGCGACGGCAGTCGGCTTCGTATTCCGCCTCGGACATCCCGGTGCTCGGGTCATAGGGATCGCCAAGGCACAACAGTTTGGCAGTTTGCTGCGTAATGGTTGAGCCGCCATGGCCCGAAAGCGGACCGCGCCCTTCGCTCAGGTTGATGCGCACGGCACTTGCGACGCCCCGGGGGCTGACGCCGAAATGACGATAGAACCGCTTGTCCTCGGTCGCGATGATGGCGTTGCGAAGGTTGGGAGAAACGGATTCGGTGGTGATCACGCCGCCAAACTGGTCACCGCGCCACGCAAAGACATCGCCATTGCGGTCCAGCATGGTCACCGACCCTCGCGCGCGACCGTCAAACAATTCTGTTACATCGGGCAGCGTTGTATAGATATAGCCGACCCAGAGGCCGATGATCAGACAGACCACCGAGCCTACACGCCATGTCACCGACCAGATCAGACGCAGGATCCAGCCGATCACCCGGCGAAAGAAGCCGATGATGCCGCCTCCGCCGCTGGCCTTGCGACGGGTTGCCTTGCGCTTGCGAGGGGCCGCTTTCGCCTTTTGAGGCGTTTTTCGCGTCTTGGTCGCCGTCGGCTTTCGCGTCTTTCGCGAACCGGACGAATAGCGCTTTTCGGCCACCAATGGCGGCTTGCGAGGAGTTTTCTTGGTCATGATCAGCCCTGCCCGGCCTTTATGTTTGAAGCGACATTACATTGCCGGAGACGGTTTGTAGAGCCTTCCAGTGCCCGTGAATTGGACTTTCTGAATCGCATTATTTTTGGGCATACGCTGAATTTTGTGCAAAAATTGTGCATTTTCGCGTGTTTTTCCCTCGATCCCGACGCCCGCACCATTTGCATCGCTGCATCGCGGCGTTTTTCTCCGGGTGTCTATACGCAGGGGACCTGCAAAGGAAAGGGATAGAGGTGAAACTCATCATAGCGACAATCAAGCCGTTCAAACTGGAAGAGGTCCGCGAAGCGCTGACCGAGTCCGGTGTGCGCGGCATGATGGTGACCGAAATAAAGGGCTTTGGTTCGCAATCCGGCCATACAGAAATCTATCGCGGCGCGGAATACGCCGTGAACTTCGTGCCCAAGATCAAACTTGAACTCGTTGTCAGCGCAGCAATGGCGGATCAGGTGGTCGAGACCATCACCAAGACCGCCAAAACAGGCAAGATCGGAGACGGCAAGATTTTCGTCCTCGACGTAGAGCAGGCCATTCGCGTGCGCACAGGCGAAACCAACGAAGAAGCGCTGTGATACGGCGGCGAACAAGGGGATTTGACAAAATGACATCGATAAAGACATTTGCCACAGCAGCCGCGCTTATCGCGTTGCCGACGCTGGGGCTGGCGCAGGAGGCGGATACCACGCCGACCAATGCCGACATCGGGTTTATCCTGACCACTTTCATGTTCATCATGATGGGCGTGCTGGTGTTCTGGATGGCAGCAGGGTTCGCCATGCTCGAAGCCGGGCTGGTGCGTTCCAAGAACGTAACCATGCAGTTGACCAAGAATATGGCGCTGTTCTCGCTGGCCGCGATCTTTTACTTTCTGATCGGCTACAACCTGATGTATCCGGGCGATGGCTGGTCCATTCCGGGGATGCTTGGGGCGTTCTCGCTGACAAGCCTTGAGCCTGTTGGTCTTGCAGGTGCCGAACCTGACCTGACCTACGCATCTGTCGGATCGGACTTCTTCTTTCAGTTGATGTTCTGCGCGGCAACGGCCTCAATCGTTTCCGGCGCGTTGGCCGAGCGGATCAAGCTGTGGCCGTTCCTGATCTTTGTGGTGATCCTGACGGCGCTGATCTATCCGATCCAGGCCAGCTGGAAATGGGGCGGTGGTTTCCTTGACGAAGCTGGTTTCCTCGATTTCGCCGGTTCGACCGTGGTACACTCGGTTGGTGGCTGGGCGGCTCTGACGGGCGCTCTGATCCTCGGGCCCCGCATCGGGAAATACACCAAGGACGGCCGCGTGGTTCCGATCCCCGGTTCCAATCTGGCGCTGGCAACACTGGGTACGTTTATCCTGTGGATGGGCTGGTTCGGGTTTAACGGTGGTTCGCAGCTCTATATGGATACTGCGGGCAATGTTGCTGATATCAGCCGCATCCTCGCCAACACCAACGCTGCTGCGGCGGCGGGTGCTGTGGCCGCACTGATCCTGACTCAGCTGCTTTACAAGAAGCCTGACCTCACAATGATCCTGAACGGCGCGCTTGCCGGTCTGGTTTCGATCACTGCCGAGCCGCTGACACCCTCGTTGCTCTCGGCGACACTGATCGGTGCCGTCGGTGGTGTGATCGTGGTCTTCGCCGTACCGTTCCTTGACAAGCTCAAGATCGACGACGTGGTTGGCGCGGTTCCGGTGCACCTGTTCGCAGGTATCTGGGGTACAATCGCCGTTGTCTTCACCAACCCTGATGCCTCGCTGATCACTCAGCTCTACTCGATCCTGGTCGTAGGTGTGTTCGTGGTCGTGACGTCGGCTGTTGTCTGGCTCATCCTCAAGGCAGTCATGGGCATCCGTGTCGGCGAAGAGGAAGAGATCAACGGTCTGGACATGACCGAGCTGGGCATGGAAGCCTATCCGGAATTCTCCAAAGGCTAAGCTCGCCATAGATGGTTGAGAAAGGCCCCTGCGTTTTGCGCCGGGGCCTTTTTCGCATTCGGCGCCATGTAAGCTGCCAAAACCGAATTTGATTGGTTCACACAGGCCGCAAAGCGAAACGCCCGCCAAAACTGGCGGGCGTCGGGATCAATGGTCTTCTACGTCTGCGCGGGCATCTTGCGATACCTGTAGCAGGCTGCGTTAGCGACGCAGGCCCAGACGTTTGATCAGGTCTTGGTAACGGGCTTCGTCCTTGCGCTTGACATAGTCCAGCAGCTTGCGACGCAGAGCAACCATCTTGAGCAGGCCGCGACGACCGTGGTTGTCTTTCTTGTGTGTCTTGAAGTGCTCGGTCAGGGTCGCGATGCGCGAGCTCAGAACAGCAACCTGGACTTCGGGCGAACCGGTGTCGCCTTCCTTGGTCGCGAATTCCTTCATGACACGTGATTTTTCTTCCAGCGTAATCGACATCGGGGTCTCCTTTGCAGGGTTAAAGTGAATGGCGCAGGCCGGGATGTCGTCCAGCACAGGCCCATGGAGAAGGTCTCGAACCGGCCCGCAATTTCTACGAGTCGATCAGGGATGGGCGCGTATAGGCGCTTTTCATAGGAAAGGCAAAGGGATTCACGGGTGCGAGGTGTCAGGCGTTGCCCATCCCCAGAACCGCGCCTGCGGCGTGGTCGATGACCACGATATCCTCGGCGGTCAGCGTTGTGCCACCCATCACGCTGGCGACTTCGGCACCGTCGACCCAGATATGGCTGAGACCGGGCGTGTCCTCGTCAGCGATCACCTCAATGTCAGGCGCCGGGTTCTGTTCAAGATCCGACATCACCAGCAACTGATCCTCATCGGCATCAAAGTCCATCAGGCGCGTGGCCCCTAGATCGGTATCGCCGTCATTGGTCGCCGTTTCACTTGCGTCCAGCACAAATTGATCCGCGCCATCGCCTCCGCTCATCACGTCGCCGTGCCCTCCGATCAGAGTGTCGTTGCCGTCACCGCCGTTGAGGTAATCCTTGGTTGCGTCATCAATGTGGACGCCGTCCTGATTGAAATCGGAACCGACAATCAGATCATCCCCAAAACTGCCGAACAATGTGTCCTGGCCTTGGCCACCCGCAAGGGTGTCATCGCCCAATCCGCCATGTAATGCATCATCGCCGTCGCCGCCCGACAGCTCATCGTCGCCGTCGCCGCTCAGAATGTCCTGCCCGTCTTCACCGTGCAGGGTGTCATTGCCATCGCCACCAAACAGCGCATCATTGCCTGTCGCACCGTGCAGGATGTCATTGCCCGCGCCGCCATGGATCGCATCGTCACCGGCATACCCGTTGATCTGATCGTTCCCTGCGTCGCCTGCAAGTTGCTCGGCCCCGTCTGCACCGGCCAGAATTTGATCAATCGGAACGATATCCGCGGCAACCTCGCCCGTTGCCAGATCTTCGATCTCTGGCTGGTTGTTGTCTTCCCCATCATCTTCAGCCTCCGGGGAGAAATCCACCGCAACGGCTGCGCCACCGACGGCAAGCAGGCCCAGTAACCCAGCCAACATCATCATCAGAATGCTCCACTCAATAACCCGGCACAGTAGGCCACGCAGGAGCGGTCTGGGTCAAAGCAAAGCGGATGATGTGGGTGGCTCCTGCTCCACCGGCATCGAATGTGCCAAAGTGCAGTTATCAACGACTGCTAGGAAAGGAGCCACCCAATGACAGTAAAGACCGTAGGCCTGGATTTGGCCAAGGATGTTTTTCAAGTG
>NZ_JBDWLR010000086.1:0-140704 GCF_039973035.1 Sedimentitalea sp.
CCGTCTCTTGGGTGTCGTCGTCGCCTGGCTATGAAGTTGGATCAGCATTGAGCGTTCTCCCGAATGTCACCCAAAACCGATCTTGCCATGAAAAGGGCAGATCGGCGAGGATCTATGTGATCATCCGGGATGGAACATGTAACTTCATTATCATGGAAGGGAATTGTCGGTTGAAGGCACTGGACTGTCATGTTTGCACCGCAGCCCGCGGTTTACGGCCACGCTACTTTTTTACCGGTTCGACATTCCCGTCTTCGAAAAGGATGTCGCCATTGCCAACGTCACTTGGCTCAGCGCCGATCCGTGCCGCCCAGTTGCGCACGGTAAAGGGATTTTCAGGATTGAAATGCAGAAACTGAAGGTCAAAGACGGTCGCGAAATCTTCAGTCTCCAATGCCTTTGCTCCGTCCTTGAAAGCGTGGACAATCGATGTTGTCAGAAGGCGCATCGTCGAGATCATCACCCTCAAGGGCTTGTCTGCGGTAATTCCAAGCTTTTTCACCTTCTCATGCCCTAGCCAATGGATCATAAAACCAAAAGGGATGATGGTCATAAGATCGGCAGGGTATTCATCAATCATGACAATCTGGCCGGCGCGCTCGACTTTCAATCCCATACCGACGGCAAGGCAGTTCTGGAGAAGGAAATCGGGCCCCTTCCCTCCCAGCAAAGCCTCCAGCGGCGAAAGGACAGCAATCCAACTTCTGACGGTTTTGATCGACGGAGGCTTGATTTTTTCAACAGCGGTGCGCTCGGCATCCGAGATGATCTCACCGTTCAGCTCCCTTTGATTTAGCACCACCTTTTGGCGGGCCTTCTCCTCGTTGACTTTAAGTTTCACGAAGCGGTGGATTTTTTTGTCTTCGGGATACCTTCAAGACATTCGTGTTTATAAATAACAGCTTTTATAATTTCCGCGACGACGGGCTCTAGTTTTCAGTTTTTGTTGCCTGAAAGG
Organism: Sedimentitalea sp.; assembly: GCF_039973035.1. NCBI lineage: Bacteria > Pseudomonadati > Pseudomonadota > Alphaproteobacteria > Rhodobacterales > Paracoccaceae > Sedimentitalea > Sedimentitalea sp. The sequence goes on from NZ_JBDWLR010000086.1 coordinate 959, forward strand.
TTCCGCCTATCTACCAAATCGTGAAATCCATATGTCCGCAGTTGATCGTCCCAATAGAGGATGCGCTGCCCAGTCGCTGAGTGGAGAGGAATCTGACGCCCTCGGGACGGATAACGGCGAAGACGGTCGACCTTACCGAGAAGCAAATCAATTTGGCCAGGAAGACGCTACAGAATTACAGGCTCTAACTTTTTGATGACACGTCTGGTCTTTTTTGAAAATCTCTTTCTCAACACAGATTTCACGCATCAGTGACACTGAGGCATAATGCAGGATCAGATCCCTCGCCTGACGGTCATCAAGTGATGCTACATATTCAGGCTTGAACGTTTGGCTATGGTCAATGAACACGAAGTTTTCTTCTTCGATGACAAGAGATCCCTCCAGAAGCGCTTCGGTCAATGTGGTATGCGGAATAACCTTCCGTCCAACAAACTCGATATCAGGACGCGAGCTACTCAGAAGGCCCGGGACATTCTCGGCATCAGGATCAGAGTGGAACTCTACCAAATAGCCCTTGCTTGCCGACCGGACAAACGTAATCCTCCGCTTGCGAAACTCGCCCGTTGTGCCTGGCTCAAACCGGAAAATGGGTCCTTTATTTACCATAGCAAACATGGTCCACCTCCGCTCTCAGCACCACGGTTTGGTGGGTGATTTTCTCATTATTTTGAAGCTCTAGGACACCAGCCCAGATCAAACGCACCACAGCACGGAATCCGCGCGGACCCCGATTGATTTCATCAACAAGGTTCTGGATAGGTGTCTTGGCGATCAAATCATACGTCACCGTCTGTGCGATGATATCGACTTCTGGATCCGCATCCCGACAACCACTAAACAGCTCAGCATTGTGCAATTTTACCGGGTCACGCGCGAATTCAGTCACGAGAAAAAGATCATCGATCACATCGAGCTGTTGGCCATCTTCGCAAACCTGCCCGATTTCATCTTCAAACTCTTTTGTAACACGCAAGTATGGCTTGTCGGTCAGGTCCAGACGTCTGCCATCTTTTTTATAAGCTACGTGGTCCAAGAAGTGGTCATGGCGCACGTGTTGGTTCCGTGAGGCCTTGATAGACAAGGGAGTTAAGCCCTGCATACCTGGCCGGAAGTCACGCGAAAAACCAATCCGATACGACAAGCGCCGCTACAAAAGACGCAAAAGGATTGAGATCATGTTTGGACGTTTGAAAGATTGGCGTCGTGTCGCCACCCGATACGATAGATCCCCGACGGTATTCCTTTCAGCAATCGCCCTCGCCGCAACCGTCTTGTTCCGGCTGTAATTCAATGAGCCTGGAGCCTATATGTTGCTGCAACCCGCGCACGAGAACGTCTGTGACTATCCGCATGCGATCCGGCGTCTGAGTCCATTGATGATCTACTGGTGAGCGATTGATCCTTGGAACTTTTTGGTAAAATGTTCGCTTATAATTATGCTTGGTGAATCCGATACTTCCCTTATGGAAGCAGAATCCCAGATTTTGTGAAAACTATGGTTCCATTTACAACAGCCAGAAACGGTGTTTAGTTTTCATTGATTGCGGCGTATCAAATGGCTCAGTCTTTGCGCGGTTGGTTGAAATCTCGACCGGATCTCTGAAAATGATGCGGATGCGCTTGCGCCGGACTGGCCCAAGGCACAATGTGGATGCCGTGAACAACCAATTACCGCTCCTTGTCTTCACCGATCTTGACGGGACACTCATTTCCCATGACGGCTACAGTTGGGATGCTGCTCGTCCCGCGCTGGATGTCTTGCGCAACATTGGGGCCGGGATCGTCATGGCCAGCAGCAAGACAGCTCCTGAAATCATCGCGCTGCGCCGAGACCTCGATCTCGAGGAATGGCCCGCAATTGTAGAGAATGGAGCAGGCTTTCTGGCACCAAACAGCCGCGCTGCGCCACCGAATGCCCCATATTTGGCGTTGCGACTGGTGTTGCAAAGCGTTCCAACCGAGTTGCGCCGTCACTATCGCGGGTTTGGGGACATGGATGTGGACGAGATCGCGTTGACCACCGGCCTGACTCCCGATGCTGCAGAATTGGCAGGTCAGCGCGCGTTTTCAGAACCGGGGCTTTGGACGGGCAGCGCCGCAGAGAGGGCAGAGTTTCTGAGCGTACTTGCAGATCACAAGGTTTCAGCGCGCGAAGGAGGGCGGTTTCTGACCTTGTCCTTTGGTCAAACCAAAGCGGATCAGATGGCCGAGATCATTGCCACTTATCAGCCGCGCCATACCGTCGCGCTCGGTGATGCGCCTAACGACGTTGAGATGTTGGAAGCGGCAGAGTTTGGGGTAATCGTTGCAAACCTGCACCGGGAGCCGTTACCTGTGCTTGACGGAGAAAAGACGGGAAAGATCATCCGCACCGCGCTTGCAGGACCCGAAGGGTGGAACAAGGCGATGCTGGATTTGGTCACAAACCTCGAGATTGAACAAGGAAACAGGCATGTCTGATTTTCATCAGAACGGAAATATCGCGACGCTGCACAACCTGCGAACCCGGTCGCTTGATGAAATGACCTATGAGCTTGAGATATTTGCGCAAAACCGCAAGATGTCGCTGATCCTGCCTTGTCTCTATTCAGAGCTTGAGACCGATGCGATGCCCCGTATTCTGGCAGAGTTGTCCAAGGTGACGTATCTGCACCGGATCATCATCGGGCTGGACCGCGCGGACGAGGCGCAGTTTCGGCACGCCAAGGAATTCTTCAAGGGGTTGAACCAGAACCACATCGTGATCTGGAACGACAGCCCGCGCATGCTGGCTCTTGGTGACCGATTGGCTGAACTGGGTCTTGCACCGGCAGAGCAGGGCAAAGGCAAGAATGTCTGGTCTTCTCTCGGCTATCTGATCGCCTGCGAAGACAGCGCGGTCATGGCCATCCACGACTGCGATATCGTGACCTACACCAACGAATTGCTGGCGCGGCTGATCTATCCCGTGGCGAATGCCAGCTTTCCCTATCAGGTTGCCAAGGGATACTATGCGCGCGTTGGCAATGAGAAACTGAACGGTCGCGTCACGCGCTTGTTGGTCAGCCCGCTTTTGATTGCGTTGAAACGGGTCGTTGGTGATCGCGATTACATCGATTATCTGCGCAGCTTTCGCTATCCACTGTCGGGCGAATTTGCCATGCGTTCAAATATCTTACCGGATTTGCGCATCCCATCGGACTGGGGGCTTGAGATCGGCGTGCTCTCTGAGGCGTGGCGCAACCTGGCACCCAAAGCGGTTTGTCAGGTCGAGATCGCGGATAGCTACGATCACAAGCACCAGACCCTCAGCGAAGCGGACGCCAATGCAGGTCTTAACCGCATGTCGACGGATATCTGCAAGGCGATTTTTCGCAAACTCGCCGCTGATGGCACGGTGTTTACGCCCAACGTCTTTCGTGCGCTCAAGGCCACCTACTACCGCTGCGCGCTTGACCTGCTTGATGCCTATTACAACGACGCCAAGATGAATGGGGTCAGCATTGACCGCCATAGCGAAGAGGGCGCGATCGAACTGTTTGCGGAAAACATCATGCGCGCCGGGCAATTCTTTTTGGACAACCCGCACGAGACGCCCTTTATCCCGACATGGAACCGCGTGCATTCTGCCGACCCGGGTTTTCTCGCAGCCCTGCGCGAGGCTGCGGCAAAGGACGAGGCTGAATTCGTCTAGGGCCGATTGGTGATCCACATGCATTGATATGGCGCCAGCGTGATATCCGCCGCGCTGGCATCAATTTCGGTATTGCCGATCAGATCGACCCAGATCTGATCCTCGATCAGATTGATCTCAGCCGCAGGCACGGTGACAGGCACATCGCTGACATTGTGCAGAGCAAAGATGGATTGGTGCCGGTCGAGACTTTGCCGCCAGATACCGAACACCCGCGTATCGTTCAGGTTCACGGTGAATTGTGTCGCATTGGGGTGAAACGCGGTTTGCCTTTTCCGCAGCCGCAGGCGCGCGGATAGATCGCTCATCACCCGTGATTGCGGACTGGTCGGATCCGCAAGCAGGTCGCGCAGTGTCGGATAATCCCAGCGGTGGCGATTGATGGCGCGGTTCATGCCCCGATGTTCGACCTGTGCATGATCGTTCGGAGTCGCCAGCATGGCATGGATATAGAATGCGGGAATACCTTCCAGTGACATGACGATGGTTTGCGAACAGATGAACCGATCGTGGTGATAGTCGTCGGCGCCTTTAAACGTTCGTGACAGGGCATCGTAGAATGTGGTGTTCAGCTCGTACGGGTTCTCGCTGCCATCCGGCATCGAACGCATCGACACCAGACCTCCGACCTCTCTGATGGTGTCGATCATCTGCTGTTTTTCACCCTCGGGCAACAACCCCTCTGCCGGGCGCATGCCGATCCCGTCGTGGCTGGCGGTAAAGTTGAGATAGGCGCAGCCCATCGGGGCAGGGGGCATCCCGCGTTGCCAGCGCCGCAGATGTTCGCCATTGCCCGACATCATCGCGTGCAGGATCAGCGGAGGCAGCGGAAAATTGTAGATCGCATGCGCCTCGTGACCCGCCCCGAAATAGCTGAGGTTCTCGGCCTTGGGCACGTTGGTCTCGGTCAGCAGGATAATCTTTTCCGAGGCATAGTCGCACAGCACGCGCATCAACTGGATCACTGCATGGGTTTGCGGCAGATGGATCGACGAGGTGCCAACTTCTTTCCAAAGAAATGCCACTGCATCGAGGCGAATGATTTGCACCCCTTTATCGACGTGCAGCCGAATGATCCGAAGGAATTCGAGCAGGACCTCGGGGTTGCGGAAATCCAGATCGATCTGGTCGTGACTAAAGGTGCACCAGACATGACGAGGCCCTTCGGTGGTCTCGACTTCGCGCAAGAGCGGTGTTGTGCGCGGACGGACGACATCGGACAGATCATCATCCGGAGAGGCTTCGAAAAAGAACTTGTCGTAGGGCGGTTGGCCTTGGCGATAGGCGTTGAACCAACTGCCCTGGCTGGAAACATGATTCAGCACGAGGTCAGACATCAGTTTGAAGTCATCGCCGATCCGGTTGATATCCGGCCAATCGCCAAGCTGCGGGTTCACCGCACGGAAATCGGAAACGGCGAACCCGTCGTCTGATGTATATGGAAAGAATGGCAGTATGTGTACGCTGTTGAGCGTTCCACTCAGATAAGACTTGAGAAAGTCGTGCAGCAAATCCAGCGGCTTGTGCGCGCCGTCGACGATGGAATTCCCATAGGTGATGAGCAGGGCATCCTGTTCCGACCAGAGCGAATTTCCTGCGATGCGTGCCCGTTTGCGGCGTGGCTTTCCGTCGGGCCAAAAGGCCTCGATAACCATGCTGGACAGGATATCCGCATCCAGCTCGGGATAGATGTCGCGCAACAGGGATGCCAGCTTTGGGCCAAGTAGTCGCGAACTGTCAGTCATGATCTTTGGCCTTAGGTCCTGATTTCCATTTCAAAACATCTAAGCACTTTAATTTTCACATGGCGAGATCGGTGTTTTTGGGTGAGTGACGCAGGACAGCCCATCCCGCCTGCACGTTACCAAGCGGGCAGGATGTCTAAGTATTGCGCGACTGGCGAACATTCAATTTCCCATCGCGCCAATCCGGTATCAAAATGCGCAATGACCCGACGCTTTGCGATCGCAACCGATGCGGCGGGCCTTGAGAAGCCGAAAAAGGTTCAGATGCTACACGGCGTTCGCCGATGCCACCTAGCTGACCGGATAGGCTTCCGATGTATTTGCGCCGTTGCTCACCGATGTGACCGTACAGGACAACATGGTGCCCGCCATGGTTGGATCAACGGTGTAACTCGGGTCCCACTCTCCGGGTATGACCTTGCCATTGCTGCGCCAGCGGATACGGTCAATTTCGCCTTGCGGGATGAACCAAACCACCTCTGCTGCCAGGGTGCTGTCAACAATCGCGGTGCCGTTTTGCAAGCCGTTGATTTCCACGATGAATGGCTCGTCATTGATGGCGAGGGCAAAGTCCTGTGTCGCGGTGCCGCCGCTGTTGGTCGCTGAAACAGTGACCGAACCGGATTGCACGTCGCCGTTCGTGGCAATTGTTACAAGGCCGGTATTTGCATTAATCTGCAGCCCAGAGAGTTCGCTTGCGAGTGAATAGTTCAGGTTATCACCGGCAAACCCGCCATCGATTGCAATGTCTATGTCACCGCTGTCCGCCATGAGGTTCACATCGTCAAGCGAGGCGCCGAGCGTCGGTGGCGCATATCGGACTGTGTGCGCCGCGCCGGACCAGGAAGGGTAACCATCGGACGGAAACGCGACCGGATAGATGTTATCCAGATCGGCCAGAGCGCTTGGAACGAATGTCGCCTCGGTCGCGCCGGGAATGTCGCCTTCATCGTTTCGCCATTGCCAGGCGATTGTCGCAGGCGCACCGTTGGGAAAGCTATGGGCCGATGCGACAAGCTGTACGCCAATCTCGGCAGTTGGTCCGTGGGTCGGGTTGATTGTCAGTCCCGACATAGAGACCGAATAGGGTGCTTGATCGGTTTCAGCGATGTTCCCGCTGAAACGGCCTGCGTGAAATCGACCTGCTTCAAATCTGTTGCTCTGGTTCATGATCTGCCCTCGCCAACAATGACGTTGAGCACCCGTTCGGCGGAAAAGGCTGTCTCCCGACCGCATCTGATCGGTTTCAAATAACGAGGTCTGGCCATCACTGGCTCCTTTCGGTTTGAGATTGGAGAACGGATCTGAATCCCGGAACCGAATAGGGCAGGTATTGCCTAGTTTTGGTGAACAGAGCGTACGTTGCAAGGACATCCCGCTGCGCACAACGGGCGCACACAAATCAAAGGCGTCAGGTCTGCGAGTAGTCGCGATACCAATCAACGAACGCCTTGACGCCATCGCGATAGCCTGTCTGTGGAGCATATCCAGTCAGCGAGCGCAGCAGATCAGCATTCGCCCATGTGGCTTCAACGTCGCCCTTTTGCATACCCATATAATTGCGCTCTGCTTTGACGCCCAATGCGTCTTCAAGCGCCTCGATAAAGTCCAGCAATCGCACCTTATCCGAGTTCCCGATGTTCACGACACGGTAGGGGGCGACAGGTGACAGGCTGTCTCCGTCCCTGATATCCTCGGGGCTGTCGGGTCGCACAGGCGGCACATCGATCAGCAAGCGGACAGCGCGCACGAGATCGTCGACATAGGTGAAGTCGCGATACATGTCGCCATGATTGTAGATGTCGATGGGGCGGCCATTCAGGATGGCATCCGTGAATTTGAAATAGGCAAGATCCGGACGCCCCCACGGGCCGTAAACCGTGAAAAAGCGGAACATCGTTGTCGGGATATTCCAGAGATGCGCATAGGAATGCGCCATGCTTTCGTTTGCCTTTTTGGTTGCGGCATAGATCGTCAGTTGAAGGTCGGCCTTGTCGGTCTCGCGAAAGGGCATGTCTTCGTTGGCCCCATAGATCGAGGATGTCGAAGCCATCAGAAGGTGGCGCAACTGCAGGTTCCGCGCGACCTCCATCACATTGAAGGTGCCGATGACGTTACTGTCTATGTACGAACGGGGGGCTTCCAGCGAATAGCGCACGCCGGCCTGAGCTGCCAAATGAACGATGATTTCGGGTTGAAATTCGCCAGAGACCCGGTTGATGGCTTCGTCGTCTTCCAAGAGGGCTTCGGTGACGGTGAAGTTTGGGTCCTGTAGAAGAATTTGATGACGCCGCTGCTTTAGCGTCACATCATAATATTCGGTCATCCCGTCATAGCCATGCACGCGAAACCCCTCGGCAAGCAAAAGGCGTGCCAGATGAAAGCCGATAAATCCGGCACTGCCGGTGACCAAAACCTTGGGTTTGTCGGTTTGCGCTGCCATGCGGGAAAGCCTCTGACTGATCGGGGAGCACGACGACAATCTCGCGTGCTCTGTGGGCGCTTACATCACGCTAGGACAGGCGTGTTCAAGCGGCTTTCGGGCCAATCGGTAACGTGCACCCCTTAACAGGGCAATGCTCCTGCAGTTTAGTTGATGACCGAGAATTCGATCCGGCGGTTCCTCGCCTTGTTTTCGCGCGAGGTGTTCGCGACCAACGGTTGGGCCTCGCCGTAGCCGATGGCCTTCATCCGTGATGCGGAAATGCCCTTGGACTGCAGGTACGTCGCGACAGACGCGGCCCGCCGTTCGCTCAGCCTTTGGTTCGCGACCTCGCTCCCATCGGAATCTGTGTGTCCGGCGACCTCAATCGCAAGTTCCGGGCACCTGTTTACGATATCATAGAGGTTGTCGAGCAGTGGCGTGCTCTTAGCGTCAAGGCGGGCGCTGCCGGTGGTGAAATAGATACTGCCGGTGCGTGACAGGATTTCAAACCGGCCGACACAGGCTTCGCGATCCAGATTGCCCTTGGTTTCCAGCGCGGCGGAACCGGGTGCCACAGCATTCGTCAGCATCGCCATATCCGGGCGGGTACCCGGGCTGGAGCGGTCAAACACAAAGTCAAAGCTGACGATGCCGAGCGGTGCGATATCCACATTCGCCGCTTCCTGCAGTTTCTGGCGACCCGCTTCCAGATTATGCTCGGCCAGGGTGACCGCAATCGGCGTGGTGGTCGAGACCGCGACCCGGTCGTTGTTTATCAGTGTTACGGCGATCCCGGCGGTCTTGGTGACCGTAACGCCATGCACGGCGGCGGTATATTCGACGTCGATCATCTTGCGACGCGTGTTGTGAAGATCGGTCAGCTGTGCCGGATCAAGGTCAACGGTGATGGTTGCTTCGGGGTGGAGGAAGGTTTCAAAGAACAGAAACCGCATCCGCACGTTGCGCAAATCCACATTGGTATCGACGGAATCCATCAAGACGCGGATCTGGGCCTTGCCATCCTGTGTAATCAGGCCGCTGATCGTTGCAAATTTGTTCGTCTCGGCCAGATTGCCTTTCTTGATGGACATAAACCGCAACTCTGAGGCCGCCGCGTCAAGTGTCCAGCCGTTTTCGAACGGATCAGTGCTCTGAGCAGCAACGCCCGGTGCCGTGCTCAGCATGACCCAGATACCCAAAAGACAAGTGCAAAGTGTGTTGCGGAGAATTTGGAGTATCATGACAGTCCCTGTTTGCTAGAAAGTTAACAAAATCTAAACGGTTGGATGGCACCAAGGTCAGAGTAACAGGAAACTTGCACCCTTGAAGGAGAAAAGCGATAGTTATATCGAAAATGCCTGATTAATGGTGAAATCGCGAGTTTGGACCCCGCGAGATCGCTTGATAATCCCCTCCGGAAATCCGGTGCCGAAACAGGAAGAAATCATTGCCCCTGCGCATTGCCCTCAGAGCCTGCTGGCTGTTGCTCTTGTTAGTTGCCGCGCCCGTCGTGGCGCAGGAACGACTGGCTCTTGTGGTCGGAAATTCCGACTATGGGGCAGTTTCGCCGTTGGACAATCCGTCACATGACGCGCGCCTAATCGCGGAAACGCTTGAAGGGCTTGAGTTTAAGGTAACGCTGCTGCTGGACAGCAACCAGTCGGAGATGAAGCGCGGAATATCCCAGTTCGGGCGCGATCTGCGAAAGGCCGGGTCAGATGCGACGGGCCTGTTTTACTATGCCGGGCATGGGGTACAGTCTTTTGGCACCAACTATCTTCTGCCGGTCGATGTGGCGCTTGAAGATGCCGCTGATCTGGATCTGATGGCGGTCGAGGCGCAATCCGTATTGCGGCAGATGTTTTCTGCGCGCAACAAGACGAATATCATGATTTTGGATGCCTGCCGCAACAACCCGTTCACCGACATCCCGGATTTCAACGATAACGGCCTTGCCGAAATGCAGGCCCCGACCGGCACATTTCTGGCCTATGCCACTGCGCCGGGCGGCGTTGCGCTGGATGGCCTTGAGGGCAACAGCCCGTTCACGCAGGCGCTTGCGTCCAAGATCACCACGCCCGGTCTGCGAATCGAACAGATGTTCAAGAAGGTCCGCATCGATGTGATCGACAAGACCAGCGGGCAGCAAACTCCGTGGGACGCATCGTCGTTGACCAGCGATTTTGTGTTTGCCGAAGAGGAGCCGATGACGCCGGCGCAACTGCAGGAACTGCAATTGTGGAACTCGGTCCAGGCTTCGGGTGATCCGGTTCAGATCATGTTGTTCTTGCGGGGATATCCGGATGGTACATTTGCCGGTGACGCGCGGGGGCTGTTGTCTGTTCTGATGGAAAAAGAACTTTCGCAACCGGAGGCGGCGAAACCCTCTCCTGTTGCGAAAGGCCCGTCCGCCGAGGAACAACAGATGTTCGAATTGGCACAGGCCGAAGCAAGCATTGCTTCTTACCAGGCCTATCTTGATGCTTTTCCCGAAGGCGTCTTTGCTGAATTCGCTAGTCGCGAAGTGCTCGCGCTTCAGGAAAAAGCGGGGAATGATCCCGAAGGCGAAGGGGTGACGCCCACACCCGAGGTTGTCGCCGCCCCCGTTCCAGAAGCGCCAGAAGCCCCTTCCGGTCCCATCACGTTTGAGACGGCCGTGGTATCCGAATTGTCGGCTGTTTCAGGGCGCTCGATTGCGGAACTTATCAAGATGTCGCCACTATACCCGCCGGTCGAAGGGCTTCCCGAAGAGTATTGGAAAGACCAGACCTGTTCAAATTGCCATCAGTGGACCCAGGAGCGGCTCTGCAACCAAGCCGGAGCCTATCTGAGCGCGAACATGGAGCGCTCGCTTGACAAGAAACACCCCTTCGGTGGCGCGCTGAAACGACATTTGAAAGGCTGGGCCGAGGCCGGTTGCAACTAGTCCCTACGCTCAGTCTGCGGACGTTGTCACAAAGAAATAGACCCATTCGCCTTTGAAGTCAGGGTCATTGGCCCGCGCCGTCGCGACCCTGGCAGTCAACCAGTCAAGATAGGCCGCTGCCGGTTCGATCAACGGTCGAGGCGTATCATAGAGCGGAAAAGATGCAGCAAAGGCAGCGGCGATCTCCTGACCATAGGGCGGACCAATGAAAATCTGCAGCCCGGTGTCGTCTGGTGAGCGTGCGCCGACACTGAAAACCGATTTAGCCGGAATCAATTGCTGCGCGACCTGATCGTTCGGAGATAGGTGCAACACGTTCCCGTCTGCATCGAAGTAATCGACATAAATGTAGGCATCATAATCGGGTGCCGTGAGGTCGAAATACAAGCGGTCATCCCTGACGAAATCCAGCGTCCTGACGTGCGTGTCTTCTCCAACAAGCAGGGGATTGGTGATTTGATCCGTTGATTGCGGCAGGCCGACTTTCGAAATGCCCGTCAAGGCCCCACATTGTGGGCGAGGCAGGATGAGAATGTCATCGGACAAGGTGATGTTGGCGCCCATCTGTTTCTGTAGGGCAGACAGGACCGGGGTGCGCAGACCGTCCTCTGGTACCTGGCCTTTCACGCGTAGCATCGCGGTCGCCGGGTCAAATTCGACCTGAAGTCGGGAACAAGGCACCTGCGCCAGAAGGTCCGAAACGGCATCGCGCACCTGATTCCCCTGTGCGGGTGCGTCATCTGGATGCACAAAACTCTGAAAGGCAGCGAGGGAAGCAGGATCGATTTCTCCGCCCTCGCCACCGGAGAACGCCAGCGCCGCTGTCATCTTTTCCGGTTCACTGGCAGCAGGTGCGGCGCGTTGCAAGGGAGGCGATATTGACGACAACAGATCGGCGTTGCCGCTTGTTTCGGGGAGCATCATCGCCGTTCGCTTCGTCGCGCCAAGAGACGCTTGTTCCATCTCGGCAGAGGGCAGCCTGATATCTTCGCGGACATCGCTTTGAACGGCGGTCTGTAGAACGGGTTGCGTTACGGCCGCGGGCCTCACAGGTAAGTCGCGGTTGCGCAACTTTACGCCCTCCAGCCGCGCCGAACTGAGGTTGGTGGGCTTGGCGTCTGTCACGAATTGGGTTGCGACGGGCGGTGTCTTTAACTCCGGCTTGTGCTGCGGGGGCCGGGTTTCTGCAATCGGAGCGGGAGTTGGCAACTTTGCAACGGCTTGCGATCGAGGGATGCGCGTCTGACCCACCGTTGGGCTATTTGGTTCTGCGGAATTTGCGATGTCCGGTTCCGGCTGCTGCTCAACCGCGCGGTCACGATCAAGTTGATAGGCCTGCACGTCAAGCGTACTCTGCGGCGCACGCTGTTGCACTACAGGCTCCGGTCGCATGGCAACCAACAACGCGGTTCCGATAGCGGCATTTGCCAGCGCCGATGCACATATCCCGACGGCCCATATGCCCAGCCCGCCAGTCACGGGTTTGCCTGTGATGTCTCGGGCGTAACGACCAGCACCACATCGCGCACACCCAAGGATTCCGCCAAGCCGACAAGCGGTAACACATGGCGCAACTCAGCGTCCCGATGCGCGTTGACCCGCAAACGGAGGTTGCTGTCACGGTCCAAAGCCGCAGTAATCTCTCGCTCAAGTTCTGAACGCTGAACCGGTGTATTATCCAGCGCCAAGGCCCCATCGCGAGCAACGGCCAATGTCGCGCCACCTGCTGGCATGTCCCGTCCGCTGGTCGCTATGGGTGGCGTGACTTCGAATGGCGCGGTTGCGTCCATACGGCCGATCAGCATGAAAAACACCAACAAGAAGAACACCACATCAATCAGCGCGATGATGGTCTCTGATTGGGCATTTCGGGCCGGGCGATTCAGCTTCATGGTCGCGCCTCGAGCCTGATCACACGCAAACGCTCCACGCCTGAACGGGTTGCGATATCCATTACGGATATCAGCGATTGCGTCGGCGCCGCACCCGAAGGAAGCAGCAAGACCTGCGCCAAGGGTTGTGCCTCGATGCGTTCCCCAAGCGCCGCCGCAAGTGCCTCCGGTGTTTGCGGCTTGCCGTTCAGAACCGGAACACCATCTGCTGACAGACGGATCAGGACCGTCTCGATATTCGCGGATTGCGCAACGCCGGCCTGATCCTGTCGCTTCACTGCCGGGATCATGTCGAGGTTCAGATAGGTGGAGGTCACCATAAAAAAGACCAACAAGATCAGCATGACGTCGATCATCGGCACCAGCGAGATCAGCGGACCGGTCCGCCGTGCTCGTTTCAATGCAAGATCGCTTGCCATGTGGCCGACCTTTCCAGACTGTCAGATATCCGGGTTCTCCTCGGCCAGCATCAGCTGACCGACAGCGCTTTCGATGTCCTGTGCGGCCCCATCTATTCGCGCAGACAACAGACCTGCCCCAACCGCTGCCGGGATCGCCACCAGTAGGCCTGCCGCCGTGGTCAGCAGCGCCTGCCAGATGCCGCCTGCCAGGACCGAAGCGTTTGCGGCACCCTGCGCGAGTTCCAATTCCTGAAAAGATTGGATCATGCCCAGCACCGTGCCGAGCAGCCCGAGCAGCGGCGAGATCATGGCAATCAGCTCCAGAAGTCGGATCAGGCCGTTCATCCGAGATACTTCATCGTTGCCGCGCCGGGTCAGTTCCGCGAGCAATACGGGCCCCGAAAACCCGCCCGACAGCGCCTGCATGGCATAGGTTGTGACTCGATCCGCAGGCGAACGGGCCGTTGCCATCGCCGCCTGCGCCTCTTGCTTGTCGCCGCACCGCCATTTGTCAAACGCGGCTGAGCGTCTAGCCGCGCCCGAGCGGCTGTTCCAGAGTTGCAGAGTTTTGATTACGATCACCGCCCAAGACAGCAGCGACAGCGCGGCGAGCACCACCATGATCGGGCCACCTGCGCCGAGGTCTTCAAATGACGTTGGCATTGTCTATTTGACCAGCACGGTAGAGGCCTTGCTGTTCAGATCAAGGATCGGAAAGCAGTCCATTTCGTTTTGGTTCTGTTGTTTGCACGACGTCATTTCGTGCAACAGGATTTCAGAAATGTTGGCACAGGACGTGTCCGGAATTTCAAAGAGTTTAAGTGTTGTCCGCGCGACGGGCAACGGCGCTGCATCTATTGACAAGAGCCGGTCGATAACACCGCCGGTGTCCATGATGGCCAGAGACATCTCGAAGCCATCAAAACTCGACGCGGTTTCATTCCGAAACAGAAAGAACGCCCGGCATCCGCCGCCGTCGATCTCTTCGGTCTTGTTCAGCTCCACGGTCAGTCGTCCGGATTCCGCAAGGCCCGGAGACGTTCCGACGAGCACCAAGGTCGCCGCCGCAAACAAGATTTTTCGCAGGGTCATGTTCGCCTCCCATTCATGCGGAAACCTGCCGTGCCCATATCAGGCCGCCAAGGCTGCGCTTACCTGTTGCAGTGAGTTGAGCGCTGAGTCGCGGATATTGGTTTTTACAAATCCGTTGTCGTCCACGGCCTTGAAGAACTCCGAATCCAGGACGCCCTTGTAGGTGTCCACGATTTGCAGCGCATCGTTCTTTAACGCGTCCCGGCTTTCGGCGTCTTTGGCATCGACCATCTGTTGTAGGGTCTGTTCAAGATTTGTGTCGATGTCGGCGACATAGTCGAACAGCACTTTGGACTTTGAAGACACCTCTTCCATGCCTTCGATCCCGCTTGTTGCGTCGTCGATTGCCGATTTCAGCCCCTCGATTTCCTTCTGCATGCTCATACGGGTTTCGAGCCATGCGACGCGCAGCTTTACCAATCCTTCGGGCGTGATGTCAGCCGCCTCTTGGGCTGCGGCTGTGGTTTCCATCGTGGCTGCCTGCTTGAGCAACTCGGCGGTCTTGGCCGCTGCCTTCAAAGCACTTTCATAGTTGCCATCCGCGGCCTGATCCTTGGCAAAATCAAAGCTGCGATTGATTGCGGCGAGATCGCCACGTTTGTTTGTCATCACTTTGTCGACTGCAGGTTGAAGGCGGGCGAGCGCAGTTTCCCACTTCTTTGCGTCGCCATTTGCCGCTGGTGTTTCGGTCGTTGCCGCCAGCGTCTTGTTAACGGCGTTTTCAATCTTGCCCAGCAGCGAGTCCGCGACATCATGGTTACGTTCCTTGATGTTCTGCGCAGCGTTGGACAGCGCAGTCATCAACTTGCCTTTTGCGGGTTCTGCGATGTCTGCGATGGTTTGCTGCAGGGTCTTTGCCCGCGCGGCCAACGCCTGAAAATCCGGTTGCGCCGCCGGGGGTTCTTCCGCTGTTTCAGGCGTCGTGTCCGGGGCAACAGTCTGGCCCAGTTTTTCGACTGCGCCCTCCAATGCGGTCACGGTCTTGTCTGCCTGATCGAATGCAGAAGATTTTATCTGAGAAACGGCGCCAGCCATCACCTTTTTCAGCTTGTCTGCGGCGTCACCACCAGCGGCGGCAATGGCAGGCTGCAGAGCCTTGAGGCGTGCCGCCAAAGCGGCTGCATCAACTGCCGGCGCTTCTTCGGCCTCTGCGGGTGCATCTTCTTCTGGCGCGGAATCTTCAATCTGATCGTCTGTTGTGTCGCCTGCCTGCTCTTCGGCTACTACCGCCTCCGCTTCGGTATCCTCCATCGTCGGGTCGGTGGGCAGGTCCTCTACATCGCTTTCCAGCGTGTTCCCCTCGGCATCAAGGATCACCACATTGACCATAGTTTTCTGAGTTTTCAGATACTTCTTTATGGTCTTGGCCATCTGCGGGACGGTCCGCCCACAGGTCATCTCCATGACGTTTCCCTTGACCTCGAACGTGCCGAACGCAACTTTCTTGCCGGTGCCTTCTTTTCGGGCAAGCTTGCCAAGCACTTCAGGGCCTTTCCGGCGGTCGATCAGAAGCGTGTGGTCGTTCTTGGAACCGGGGCAGAACGCAAAGGTCAGTGCCTGCTGCTTGCCGAGCTTAACCATCTTTTTCAGCTGGGCGCCTTCGAGTTTCAAATCGGCCATGGTCCTGAACCCTTTGTCAAACGTGGAAATTCAATTGACTTTAAGAAGACGATAAGGCTGACTTGGGGTCAAGAAAATGTTTTTTTCTGTTGTGTGAACTGCATTACAGCAAATGCAACCGGAAATAGGTTCAAGTGTAGTTGCGGCCAAGGTTTGTGCCGCTTCGAAGGGAGACACGATGGACCCGGCAGTCCTTATACAATCCAAGAGTGACGACTCTCCGAGTGGTGAAAACCTCGAGTATGAGACGGTCTTTACCGAGATGGAACTTGCGGCTCAGCCGATTGAAGAGCAGCAGGTCGGCGACTCAAAGACCGAGGGTCACGAACCGGACTATCGCGAAGTCATCAAGAAGGCTGGCGCGGTGTTGGAGCAAAGCCACGATATCCGTGCCGGCGTGTTTCTAGCCGATGCGATCCTGAACATCGAAGGGTTGAAAGGCTATGCCGATGTGACAACGGTGTTGCGTGGCCATTTGGAACAATTCTGGGATACCTGCCACCCCGAACTTGACGAGGACGATGACAACGATCCGACGATGCGGGTCAACGCCATTCAGGGTCTCTGCGGACAACCCGACGGCATGGCAGGGGCGTCTCCGGCGTATCGGTCGCTGCGCCGCGCTGCATTGACGGACAGTCGTGGCTTTGGCCGGTTCTCGATGCGTGATATCGAGGTGTCCGAGGGGCAGATCGCCCTGCCGGATGGTGAAACCGGGCCGGATACTGCCGCTATTTCGGCGGCCTTTCAGGACACCGATGATGATGTCCTGGCCGAAACACTGGCCGCCGTGCAGACCGCGTCCGAAAATATCCGTGCAATTTCCGCGGTATTTGACGAAAAGACCCCCGGTCAGGGCCCGGAACTCGACCCGTTGGTCAAGTTGCTGGACCAGATGGCGCGGCGTTTGGGAGACTACACGTCAGCCGACGATGCCGCGACGCCGGCGGATGACGCTGAGGGCGACGTGGATGCGCCTGCTGCGACGGTAAAATCTGGCGGGTCGGTGCAGGCTGTCGGTGCAATAAACTCGCGTAGCGACGTGACAAATGCGATTGATCGGATTGTAGGCTATTATCGTCAGCACGAGCCATCCAGCCCGCTGCCGATATTGCTCGAGCGGGCAAAGCGGCTGGTCAATGCGGATTTCCTGACGATCATTCAGGATATCGCACCGGGCGAAGTCGATAACGTGAAAAATCTTGGCGGGATCGACAACGATTAACCGATACGCAGCCTCTGTTGGGACATGCTGCGAATTAATGTGAAACAGGGATACTAAGGAGCACTAAATGGCGGATAGTTCACAGAAATTTATTGCGCGAAATCGCGCACCAAGAGTTCAGATTGAATACGACGTTGAACTGTACGGCGCTGAGAAAAAGGTCCAGTTGCCGTTCGTGATGGGCGTGATGAGCGATCTGGCCGGCAAATCCGAGGCGCCGCAGCCTGCCGTTGCGGATCGCAAGTTTCTCGAGATTGACGTCGACAATTTTGACGACCGGATGAAGTCGATGCAGCCACGCGCAGCATTTACCGTGCCCAACACGCTGACGGGCGAAGGCAACCTCGCCGTGGATATCACGTTTGAGAGCATGGATGATTTTTCGCCCGCCGCGATTGCGGCCAAGGTCGAGCCGCTCAAGGAACTGCTTGAGGCGCGCACCCAGTTGTCCAACCTGATGACATACATGGACGGCAAGACCGGAGCCGAGGATTTGATCAGCAAGATCATTACCGACCCGACGCTGTTGAAAACACTGGCCGCGCAGCCCGCGCCCAAGGCCGAAAGCGACGAGGAATAGGAGAGACCCATGGCTGAAGAACAAGCCCAGGCGGAAGCCGGTGGTGAAGCCACCGCATTCGGATCATCGGAATTTGAGGATCTGCTGCAAAAGGAATTTCGCCCAAAATCCGATCAGGCCAAAACCGCCGTCGAATCCGCCGTCAAGACGCTCGCGCAGCAGGCGCTGGAGAACACCAACCTTATCTCTGATGACGCTTTGCGCTCTATCGAGGGAATTGTTGCCGAACTCGACAAAAAGCTGACAGAGCAGGTTAACCTGATCCTGCACCACGAAGAATTCCAGCAAATGGAAAGCGCGTGGCGGGGCCTGCACTATCTGGTGAACAACACCGAAACCGACGAGATGCTCAAAATCCGTGTGATGAACATCTCAAAAAAGGACATGCACAAGACCCTGCGCAAGTTCAAAGGCACCGCTTGGGATCAGTCACCGATCTTCAAGAAGCTCTATGAAGAGGAATTCGGTCAGTTCGGGGGCGAACCCTATGGCACACTCGTGGCGGATTATCATTTTGACCACAGCCCACCGGATGTCGAGTTGCTCGGCGAGATGTCCAAGATCGCGGCGGCGGCGCATGCTCCGCTGATCACCGGCGCACAGCCCAGCCTGTTCCAGATGGACAGCTGGAGCGAACTGGCAAACCCACGGGATCTGACCAAGATCTTCCAGACACCGGAATATGCGTCCTGGCGGTCACTGCGCGAAAGCGAAGACTCCAAGTATGTTGGCCTCGCAATGCCACGTTTTCTGGGTCGGTTGCCATATGGATCAAAGACCGATCCCGTCGAGGCATTCGCCTTTGAGGAAGACACCGAGGATGCGGACAGCAGCAAGTATGGTTGGGTCAATGCGGCCTATGGCATGGCGGTCAACATCAACCGGTCTTTCAAGCAATATGGCTGGTGTTCCCGTATTCGGGGCGTCGAAAGTGGCGGTGCGCTGGAGAACCTGCCCAGCCACACTTTCCCGACCGACGATGGCGGCGTGGATCAGAAATGTCCGACCGAAATCGCGATCAGCGACCGACGCGAGGCAGAACTGGCCAAGAACGGTATGATGCCGCTGATTCACCGCAAGAATTCGGACATCGCAGCCTTTATCGGGGCGCAGTCGCTGCACAAGCCAGCAGAGTATGATGACCCCGATGCGACGGCCAACGCCAACCTCGCGGCGCGGCTACCATATCTATTCGCGACCTGCCGTTTTGCACATTACATGAAGTGCATGGTTCGCGACAAGATCGGCTCGTTCAAGAGCCGCAACGACATGGAAAGTTGGCTCCAGGATTGGGTGAACCAATATGTCGATACGAACGCAGATGTTTCTTCGGAAGCGGTCAAGGCACGTAAACCACTCGCTGCCGCCGAGGTCGCTGTCGAAGAAGTAGAGGGCAATCCCGGCTATTATTCGTCGAAATTCTTTTTGCGCCCTCACTACCAGCTGGAGGGGCTCACTGTTTCCCTGCGACTGGTATCCAAATTGCCTTCGGAGAAAGGAGCGTAATTTCGGCTCCAGGAAGGCACTACCCCAAGAAAGGCGCATTGCGTCAAACACTGAAAGGAAAGAACTATGGAAAACGCATTTGTAGAGATCACCGGTGCCGATGGCGAAAGCATGGACAAGGGCCATCCAAAATGGATCCCTCTCAAGACCGTGTCGTTCAACGTCGAGCGCACGCTGGACATGGCAGACCTCGGCACCACCCAACGTGGCTATGCCAATGCCAACTTTGGGAAAATCAGCCTGACATCCGAGCTAAGCCTCGCGTCGCCCAAGCTGATGCTGTCTGTTGCCAATGGTACGGTTCGGGACAAAACGGTCATTCACCTGTGCCGGTCCGGTGACGGCGGCAAAACCGGGATGGAACCTTATCTGATTTTCACACTGACCCATTCGGTGATCGACAAGTACGAAGTGTCTGGCGGCGAAGAGCAGATTCCGGAAGAAAGCTGGGACATTGCCTATCGCACCATCACGGTCGACTACAAGCAAGCCGATCCAGAGACCGGCGCGCTGAACAAGGGCAAATCCGACTTTGCCTGGAACGTCATGAAGAACGAAATGATCTGATCATTTTCTTTGCATGCCCGGCCGAGAACGGACCGGGCATGCTCTACTATTTTTGAGATTTGGAATTGATTGCATGACTCCCGAAGAGCAGCTGAAATCAGGCGACCCGGCAGCGGCGCTGACCGCTTTGCAAGACAAGGTCAGAGCGAACCCGGCCGATCCAAAGCTCCGGATTTTTCTGTTTCAGCTGTTATGTGTTCTCGGAGACTGGAAGCGGGCGATTACCCAGCTAAAGCTGAGTGCGGAAATGGACGAGGCCGCAACTATGATGGCCCAGACCTATCGCGAGGCGATCATCTGCGAAGTTTACCGCGAAAAAGTGTTCGCAGGTGAGAAAGAGCCGTTGATTTTTGGCGAACCCGAAGAGTGGCTCGCCCTGTTGATCGAAGCGCAGAAGCTCTTGGCCTCAGGTAAGGCGGACGAGGCTGCGACCCTGAGGGCCCGTGCCTTTGACGCGGCACCCGCCTGTTCTGGCAAGATCAATGGGCAGCCGTTTCAATGGATTGCGGACGCTGACATGCGGTTGGGTCCGGTGCTCGAAGTTATCGTCAATGGTCGGTATTTCTGGTTGCCGTTTTGTTCCATTGCATCCCTGTCGATGGAAGACCCCAGCGATTTGCGTGATGCCGTGTGGACGGCGGCAACGCTGAGCCTGCACAACGGCGGCGAGGTCGCAGCACTCATACCTACGCGCTATGCCGGAACCACGGATGGCGACGATGCTGCGGCCAAGCTGGCCCGATCGACAACATGGGCGGATGCAGGCGGCGAAACCTTTGTTGGATCAGGCCAGCGGTTGTTTGCGACGGACCAGAACGATGTTGCCTTGATGGATGTGCGCAGCCTTGTCATGGAGGGCGCCCCGGCAGCGGAGGGCGCATCTGGAGATGGCTGACAAGACTCTTGCCGAACGTCTTCAGCCGTCCCTGCTGGACCGGCTGACTGACAATGAGCCCGGCAATCTCAAGGAAACCAGAGAATCTCGCGTGATCGACATTTCACGGCTTCGCGATATCATTCAGCGTGATCTGTCTTGGCTCTTGAATACCACAAACACCGAGAATTCCTTTGACGCTGCCGTCTTGCCTAATGTCTCACGTTCGGTCGTGAATTATGGCCTGCGCGAGGTCTCCGGGGAGTTTTCGACCGCAGAACGGGCAGAAAAAATTCGACGTTCAATCCAAAGGGCGATCTCAATCTACGAGCCTCGCATCATAGAGGGCACTGTGGATGTAACGCTTAACCCGGACGGCGAGGGGAGCGACATGATGGTGGCGCTGATCATCCGGGCGGATATGTGGGCGCAGCCATTGCCGCTCGAACTGTATTTGCGCAGCCAGGTCGACGTGACCACAGGTGAAATTTCCGTGGAAGGGAACCGATAGCCGCCATGGATACGCGCCTGATGAAACATTACGAGAGTGAGCTGATCTTTCTGCGCGACATGGGCGCGGAATTCGCCGCTGCCTATCCCAAGATTGCCAGCCGTCTTGGCATGGAAGGGGTCGAGGTTCTTGATCCCTATGTCGAACGATTGCTGGAGGGTGTCGCGTTCCTTTCGGCGCGGGTGCAATTGGAGTTGGAACTTCAGTACCCGAATTTCACCAGCAATCTGCTGGAGATCGTTTATCCGCATTATCTCGCACCGACACCCTCCATGATGATTGCCGCGTTTGAGCCGGACACCTCGAACTCGGCGGTCAAAAGCGGATACGTCCTGCCGCGCCATACCTCGCTGCGCAGCCGTTTGATGGAAGGTGAAAACACCCCGTGCGAGTTTCGGACGGCCTCGGAAATGACAATGTGGCCGATCCAGATAAGCGAAGCGGAATACATCGAAGGGCGCGGCGAACTGGTTGCTGCCGGCGTTGCCGGACAGGCTGAGGCTCGCGCCGGAATTCGACTGCGACTCAGACGTGCGGATGGTGGTCCGATCGCGGAAATGCCGATGGATGATCTTACGCTGTATCTCAACAGCAGTGGCGGCAACAGTTGGGCACTCCTCGAACTGCTCTCAACACAGGTCAGCGCGTTGTGCGGACGGTCGACCGACCGTCGTGCCGACTGGGCCGAACCGCTGACTGCGGGTGCGGTGGTGAACCGTGGCTTTGATCAGGATGAAGCCCTGCTGCCGACCCCTCGCCGAGCATTTGACGGGTATCGCCTGTTGCAGGAATACTTTGCCATGCCCGAACGGTTCCTGTTTGTCGAGCTTCAGGGACTGCAGCCTGCACTTGCCCGTGCGACCGGGCCGGATGTCGATATCTACATTCTGTTGAAGGAAAGCCGCCGCGAAGTGGCGCCTCTGGTCGTCGCCGAGGCATTCACCCCCAACGCCGTGCCAGCCGTGAACCTGTTTCCCAAGCGCTGTGACCGCGTGCATGTTGCGGCGCGCGATACCGAGCAGCACATCATCCCCAGTCGTACCGCGGCGCTCGATTTTGAAATTCATTCGCTTCAGAACGTGACGGGGATCAGCAGTGCGGGGGGCGATGACGTGGTGTTCCGCCCGTTCTACTCCTCGACCGATTTTACAGCGGCTGGGGAAACCCATCCTGCCTACTACACAATCAACCGACGTATGCGACAGAGATCGGAAAAGGAACGCCTGCGTGGGGTGAGGACGTCCTATCTGGGGTCCGAGATGTTCGTGACCTTGGTTGATCGCGCGCAAACGCCCTATGCCGCCAATCTCGATCAATTGGCAGTAAAGGCGTTGTGTTCCAACCGGGATTTGCCGTTGCTGCTTGCCACCGGCGATGCGGACGTCTTTCGGATGCCCGAAGGTGGTCCGGTGAAATCCATTCGATTGCCGGTCTCCCCAACGCGACCAAATCCAAAGTTGGCGCAGGGGGATACCGCTTGGCGGTTAATCAGCCATCTGAGTCTGAATTACCTTTCGATTGCCGACTCCGGCAACGGGGATTCGGCGGCGGCACTGCGCGAGTTGATCGGACTTTATGCGCCGCTGGGTGACCGGGTGACGGAAAAACAACTCGAGGGTATCGTCTCGGTGTCGAGCCGCCCGATCGTCCGCCGGATGAGCGATGAGCTTCTGTCCACAGCGGTGCGCGGTGTCGAGGTCACAATCGGGATAGACGAAAGCTTTTTTGAAGGCACAAGCGCCTATGTGCTTGGCGCGGTACTGGAACGGTTCCTGCGCCGATATACGACGATCAACAGCTTTACGGAAACCGTTCTGAAAACGCAGAAACGCGGGGAAATAGCCAGATGGCGACCGGAAACCGGGTTGGGCCGGATGATTTGAGCCATTTTGACAGGCTGACCAAGGAACCGGAAAAGCATCATGTTTTTCAGGCGCTTCGGGTTATCGAGGCGACGTTTGAAGACGCGCCACGATTGGGCGAGAGCCGTCGCCCGCGCGAAGACAAGGTGCGGTTGGGCCAAGAAGCAGAAATGGCCTTTCCTCCGTCGACCATCGCCGAATTCAAACTGGGTGTCGGGGGGCGGCCTGCCCGGCTGACCAACCGGTTCTTTGGGTTGTTTGGTCCCAACGGGCCGTTGCCGCTGCACATTACGCAATATGCGCGCGACCGGTATCGCAATCATCGCGACAGTACGTTGGTGGCGTTCGCCAACATGCTGACTCATCGGATGATGAGCCTGCTTTATCGCGCTTGGACCACTGGCCAGCCTGCGCCAAGCTTTGATCGTGCTGACGATCCGATGGCGCGCAAGGTGGCGGCTTTGGCCGGGTATCACGGGCGCGCGCTGCGAGATCGCGATGCGATGCCCGATCTGGCCAAACTCCATTTCGCTGGCCACCTGGCGCAATCCGCCCGGAACCCCGAAGGACTTGTATCCATTCTGTCAGCGTTTTTTCGTGTGCCGGTAAAACTGCAACAATTTGTCGGTTGCTGGCTCGAACTTGAACCAGACGATCAGTGGCAACTGGGCCAGCGTGCCGCCTTGGGGCGCAGCACCAGCATCGGGCAGCGGGTCTGGACGCGCGCGGCCAAGTTCAGATTGCGCATCGGGCCTCTTTCGCTTGTAGATTATGAACGGTTGCTGCCAGGAGGAGACTCGCAGGAACGGTTGCAATCCATCGTGCGCAACTATGTGGGCGACAGTCTTGACTGGGACGTGAACCTTATTCTGGCGGGCGACGAAGTGCCTCGAGCCAGCCTCGGCGGCACCACGCGACTGGGTCATACAAGCTGGATCAGAACCCGCCCGGATGCGGATGACACGCGCCCGAATGCCGAGGATTTGTTCCTTTATCCAACCATTCCACCCGCGCAGGCGGGGCTGTGACGACAAATTTGACTAGGAAGGACATCAGATGACCGAAATCAGCCGCGTAGCGTTGTTCGGAAAGCTCAACAAACTGGGCTATCAAGCCGTAGAAGGGGCCACGGTGTTCTGCAAGATGCGGGGCAATCCTTATGTCGAGGTCGTGCACTGGATGCATCAGATCCTGAACGGGCAGGACAGCGACATTCATCGCATCATTGACCACTATGATCTGGACCCTGGCAAGATCTCGGCCGAGATGACCAGATCTCTTGATGCCTTGCCGCGCGGGGCCAGCGCGATTTCCGATCTATCCGATCATCTGATGGACGCAATGGAACGCGGTTGGATTTGGGGGTCTCTGCTTTACAGCTCCAACCAAGTCCGAACTGGACACTTGCTGTTGGGAATGCTGAAGACGCCCGCGCTGCGCAACATCCTGAAATCCATGACACCCGAACTTGGCAGCATCGGGGCGGATGATCTCGCCGACAACTTCGCCAAGGTGACCGATGGATCGCCCGAAGAGATGCTACGCCCCAAGGACGGCAGCCAGACGGGCGGTGGTGCGGAACCGGGCGAAGCCAGCGGAGCGCGACAGGCGCAACTGGGCAGTACCGAGGCGCTGGACCAGTTTTGTACCGACCTGACCGAGCAGGCGCGCAATGGTGAGATTGATCCCATTGTCGGGCGCGACGAAGAAATCCGCCAGATTGTCGATGTGCTGATGCGCCGCCGACAGAACAACCCAATCCTGACTGGCGAGGCGGGCGTCGGCAAAACCGCCGTTGTCGAAGGCTTTGCGCTGCGCATCGCACGTGGTGATGTACCGCCCGCATTGCGAAACGTGCGCCTGCTGGTTCTGGATGTTGGTTTGCTGCAGGCCGGGGCCAGCATGAAGGGTGAATTCGAGAATCGCTTGCGTCAGGTGATCGACGAAGTGCAGGCGAGCGACCAACCAATAGTGATGTTTGTCGACGAGACGCATACCCTTGTGGGGGCCGGTGGCGCCGCAGGAACAGGCGACGCGGCGAACCTGCTGAAGCCCGCGTTGGCGCGTGGTACATTGCGGACCATCGGTGCAACCACTTGGGCGGAATACAAGAAATACATCGAAAAAGACCCGGCTTTGACCCGTCGTTTCCAGGTGGTGCAGGTTGACGAACCCGATATCCCCAAGGCGATTTTGATGATGCGTGGCATTGCCTCGATGTTGGAAGGTCATCATAGGGTGCAGGTGCTGGACGAGGGGATTGAGGCGGCAGTCACATTGTCGGCGCGTTACATCCCGGCGCGTCAACTGCCGGATAAATCGGTCAGCCTGCTTGATACCGCTTGCGCGCGTGTCGCCGTCAGCCAGCATGCAGTTCCAGCGAAGGTGGACGACAGCCGCCGTCGTATCGAAGCGCTGACAACCGAGCTTGATATCATCGGGCGTGACGAAACCGCAGGCTATGAAGTGGCCGACCGGCGCGAAGCTGTGACCGCCGCCAAGGCAGTGGAAGAGGAGCGGCTGACCGAATTGACCGGCCGTTGGGAAGCGGAAAAGACAGTTGTTGAAAGTATTCTCGACCTGCGCGCCAAGCTGCGCGAAGGCGGGGCGCCGGTGGATGCAGCACCGGAGGAAGGCGAAGCAGAGCAAAGCCCGCTGAGTGACGAGGAACGGGCAAGCCTGATGGCGGAACTCAGGGCAAAGAACGCAGAACTGACCGAAGTGCAGGGCGAAAGCCCCCTGATACTGCCGATTGTCGATCATCAGGCGGTTGCCAGTGTCGTCGGCGATTGGACTGGCATTCCGGTTGGCCGCATGGTCAAGGACGAGATAGAGACGATCCTGCACCTTGAGGACCATCTGGCGAAGCGGGTGATCGGACAGGATCACGCGATGCAGATGATTGCGAAGCGTATTCAAACCTCGCGCGCGGGGCTCGACAATCCGTCCAAGCCTATCGGTGTTTTCCTGCTTGCTGGCACATCGGGTGTGGGCAAGACCGAAACCGCGCTGGCGTTGGCCGAGGTGCTGTATGGCGGTGAGCAGAACGTCATCACCATCAACATGAGCGAATACCAGGAGGCCCACACCGTCAGCAGCCTGAAAGGCGCGCCTCCGGGCTATGTCGGTTATGGCGAGGGCGGCGTGCTGACCGAGGCGGTACGGCGCAAACCCTATTCCGTCGTATTGTTGGATGAGGTCGAAAAGGCTCATCCTGATGTGCACGAGATCTTTTTTCAGGTCTTTGACAAGGGCGTGATGGAAGACGGCGAAGGCCGGGTGATCGATTTCAAGAACACGCTTATCCTGCTGACCAGCAACGCGGGCAGCGACATGATCATGGATATGTGCGCCGATCCTGACCTGATGCCCGAACCTGATGGCATCGCCAAAGCCTTACGTGATCCGTTGCTCAAGATTTTTCCGGCGGCGCTGCTTGGGCGTCTGGTTACAATCCCCTATTATCCGCTCAGCCCTGATATGATCGCCGAAATCACACGGTTGCAATTGGGTCGGATCAAACGCCGGGTCGAAACTTCGCATGGCGTGCCGTTTGAATATTCCGATGCGGTTGTCGACACGATTGTCGATCGCTGTCAGGAACTGGAAAGTGGCGGTCGCATGATCGACGCAATCGTGACCAACACGATGTTGCCGGAAATTTCGGCGGAATTCTTGCGTCGCATGATGGAAGGCGGGGCCGTGACCAAGGTTGCCATAGACAGCGATGGTACGAATTTCTCATATGCGTTCGAGTAAGGCCCGAACATAAACCAAGGAGCGCAAGACGTGCAGACGAGCCCGGACATCAATCAGACAACCACCCTGCGGGAAAAAGCGCTGGAGTTTGTCGAACGAGACCGCGTTAAGAACGCGATCCTGGGCGTGATCATTTTCAATGCCGTGACCTTGGGCATGTCGACGTCGGAAAACATCGACAATGTCATGGGGCCGGCGCTCAAGGTGATCGACCAGATCGTGTTGATGATCTTTGTCGCCGAACTCGCACTCAAGTTTTATGCCTACGGTATTCGCGGCTTCTTCTCCAACCCGTGGAATGTATTCGACTTTATCGTCGTTGGTCTGGGCCTGCTGCCGGACAAGGGTGGGCTGTCAGCGCTGCGGGGGCTGCGGGTGATCCGGGCCATGCGGCTGCTGTCAGTCATCCCGCAAATGCGGTCAGTGGTGCAGGCCTTACTGGATGCGCTGCCGGGCATGGGCGCGGTGATCATCATGATTTCGATCGTGTTCTATGTCTTCGGAGTGATGGCCACACTGATGTATGGGCCGGATTTCTATGAATGGTTCGGTACACTTGGCCGAAGTCTGTATTCGCTGTTTCAGATCATGACGCTGGAAAGCTGGTCGATGGGCATCGTGCGCCCTGTGATGGAGGTGCATCCCTATGCTTGGGCCTTCTTTGTGCCATTCATCATTATTACCGCGTTTTCGGTGCTGAACCTGTTCATCGGTCTGTTGGTGAACACCATGCAGTCGGCGGTGGAGGAAGAAAACGAAGCCGAATTTGAAAACTTGCGTGAACTCGTCAAGAGCGAGACTGATATCGTCGATGCGCATGTGACCGAGATGCTGGCCGAGATCCGTGCATTGCGGGCCGAAGTTGCGGAACTCAAGGAAGGGCAGAAATGACTGACAGCTCGCAGAAATTCATCGCTCGCAATCGCGCACCCCGGGTGCAGATCGAGTATGATGTTGAGCTGTACGGTTCCGAAAAGAAGGTGCAATTGCCCTTTGTCATGGGCGTCATGTCTGATCTTGCAGGCAAATCCACGGTGGCGCAGCCATCGATCGACGACCGTAAGTTCCTTGAAATTGATGTCGATAATTTTGACGATCGAATGCGGGCCATGCAGCCTCGCGCCTCGTTTAGTGTACCCAACACGCTGACCGGTGAGGGCAATCTTGCGGTCGATTTAACCTTTGAAAAGATGGATGATTTTTCGCCCCAGGCAATTGCCGCCAAGGTCGCGCCGCTGCGCTCTCTTCTGGAGGCCCGCACCCAACTGTCGAATTTGATGACCTATATGGATGGCAAGGTTGGTGCGGAAACACTGATCGAGAAAATTCTCGCAAATCCTACGTTGCTGTCGGCGCTTGCGGGAACCTCGCAGGGTGGTTCTGACGACACCGCCACTCTGGACAGCTTGCGCGCCTTGGCCAAGGAAGAGCCTCAGCAGGTGAATGCGGCCGACAGCGTGCTTGGCGATTTGAAGTCGAATGTCCCTGTGGACGAAACTGCAAAGGATACCTCTGCAGATGTTCTTGCGGCGCTCGCACAGGCCACTGCGAATGAGCCGAAGCAGGGAGATCCCAGAACAGATGTTCTTGCCGGTCTGCGCAATCAGGCGCCCACGGACACGTCCGGGGAAGACAATGCCCACGCCGCGCTGGACAATCTGCGTGGCATGACACCAACGGAGATGGCACCGGACACGAGTGTTAACGATGCTCTCGCGGGTCTTTCCAGTTCCGTTCCAGATGAAGCCGATGCACCCGATACAGCAGCCGCAGCACTCGAAAGTTTGGCGCAGGTAGAGATCGCGGAGGCACCAAAAGACGAAAGCGCGGCAACGTTGGCGGATTTGGCGGCGAACGCCCCGCAAGATGCCCCTGCACCGGACGAGGTTGGCGCGGCATTGGACAGTCTGGCCGAGATCGAAACGAGGGCACAGGAAGACAGCGGCGTCGATGATACACTGGCCGATCTTGCCGCCGCCGCTCCGGACGAGGCGCCGGTCTCCGACGATGTTAGTGCTGCGCTGGACAGTCTGGCCGAAGTTTCAGCCGACGTGCCGGTCGACAACAGCACGGGCGATGCTTTGGCTGGCCTAGCCGCGGCGGCTCCAGAAGAGACACCGGAACCGGACGACATTGGTGCGGCATTGGACAGCCTTGCGGATGTCGAGGTTCAAGCCCCAGTTCCGGACGCAACTGACGATACACTTGAGGAGCTCGCCGATGCCGCTCCGGAAGACATTCCTGAAATGGATAACCTCGGCGCCGCACTGGACAGTCTGGCGTCGGTTGAAGTCGAGACACCGCTTGATGATGGCAGCGTTGATGTGCTGGCGGACCTTGCAAATGCGCAGCCGGATGATCCTCCGCAGGCAGATGATATGACGCTTGCGTTGGACAGCCTCGAAACATCCGGTGCCCAAGAAGAGCCTGCAGAGACTGATCTGGATGATCTGCTTGGCGTTGACGATGCGGACGTGTCGGACGTTCTGGATGATCTTTTGGGGCTGGGCGAGGATGCCGCGGCACCGAGTGAGCCGACTGAAAATGTGCCGAGCGCGCCCGAGATCGGGGATGTTGCGGCTGAATCAGATGACCTCGACGATTTGCTCGGAGATTTGGATGCTCCTGACAGTGCAGAGACTGTCGTCACCGACCCAATCTCCGACTTTTCCGAGGCGGTTCTCGAAGAACCCGCATTGGATCCACTAGGTGAAGATACGACCCCAATTGCGTCTGAACCGGACGATCTGGATGATTTGCTGGGAGACTTGGGTGAAATAGAGCCTGATGAGTCCGCGGGACAAGATACGGAATCACTGGATGACGGCGAAGCCGATGATTTAGACGATTTGCCAGGGGACTTGGACGCGCCTGTAAGCGTGACGCCAGCCGTTGAGCCCCTGAGCGGGAGTGAGGCCGAAGAAGAGACTGCCGACGATCTCGACGACTTGCTGGGGGATTTGAGCGAACCTGGTTCGTCGGATGTGGAGGCCGCACAAGCCGACGATTTCGATGATCTGCTGGCCGATCCCGAAGATTTCGTTGACGAGGCCGCACAAACTGCCGCGCCTGATGGCGTGAGTGAAACTGAAGAAAGCGCAACCGAAGATCTTGATGACTTGTTCGGCGATCTCGGCGAATCCGATGCGCCTGAAGTTCCCACATCTGATGAGGATGAGGTACCCGTGGATGATCTCGATGATTTGCTGGGTGATCTAAGCGTACCGGCAAATCCCGAACCTGCTGCGTCAACAGTCGATCTTGACGATCTACTGAGCGACACGTCCGTAGATGACGCGAACGATGATGCAAAGCCTACGGGCGAGCCGGAATTTGCATTTGGTCTTATGACGGGCGCGCGGCCCGATGCGGAGAGGTTGAACCGAAAACGTTTCCGTATCGCGCTGATGGGGGATTTCTCGGGACGCGCGGCGCGCGGACAACTGGAGACCGGCGACGCGCTTGCTGCGCGTGAGGCCATCCTCTTGGATCCGGATACAGTTGAAGAGGGGATCGCGCGTTTCGGAACCTCGTTGGTGCTGCCAATCGGCAGAGACGGTTCCGGGGTAGAGGTCAAGCTGGGAGAACTGGATGATCTGCATCCTGATGAGCTCTATGAGAATGTTCCGATCTTTTCTGATCTGCAGGGTCTTCGGGCTCAGCTTGCGAATGGGTCCACCGCCGGGAATGCTGCGCAGCGTCTCAAGTCCTGGGGCGAGACTTATGGAACGCCGGTGTCCCCGCCAAAGTCGCGGTCGGGCGGCAACGCGATTCCGGCCAATCTGAAACTGTCGGAGTTCCAGCAACTGATCGGTGATACCGGTGCCGAATTGTCCACGGCATCACCGGTTGAGGACATGATCGCCCAGATCGTTGGGCCACATGTGCGCGCCGTGGCTGATGCGGATACGGTCGCGATGCAAGATGCGGTGGATAAAGCGCTTTCCTCTGCGATGCGGCTGATCCTGCATCATCCGGAGTTTCAGTCGATCGAGGCGCAATGGCGCTCGCTGGATCTGATCGCGCGTAGCATCGAAGTCGACGATACGCTTGAGGTGATGTTATACGACGTTTCGGCTGAAGAAATTGGTGCGGATCTCGCGGCGGCAGAGGATTTGACCCAATCCGGGATCGTGCGGCTTTTGACCGAAGCACCACTGGATCCCGAGTCTGGGCGCGGCGGATATTCGGCGATCATCGGGCTTTATACGTTCGAAGAAACGCCACCGCATGCCGAACTGCTCGGACGGATCGGACGGGTTGCGGCGCATGTGGACGCCCCGTTTTTGGCGGCCCTTTCACCGACATTCATGGAGACTGCCAAGGAGGATCGTCACCCGCTGGTCACAACGGCCTGGGATACGCTGCGCGCGATGCCCGAGGCCGGGTATCTCGGGCTGGCCGCGCCCCGGTTCCTGCTGCGTCGCCCGTATGGTGCAAAGTCCGAGCCGATCTATGAATTCGATTTCGAAGAGTTCACAATGGAGGCAGGCCTGCGCGGAATGCTCTGGGCAAACCCGGTTGTGCTTGTGGCGATCCTGCTGGCCAAGTCCTACAAGGAAAATGGCACGCATATGGGGCTTGGCTCGATCATGTCGCTGGGAGACATCCCCTTTCACTTTGTCACCGACCAGTATGGCGATCAGGTTGCTTTGCCCTGCACCGAGCGAAATCTGACGCTCGACAAGGTGGAAAAGGTCATGGCGCGTGGGGTGATGCCAGTGGTATCGATCAAGGGCCGTGATGAAATCCGGCTGGCGTCGTTCCAGTCGCTTGCGGGGGGCGATATTCTGGGGCCGTGGTCGGATGTGCCGCCGCCGCCACCTTCGCCGCCAATGCCCACGCCCGAACCCGCAGCAGATGCGGGAGCAGGCGACGACGATGATCTTGGACTGGACGATTTGTTGGCCGGGTTTGATGACGCCGCGACGCCGGATGCCGATCCGGGAAATGTTGATGCCGACCTCGCGGCCTTGCTGGAGGATTTATAGTGATGAGTTATTATTCTGAACCTGTCGCCTTGCACGACGGGTGGTGTTCCGAAAGGAAAAGAGATGCCTGATTATAAGCCATTTCCCGACGCCCGAAGCTGGATTTCCGGCGAGTTCTCTTGGCCCGGAAAGGGCGAGGAAGGCCCAAATGTTTTCCGTGCGGTTATCAAGGAAGGCCTGAGCAAGCTGACCGAGACCAGCGTTCTGATCAGAAGCTGGTCGGAAGATGCAGATATCAGTGGCGTTGTAGGCCGCAACATGCGGGTTCACGTCAAGACCGAGGATGAGAGCGAGCGCATCTTTAGCGGTCTTTGCATGTCGATGGAAAAGCTCGGCTATTATCAGGGGAATTGGTATTATCTTGCCGACCTGCGCCCATGGTTCTGGCTTTTGACGCGCAGCCAGAACTGCCGGATCTATCAGGAAATGAGCGTCCCTGACATTATCTCGGACCTGCTGTCGACACACGGGTTGACGGATTTCGAGAACAAGCTGACCGGAACTTACGATGTACGCACCTATTGCGTACAATACCGCGAAACCGATTATGCGTTCCTGTGCCGATTGATGGAAGAGGAGGGGATATACTTCTACTTTTCGAACGATCTGGATTCCACAGCGGTTGAAAAGCTGGTGCTTTGCGATTCAATCAGCGCCCATTCCGAAGTGCCGGGCCACGCGACCATTGACTATCATGCACGTCAAATGGAACGGGGCGCGGAAAAGGCGCGCGAGGATCACATCGCAGAGTGGACCGAGATCGAGCGGGTAACCAGCGGCAAGGTCACGCTCAACGATTTTGATTTCAAGTTGCAGAATGCTGATCTGAAGTTCGAACACGCCATCGAATCCGGGAGCCATTCGCACAAGAACCACGAAATCTATGACTACCACGGGCATCACAGCTATCCTGGTGTCTTCGGCGACGACAAGAAAATTGGCGAGAAATATGCCACCGTCCGAATGGAAGCCGAAACGGTTCCGTTCAACACCTTTCGTGCAGCGGCGAATGTGCGGGCGCTTGCCGCCGGCCAGACCTTTGCCATGGACAAGCATCCGGACAAGGCGGCCAACTCGAACTATCTGATCGTTTCCGCCGAACACTACGTGCAGGATCAGAATTTTCTGAGTGCCGAGGAGGACAAGGAGGCCAGAGAAGCGCGCAAGATGCGCGGTGACATGAAGCGTACAGGTGTCGAGCAGTTTCTGTTCGATCATCTGACTCAGCCAGACCGGGAACAGCGGCGCGATCTGTCGATGCTTGATCCGGCGTTTCCGAAAACGATGGAAAAGGACGCCTTCGCCTCGACCTTTCGATCAATCCCCAAGACAACCCAGTACCGCGCGCCGATCAAGACGCCGTGGCCCAAGATTTCAGGGCCGCATACCGCAACCGTCGTCGGCAAGTCAGGCGAGGAAATCTGGACGGACGAATGGGGCCGAATCAAGGTGCAGTTCCATTGGGATCGCCTTGGCGAAAAGAACGAGATGTCGTCATGCTGGGTGCGGGTCATGACCCCGTGGTCCGGCACCGGATGGGGCATGGTCGCCTTGCCGCGCATGGGGCAAGAGGCGGTGATCGAGTTTGAAGAGGGTGATCCTGATCGACCGATCTGTACGGGGATGATGTATAACGACTGGCAAAAGCCGGCCTACACATATCCCGACAATCCGACTGAGCTCGGCATCCGAACGCGATCTTCAAAGCAAGGCAGCGACAAGGAATACAACGAACTGATGTTCGATGATCTAAAGGGCTCCGAAAAAATGCGTGTTCAGGCGCAGAAGGATCACCAGATGCTCATCAAGAACAAATCGGTGGTGGCGATCGGCTTGGAAGAACATGAGCAGGTTGATGGTGAAGGCAAGATCAAGAGCGACGTAGAAGACGGCAGCCTGAGCGAAATCATCAAGCAGCACGTGACACGTGTTGTGCAGGAGGGTGATCACAGTCTGACCATCGAAAAAGGTGATGAGGAATACCTGATCAAGACGGGCAGTCAGAACATCGAAATCAAAACGGACAAGACCCAGAAAATCGAAGGCAAGCACACAAAGACCATCACCGGAAATGACGCCAAGACGGTCAAAACCGGGAACATGACGGTGGATGTGAAATCCGGCAAGATCACGATGACAGCGGCACAGAAGATCGAACTCAAGGTCGGCGGGTCGTCAATTGTCATCGATCCGGTGTCCGTGACCATCAAGGCCACCATGCTCAAATTTGAAGGTACGGCAATGGCCGAGTTGAAATCCAAGCTGACAACAGTCAAGGGGGATGGAATGCTGACCGCCAAGGGCGGCATTACCATGATCAACTAGGTGGTGTCATGAGCGATAGATTCAAAGGCTTGACCAAGATACCACAGGAACCCGCGGCCAAGGTCCTGTCGCTGGCCAACGTCCGGCTGGATACTTTGATCGAAGCCCCGGCGAGCGCCTCTGCAGAAGTTGTGCTTGCCGAGTTGCAGTCCAAGGAACAGTGGATCGACATCTTGCTGTTGTTGTCGACCCTGTTGCCTGCGCGCGAACGCGTGTGGTGGGCTTGTCTGGCCGCGCGTGATTACATCGGGCCGAAGTCGCACAAGGATCCGCCCTCTCTGGCGGCTTCCGAGGCGTGGGTATTTGATCCGACCGAAGAGAACCGGGAAACTGCGCGCGCGACACTGGATCACGCCTATGTCGATGACGATACGGTGAACTGCGCGGTTGCGGTTCTCTATAGCGATGGCACCCTGGGACCCGGAGATCTTGCGGAATACCCGGCACCGGCAGGTGCATCGGAACTGGCGGCATTTGCCATGAATGTGGTGGCCTTGGGTGAACTATCTGATAAGTTTGATGCGCATGTTCAATTGCTTATCGACCGGGCGCTGGATATCGCAAGGGGTGGGAACGGCACGATTTCAGAACCCATGCCAGAAGAGGAGGCAAGCGCATGACCAGACCACAGGCCCGCATTACCGACAGCGTGCTTTGCGCATTATTTGCGCCGACGCCGGCAGGCCCGGTACCGGGTAGCTCCGTGATTATCCCTCCGTGCGCGCCAACGGTTCTGGTGGCCAAGCTGCCCGCTGCGCGCATTGGCGATCTGCATCCGTCCGGTCTGGGTCCGCATCCGAACGTTATGGGGTCGGCAACGGTTCTGATCTCGAACATGCCGGCCTCGCGGATCGGTGACTCGACAGCTTGCGGCGGGGCGATTGTCAAAGGCGAGTTCACCGTATTGACCGGAGGATAGACGCCGCAATGCCGGTCACACTGAAATTTCAATCCTCGGGCACGATCCCCGGCAACGCCCAACCCGTGCGCATGCAGGGTGGCAGCCTGACGGTCGGTCGTGGAGAGGCGAATGATCTCGTGCTGCCCGATCCAGATCGGTTGCTGTCCAAGAGCCATTGCGTGATCGAGGATCACAATGGCAATGTGGTGATTGTTGATCTTTCGACCAATGGCACGTTCCTGAACTACAGCAAAATCCCACTTGGCAAAGTGCCGACACCCTTGAACAGCGGTGACGTTCTGGCGCTTGGTTCCTATGAACTCGTCGTCAATATCACATCGGATCTCGCTGATGTAGGGCAGGGGCCAGCCGATCCGCTAGCACAGGCGCCTGCGTCACACGGCGATGCGTCCAAGGCGCCCGATCCGCTTGCATTACTGGATGATGTCGGTCCGGGTGGCGATTTTCTGGACGACCTTCTGGGGGCCGAGGCAGGGCCGACTGGACCGTCACAGATCAACCCGGTGGACCCGATCGACGAGTTACTGCCACCACTGGGCGAAGAGGAAGACTCGTTTTTCCAGAAACCGGATGACGGACGTCAGGGCGAAGGTGCGAGTTCACCCAGCCACAACCCTTCGGCGCAGGACAGCTTTAGCCCGCAAACGTCCGGCGGAGGCGGTTTGATCCCGGACGACTGGGATGATGAGTTTTTAGGGGGGGAACCGGCGACGGCTGCGCCCGAACCGAAACCTGAACCCGAGCAGCCCAAAACAGTCGTTCCTACTCCTGCTGCCGCCAAGTCAGTGGCCAAACCGACCGCCCCAGCAGTGGAACCGTCAAAGGCGTCGGTGGACCCGGATGCCCCTGTTGATACCGATGCTGCACGCGCCTTTTTGCGGGCGGTCGGGGCGGATGAGGTCAAGATTGATGATGCGGACATGGTCAACACCATGGCGCGCATGGGTCGGGTCATGAAGACGCTGGTCACGGGGTTGCGCGAAATCCTGATGACCCGGACGTCGATCAAGGGCGAATTTCGTATCGAACAGACGATGATCAGCGCCGGCGGCAACAACCCCCTGAAGTTTTCGATCAGCCCGGAACAGGCGGTCGAAGCCATCGTAAAACCCGGAACGCGCGGG
Source organism: Sedimentitalea sp. (assembly GCF_039973035.1). NCBI lineage: Bacteria > Pseudomonadati > Pseudomonadota > Alphaproteobacteria > Rhodobacterales > Paracoccaceae > Sedimentitalea > Sedimentitalea sp. Next base: position 36,982 of record NZ_JBDWLR010000086.1, read on the forward strand.
TATCTGAGTGCTGAATCTGCCGTCGAAGAGGCGTTGACCGATATCAAGGCGCATGAGATCGCAATGGTAACTGGCATGGAGGCCGCACTGAAAGGTGTGCTGACCCGGCTGGACCCGCAGGAGTTGGCAGGCAAGATCGAAACCAGTGGCGGATTGGGTGGCCTGCTCAAAGGCAAGAAGGCGCGGTACTGGGAAGTTTACGAAAAGCTCTATGCCGACATATCCGATCAGGCGGAAAACGATTTTCATGATCTCTTCAGCCGTGAATTCGCACGGGCCTACAAGGAACAACTGGACAAGCTGAAATAGCGTCCGAATAGAAGGAGAAGCCAGTGTCCTGGGACAGCAAGGTGCTTTGGACTGAGGGGCTGTTTTTGCAGCCTCATCATTTCCAGCAGTCAGACCGCTATACCGAAGCGTTGGTAACCGGGCTGGCCCGTCGCCTGCGCCCGTATGCCTGGGGTGTCAGTGCGCTTGAGATTGACGATGAAGTATTGAAGGTCGGGCAATTTGCGCTGAAATCCTGCGCTGGGCTGACTCAGGACGGAACCGTATTTCGCGTGCCCATGGCCGAAGATCACCCGCCCGCATTGGAAGTGCCCGAGACAATCAAGGACTGCGTGGTTTACCTGACGGTGCCACAGCGGCGACAGGGGGCCGCCGAGGTTGATCTGAGCGGTGCAGAGATGTCGGCCAGCCGACTGCGGCCCGGCGAGATCGAAGTTACCGATTCAATGGGCCAGCAGAAAAAGCCCGTGATGCTGGGCGTTGGCAAAATGCGTCTGCAGTTCGCGCTTGCGGTGGATGATTTGGCCGATCGGTTGGCGATCCCGGTGGCGCGGATCATAGAGGTGCGTCCAGACAAGGAAATCATCCTTGATCAGGCCTTCATCCCCAGCTGCGTGGATGTGCGGGCGGCACAGCCGCTGGATGGTTTCACACGCGAATTGGAAGGCTTGTTGTCGCACCGGATGCAGGCGCTGGCCGGACGGTTGTCAGAAGGCAGCGGCGCGCGCGGTGTGGCCGAAGTGTCCGATTTCCTGCTGTTGACGGTCATCAACCGTACGATACCGGTCATGCGCCACCTGTCTCTGATCGAAAACCTGCATCCCGAGGATCTGTACCGCGTTTGCGTCGGGCTGGCGGGCGAACTGTCGGTGTTTATGACGTCGGAGAAGCGACCACCAGAGCTGCCGCCTTACCGCCACGACGATCTGACCGGCAGCTTTGCCCCCGTCATTCGCCTGCTGCGGCAATATCTGAGTTCGGTGTTGGAACAGACAGCGATTCCGATCAAGCTGGAAGTGCGCAAATATGGTATAAGTGTCGGGGTGATCGCTGACCGCAAGCTGCTCGGAAATGCCGGGTTCGTGCTGGCGGTGGATGCGGATATCCCCGCCGAAGATGTGCGCCGTCATTTCGCCGGGCAAGCCAAGATCGGGCCAGTCGAGGAAATCCGGCAACTGGTCAACTCGGCGCTGCCGGGGATCACTCTGCGCCCGATGCCGGTGGCACCGCGCCAGATCCCCTATCATGCAGGGGTGGTTTATTTCGAGATGGACGCGGCCAGCCCATATTGGGGCAAGATGACCACGTCGGGCGGGATCGCGGTGCATGTGTCTGGCCAATATCCGGGCCTGAAGATGGAGCTTTGGGCGATCCGGAACGGTTGATGAATTGGTGTGAATGATGGCTGATAACGATCCGTTTGCAGAACCTGATGACACCGACAAGACGGTGATCAAGCCCAATCCGGGCGGTCGGCGCAATCCGACAGCGGCGGCGCCGGCGCAACCTGCGGCCGAGGCCCCGGTCGATGCATTCGGTGTCCCGTCATCGGCGACCCCTGAACCTGCGGCCAAACCTTCGGGCCCGGCTGATACGGGGCCAACCCTGACGGGAATGAACCAGCTTGTCGCTTGCGCAAGCACACTGTTTTCGCTGATCAGCCGCATTCGCAATCGCGCGCAACATATGGATCCCGACAAGCTCCGGCAGAGTGTCGTTGCCGAAGTCCGGGCCTTTGAAAACCGCGCGCTGCAGGCCGGAATTCCGGCGCAGACAGTCAAGGTCGCCCGCTATGCGCTGTGCGCGACGCTGGACGATGTGGTGCTGAATACGCCGTGGGGTGGACAGTCAAGCTGGGGCCTGCAGTCGATGGTCGGAACCTTCCACCGCGAAACGGTGGGTGGTGACCGGTTCTATGACCTCTTGGCGCGGCTTGAGAAAGAGCCGGGTCAGAATATTGACCTGCTCGAATTCATTTACATGTGCATGTCGTTGGGGTTTGAAGGCCGTCTGCGGGTCGAGCAGGGCGGGCCGGAAAAGCATCTGCAGATACGCGGTGCGCTCGCACGGATCATTCGCGCTCAGCGAGGACCGCTCGAACGGGATTTGTCGCCGCATTGGGAAGGTGTTGAGAAACCGTTCAAACCGCGATCCGTTTGGCGACTGGTATGGATCGCTGTTGCCGTGACCGCAGGGCTTTTGACACTGCAATTCGCGGGGCTGTCCTATGCGTTGTCGACCTCGACAGAGCGCGTGGTCGGGCAGCTTTCGGTGATCGACAGCGGCCCTCTGGCAGAGTTGCAGCGCCGCGCGCCGCCACCACCACCGCAGCCCACGGCACCGACAGCCGAGGAACAGTTGAAAAAGGTCGAAGGATTTCTGCAGCCCGAGATCGACGATGGCATTGTCGAAGTCTTTCAAAAGGGCAACACACTGATCGTGCGTATCAAGGGATCAGGGATGTTTGGCTCTGGGTCTGACAGGCTGTCACAGAATTTTCGTGCGCCAGTGGATCGCGTGGCCAATGCGTTGAATGATGAACCGGGTCCGGTGATCATTGCCGGACACTCTGACAATGTGCCGATCCGGTCCTCGCGTTTCCCGTCCAACATGGCGTTGTCGTTGGCGCGTGCCAAATCGGTGATGGAACGCATGTCCGACGCGCTTGATGACCCTGCGCGACTATCGGCGGAAGGGCGCGCTGACAAGGAACCGATCGCTGATAACGGCACCCGCGAGGGGCGCGCGCGCAATCGCCGGATCGAAGTCTTGCTGGTGCGGGAGGATGGAACATGATCCGCAGAACGTTGAGGTTCCTGTTCGGGACAATCTATTCGATCCTTGCACTCGTGGCGATCATCCTGTCGCTCTGTGTCTGGTATTTTGCACCCTATCTGGGATGGGGAGAGTGGTACCCGTTCGACAGCCTGACCATACGGATCGCGACAATCGCCGGTATCTGGGTGTTCTTCCTGTCGCTGATGGGATTCGTCTTTTGGCGGCGGTGGCGCAAGGCGCGCGCGATGACCGAAGACATCGGCGAAACGGTTGAAATTGACGATGATGAGGTGATGAACGAAGAATTGAGCGCGCTGAAAGGCAAGTTCAAGGCAGCGATCACCGAACTGCGAAAGTCCAAGAATGGCCGCCGTCATCTGAGCGAGCTGCCGTGGTACATCATGATCGGCCCGCCCGGTGCGGGTAAGACCACTGCGATTGTGAACTCCGGTTTGCAGTTTCCGCTGGCGGACAAGACCGGCAAGGCCGCAGTTGGCGGGGTCGGAGGCACCCGGAACTGTGACTGGTGGTTTACCAATCAGGCCGTTCTGATCGACACGGCAGGGCGCTATACCACGCAGGAAAGCGACAAGGATGCGGATAACGCAGGCTGGTTGGGCTTTCTCGACCTGCTGCGGCGACATCGCAAACGTCAGCCGATCAACGGCGCGATGATCGCCATCAGCCTCAGCGATCTGTCACTGCAGGATGAGGTTACGCAGAAAAGTCACGCGCTGGCCGTGCGGCGGCGGCTGAACGAGCTGCGCGAACGGTTGGGCGTTCGGTTCCCGGTCTATGTCCTGTTCACAAAGGCGGACCTGATCGCCGGTTTCTCGGAATTTCACGACAATCTCGGCAAAGAAGATCGCGAGCAAGTCTGGGGCTTCACCCTACCGCTGGATCAGAGCCGTGGAGAAGCCTCGCCCATGGGGGCGTTTGACGATGAATTCGCGCTGCTGTTGGGACAGCTCAACGCGCAATCTCTGGAACGGATGCAGGGCGAAACAGACCATCAGCGCCGCGCTTTGATTGCCGGATTCCCGAGCCAGGTGGCCTCGATGCGGCGGGTCGCGCGCGAGTTTCTGAACGAAGTGTTTCAGGACAACCGGTATGAAAAGCGTCACATGCTGCGTGGCATCTATTTCACCTCGGGCACGCAGGAAGGCACTCCGATCGACCGTCTGATGCTGAACATGGCGCAGACGTTTGGCATCGGACGTCAGGCCATCGGAAGCGGTCATGGTACCGGGCGCTCTTTCTTTCTGACTCGGCTGTTCGAACAGGTGGTGTTCACCGAGGCGGGACTGGTGTCTTCTGATGACAAGGTCGAGCGGCGGTATCGCTGGACCCGCGCGGCGGCCATCGCGGCGACTGTGCTGGTGGCTTTGACCACCGGAACGCTCTGGGTGCGCAGCTATCTGGGCAACGCAGAAATCCTCGATCAGGCCGAGGCCGAGGTGCAGGCTTATCAAGCGGCGGCGGCCACATTGCCACCAAGCCCGGTGGGAGATACCGACTTGCCGCCTGTTGTGGCGGCGCTGAACATCCTGCGCGATATGCCCGGAAACCCGGTCCTGTCTGATCCGAAACCGGAACGGCGGGTGACCTATGGCCTCTATCAGGGAGAGGTGGTCGGCACGCAGGCGGCACAGACCTATCGTGCAGCATTGAATCAGCGGTTGTTGCCACGCCTGTTGTTGCGGCTCGAAGAGCAGATGGCCGCCAATATGAACAACACCGAACTGTTGTACGAGGCGCTCAAGATCTATCTGATGCTCGGCCTACAGGGGCCGATGAATGCCGATCTGATCAAGGAATGGATGCAAATCGATTGGTCGCTCGCCTATTCCGGACCGGCGAGGGAACCATTGCGCAGCGATCTGACCGAACATCTGGACGCCCTGCTGTCACAGCCGATGGAAGAGATTGCGCTGAATGGCCCGCTGGTCGAACAGGTGCAAGGTTTGCTGCTCGAAATGCCTTTGTCGCAGCGCGTCTATAATGGCATCATCAACAGCCCGCAGGCGACGAGCTTACCCAAATGGCGGATTACTGAGGCCGGCGGCCCCGCAGTTCAACGGGTCCTCGTCCGATCATCGGGCAAACCACTCAGCGACGGTGTCGAGGGGATTTTTACCTATGACGGGTTCAACAACGTCTTTCTGAACGAGGCCGTTGATGTGGCTGCCCGCGTGGCGCGCGAAAGCTGGGTGCTAGGGCCGCGTGGCGAGGCGGAACAGACCGAGGCGGCGTTGATCGCGCTCAGCCGGGATGTTCTGAACCTTTATTATAACGACTATATCGCGCGTTATGATGCGATACTCGGCGATATCGACATCATTCCGATGGAAAGCCTGTCACATGCCGTTGAGGTGACGAATGTGCTGTCCGGGCCAACCTCGCCCATCGTCAATATCCTGACCGAGGTCTCGAACGAAACGCGCCTGACCGAGGATCGCTCGGTGGTGGACACCAGCGAATTGAAATCGGGTGCAAGCGCGGTTGCGGCAATCGAAACACGCTCCTCATTGAGTGCGCAGGCGCAAATCATGCTGGGCGCACTGTCGCGCGCGGCGGCTGCCAACACCGGCGAACCGGCTAGGCCACCGGGTGGCTATGTCGAGGATCGCTTTGCCTGGTTGCATCAACTGGTCGACCGGCCCGAAGGCCAACCGTCGCAGTTGGACGGGCTGATGGGCTCGCTGACAAATGTGTATCAGGAGTTGAACAAGATGTCGTTCAGCGGTGTCGGCAACAGCGCCGAAGGCGGGGCCGCGATCCAGCAGTTTCAGCAAGCCGCGAGCCGTATTGATGGGCCAATCCAACGTTGGGCGTCACAAATCACCACCGGGTCCTCCGGCATTGCGGCGGATGGTACCCGTGCTTCGATCAACGCGAGTTGGCAGGCCAGCGTGCTGCCGTTCTGCCAACAGGCACTGGACAATCGCTATCCGTTCAACCGCCGGGCGGGTGCGGATGTGGCAATGCAAGATTTTGCCAAGCTGTTTGCTCCACAGGGTCTGATCGACTCCTTCTTCAACGAGAACCTTGTCAGGTTCGTCGATACCCGAACACGGCCGTGGTCTTGGAAGCGGGTCAATGATGTTGATCTCGGGATCTCGCAATCCGTGTTGGAACAGATGCAATACGCCGCGGAAATTCGCGATGCGTTTTTTGCCGCCGGACCGACGCCAGCGGTGCAGTTCCAGATCACGCCCGAGGCGTTGGATCCCAAGGCCAAATCCGTATCGCTTGAAATCGACGGTCAGAAGGTCGAATTCGCCCATCGCGGCGGCCAACCCAATCCTGTAGCGGTGACATGGCCCGGTTCGGTCGGATTGGCACGGGTTACCTTTCAGCCGGACAAGAAAAACATTGAAAGCACCCTGTCGCGCGACGGTCCGTGGGGGTGGTTCCGGTTGCTTGATGCGGCAGAAGTGCGTCGCACCAATGTTTCGGACCGCAAGCGCGTCATCTTTAACGTGGGCGGGCGGATCGCGATTTTTCAGCTACAGTCGGGATCGGTCATCAACCCGTTCGCGTTACCGGCGCTGGCCAAGTTCAACTGCCCAAAGTCGATGTAATGAGCGAGGGATTTGGTGCGTTCGGCAAGATGCCATCGGTCGGAGACTTTTTCCGGATCAATCCACCATCGGGCTTCGTTTCGGTTTGGGACAATTGGGCGCAACGCACCATTCTGGCATCGCAAACCGTTCTTGGTGCAGCGTGGGATGGCCACTATATGTCGTCGCCGATCTGGCGGTTCACCCTGTCTGCAGGGCTGGCCGGACCCCACAAGAGGATCGGCGTTTTCATGCCGTCTGTGGACCGTGTCGGGCGGCGTTTTCCGCTGACGTTGATGGCAACTGTGGCAACGTCGGGCTCGGCGGCATCAGACCACTTTCGCGCAGGCGCATTATTTGAAAGACTGGAGACGCTTGCACTGGACGCATTGGAAGACGACATGAGCCGTGAAAGACTGGAACAGGGACTGGCGGAAATTCCATTGCCTGACGCCGTGCCCATGCCCATGTCGCGAAAGGCAGGCCGCAGCCTTGTGATGGTGCACGATGATATCATGGCCGATCTCGCGGCAGAGCAGGTGGGCAATGACTGGGTGAATCCAAGCGTCTGGAGCGCGACGGTCGGAGATTCGCAGCGTCTTATGGTGTGCGATGGGCTGCCCGAAGGACCCGAGGCGCAGGGGCTGTTTCATCTCGATGCGCCGATCTGGCGTGCGGGACAGGCGGCATGAGCGAAATCCGCTATAACGCCAGAAGTCATGTGGGCCACAAGCGCAAAATAAATGAAGACTCCGTTCTGGCTTTGCCGGCGCAGAACATCTGGATGGTTTCGGACGGGATGGGCGGGCACGACGCCGGAGACTACGCCAGCCGCTTGATCGCGGATCGGATTGCGATGATCCCGGAGGGGTTGGAACCTACGGAACGGATGCATGCGTTACGCCAAGCAATCCATGAATCACACGAGATCATCATCAAAGAGGCAGAGGCGCGTGGGCGCGGGATCATCGGGGCCACTGTCGCGGCACTGATGGTTGCGAACGGACACTTCGTTGGTCTCTGGGCGGGTGACAGCCGCATTTACCGGCTGCGTAACGGGCAGATCGAGATGCTGACCACCGATCATTCCGCTGTGGCGGAACTGGTGCTATCAGGGCAGATGACTTGGGACGAGGCAGAGCAGCACCCGCAATCCAATGCGATTACTCGGGCGGTTGGTGTCGGCGAGACGCTGGAACTGGACAAGATACGGGGCGAAGTTCTGCGCGGAGATCGTTTTCTGATTTGTTCGGACGGTCTGACCAAATATGCAACCTTCGGGATCCTGCGGGCCGTATTGGAGCGCGAACCACTGGAGACCGTATCCGGTAGGTTGATCGAGATTGCGCTGAACGGCGGCGGGGCCGACAATATCACCGTGATCGTGCTGGACGTTCTCTGACGGCTCAGGGGACCGCAGTGGTCAGGATGCGACTGTCGAGTGACAATATGCTGGCCTGATTGGACGCAACATGATCCTTGAGCGCCGTCGCATACCCGCTCGCGGATTCCGAAGTCGGGCGCAGGCCATCAAACAGCGGTTCTTCGGAGTGCAGTACGATGACCTTGCTCTTACCCAGCGAACTGTCGTCAACGGTAAAGCCGATGCGGTTGTTGAGCGCGGCCTCTTCAACACTATAGGCAACACGCACCTTGATTGGCCCTGATTGTCCGTCACGCAGCGCAGTGACCGCGTTTTCCTGCCGGTTCAAGTTGGGCAGCAGATGATAAACATTGCCTGACACATCCAGGATCGACACCGTCAGATACCCGTCGACTACATCGGCAGGCAACGCAATATCGATGATCGGGTTTTCACCGACAAAAAAACGTCCCGACGGATTCGGCTCGTTCCGGTCCCCGACGATAAAGTCGACACCGATGCCGCCCGGAGGTGCATTGGGCAAATTGCTTTCGATGAGGCAGAGCGTCGGGTTCAGAACCTCGACATCCACCACCACCTTGCGGTCTCCAGCTATCTCGCTCAACTCATCGAACAACCCGATGCGCGTGGCGGTGTCTGCGACTTTGCCGGCAACGATGATGGAACTCTGTGGTCCGTAGCCGACGGATGTTTCACCCGGCGTCAAAAGCGGGCCACAATCCGCCAAGCGATCAAGCACTGCACCGACGGTGGCAGAGGAAAGGAACACGGGTATCAGGTCGATCTTTGCGCTGCCCTCAAGCGCACCCGGCAGGCCGTCGGCAAAGGCGTTGGTCAGATGCGTGTGAAGCTCCGCATTTGCAGTTTCCCCGCTGATCTGAGCAGCATTTCCATCAAGGGCAAGCCGCCACTCATCGAGGTTGCGCAGTTCTGATAGGGTCGCCATCACGTCGGCGCCCCAAGTATCGGCGATCGCACCCGTCGCCAGCGTCAGGTCTGCCGAACCGGCCAGGTCGGTCATGAGGTTGTTCATCGCTGCAAGCGTTTGCTCGGACGGGACGTGCCCAATGGCATGGGGTGCGCCGTTGGCAGGTTTGTCCACGGTGAGTTGATAGGGGGCTGCAACCGGATATTTCGGTCCGAGTAGCCCGTCAAACACACCGCCAAGATAGCCGCCGATCCCTCCGGCGATCAGGACGAGCGCAAGCAGAACAGCGGCAAGTCCGCCTCGCGACTTGCGCTCGGGTACGCTTGGCGGCTCCGATGGTGGCGTAGTGGGGGCGACTGGTTCAGGTTTCAGCGCTGACTTTGGAATCGGATCAGGTGCGCGCGGAGGAGGGAAAATCACCGTGGCGTCGGGATCAGTTTCGCCCTCGTTCTCGCGCAAATAGGCGAGAACCTCTGCCGCCGACTGGAACCGTGCATCGGGATCAGGAGCGGCCATCTGGTCGATAAGCGTCTTGAGAGGTTCGGGAACACCTTCGGTATCGAGGCGCTCGCCCTTTTTCTTGACGACCTCCATCGGGTTGTTGCCGACATTTGGCGATTGTCCCCGGAAATTCGCCAGCAACATCGCCCCCAACGAATAGATGTCCGAGCGCGCATCGGTCTGGCCGCTCAGTTGTTCGGGCGCGGCATAGGCGTATTTTCCAGCAAATTCATTCCCGACGATGGTTTCGGCGCCCGGATTGGTGTCCTTGGCAATGCCGAAATCGATGATCACGGCCTCGGCAGGATCACCGCCACGCAGGATGATGTTGTCGGGGCTGAGATCGCGATGCACGATGTTGCGATTGTGTGCGGCCTCGAGCCCTTCGGACACACGCCGACACACGGTCAGCAGGTCATCCGCAGCCATCGGACCTTCGCGTAGTTTACGATCAAGGCCGGGTCCGTCGACATAGTCCATGACCAGATAGACCAGCCCATCTTGCGTGCGGTGGTTTTCGGAATAGCGCACAACGGCGTCGTGGCGGATCTCGCGGATTTCTTCTTCGCGGGTGAGCAGGACGAGATAGTCGTCGTTTGCCGAAAACTCGGCCTTCAGCACCTTCAGTGCAGCAAGTCGCCCAGAGATTTCACTGCGCGCCTTATAGACTTCAGACGTGCCGCCACGCCCCAGTACCGCTTCGATCCGGTAGGTGTTGTTCAGGACATCGCCGGGCTGAAACGTATCCATGGGGCGTGAGTCGATCATGTCTCAGCCCCTTGCTGCATGCGGTCCGGCCAGAATCGTCAGCGGTCTTAACCCAATGCCTGAAACTCGACCCGGCGATTGACGTCGGCTTTTGGATTCGCAGAATCATAGAGAGCGCTTTCGCCCATGCCGATCGCTTCGATCCGGTTCTCCTCGAGCCCGCAATCATTTACCAGATGGCGTTTGACCTCTTCGGCCCGCAAGAGCGACAGCCGCTCGTTGTAGGACGCGGTGCCCGAGCTGTCGGTGTGACCGACGATCTGATAAACCGATACGTCCACCGATTTCATGACCTGACACAGGGTGACGAGCTTTGGTTTCTGATCGTCGCGCAACGCCGCGCTGTCAAAATCAAAGGCGATCTGAATATTGACCTGATCATCGCGATCGACGGCCGAATATTCTTTGGCCGCAGCCGGTGCGACTGTGGTGGCCTCGACGCTATCGCTCTGCTGCGCGGAGGGCACGATCACAAGACCACGAGTCTTTTGCTTTTTAAACGCGTCTGCGATCTCTTCCGCAGTCATTTCATCGGAGGATTGGGCGAAGGTTGCGTTTGGAAGTGCAAAACCAAGGCCAAGGGCAAGTGTAACTGCAAAAACTTTGGAATAACTAACCATCTTGCGTCCTTTGCTGGGTGTCGATTGATACTTGCCAAAGCCTACACGACGCGTGGCCGTGTCACAACGGTTTTGCACCCTGTTCGGGCAGGGTATTCCAGCCTTTTCTCTTTGGGTTTGAAGAAAAAAGCTCTTTACTCGCCGCTGGCAAGCGGGCTGAATTGACGGGAAACGATGAGGACATGATGCGATATCTTCCTGCGATCATCATTGCTGTGGCGCTGGTCGTGGCGCCAGCCATCTTTGTAGGGCTGAGTTTTCTGTTGTCCGAGGAGGATTTTCAGGGTTCTGCCGTCGACTCAGGTGCCCGGATCGAGATCGAGATGCTGCGCCAGCAGGTTGAGGATCTGCAGAACCGGATGAAGGCCCAGGAAGGCGAAATTGCCGGTCTGGCGGCGGGCATTGGTCGGCAAAGCACGTTGGTACCAAATGCTGATGACGAAGACGCAATCCTGCGCGGGACCGGGCCGAACGAGATTATCGATGCCTATGCACAGGTGGTTCTGATTGCTGATCGCCTGAACGTGAACCGGGGGTTGCAGGTCGCCGGGTCGCGCTATCTTCAGGAAAAGCTGGGACGCCCGCGTGATACGCTCAGCGATGATTGCCAGCCGATGACCAATGAGACTCTCAGGAGCAAACTGGTTCTGGAAAACGTCGGTCCGATCCGGGTGCAGATGCTAAAGCCTGCGGCAGACTCTCTGCGCCGTGTGTTTGAGAATGTACGCCGCGCCGATCCGGACCTTTATGCCCGTATCAACACGTCCGGATCGCTCTGCGTGCGCCGCATTCGCGGCACGCAGAGCAGCCTCTCGACCCACAGCTATGGTCTGGCGCTGGATCTGAACATCGACGGGCATCTGGACAATTTCACTGATGGCAAGACGCAGCTGGGCTTGACGATCCTCGCCGACTTCTTTCACGAAGAAGGTTGGGTCTGGGGCGCGGGTTTCCGGCGCGAGGACAGCATGCATTTCGAAATCAGCCGCCGTCAGTTAGACGAATGGCTGTCACAGGGAATGCTCTGATTGTCACCGCAGTGGGCCCGTGGCCGATCCTGCTCTCTTCCTAATGTGCCGTGTTGCTGCAATAATGATTTTGCCACGCGGAAAACGGCCTTGGCTGATTTCGGGCCGTCGCCGATGACAAGAATACGTCGGCAGTCCCCTGCCGGGGTTCAACCAATCCATCCGAATTGAGGTTGCCATGACTGAGTTCCCGCCGCTCTCACTGAATGTCCCCAAGCCAGAGTGCAGGCCCGGAGATACTCCCGATTTTTCCGGAGTCGATATCCCGACCGCAGGCACAGTGCGCCGTCCCGACGTGGATGCCCGTGCCGAGGATATGCGTGATCTGGCGTTCACGATCATCCGGGTGCTTGATGACAATGACGAAGCGGTGGGCGAATGGGCTGGAACGCTGAGCGACGAAGACCTTGCGCGCGGCTTGCGGGACATGATGACCCTGCGCATCTATGACGGTCGCATGATGCTGGCGCAGCGTCAGGGCAAGACATCGTTTTACATGCAACATCTGGGCGAGGAGGCAATCAGCTGCGCGTTCCAGAAGGCCTTGCAGAAAGGCGACATGAACTTTCCCACGTATCGCCAGGCGGGATTGTTGATTGCGTCCGGCTATCCCATGGAAACCATGATGTGCCAGATCTTCTCAAACGAGGCCGATCCGCTGCATGGGCGTCAGCTGCCGGTGATGTATTCCTCTAAGGAACATGGATTTTTCTCGATTTCCGGCAATCTCGCGACCCAGTATATTCAGGCGGTTGGCTGGAGCATGGCGTCGGCGATCAAGGGCGATACCAAGATTGCGGCGTCGTGGATCGGGGATGGTTCCACATCCGAGAGCGATTTCCACGCGGCGCTCGTGTTCGCGTCGACCTACAAGGCTCCGGTGGTTCTGAATATCGTAAACAACCAATGGGCCATTTCGACGTTTCAGGGCATCGCGCGGGGCGGTGCACATACCTTTGCGTCGCGAGGCCACGGGTTCGGGATTCCAGCTCTGCGGGTCGACGGCAATGATTACCTCGCGGTCCATGCGGCCGGCAAATGGGCGGCAGAGCGGGCGCGCAGAAATCTTGGCCCGACCCTTATCGAACATGTGACCTATCGAGCGGGCGGGCATTCGACGTCGGATGATCCAAGCGCCTACCGGCCCAAGACCGAAAACGAGGCATGGCCGCTGGGTGACCCGATCACGCGTTTGAAAACCCATCTGATCAAACGCGGCGTCTGGTCCGAAGAACGCCATAAACAAGCCGAGGCCGAGATCGCTGATAGTGTCATCGAATGTCAGAAACGGGCCGAAGCCATCGGCACGTTGAACTCTGGCCAAGCGCCCTCGCCACGCGACATGTTCGAGGATGTCTATGCAGAGATGCCTGAGCACCTGATAAAACAGCGTCACGAAGTGGGTTACTGACATGACACAGATGACAATGATTGCGGCGATCCAGAACGCCCATGATCTTGCGATGGGCAGAGACGACGATGTTGTCGTCTTTGGCGAAGATGCCGGGTATTTCGGTGGCGTGTTTCGCTGTACGGCAGGGCTTCAGGAAAAGTACGGGGCAGAACGCTGTTTTGATGCGCCGATCAGCGAACTGGGCATCGTCGGAGCCGGCGTTGGCATGGCGGCCTATGGGCTTAAGCCCATCGTTGAGGTGCAGTTCGCTGACTATATGTACCCGGCCTATGATCAGATTGTGTCCGAAGCCGCGCGGCTGAGATACCGCTCGGCGGGCGAATTTACTTGCCCGATGGTGGTGCGAATGCCTTCGGGCGGCGGAATCTGGGGCGGGCAGACCCACAGCCAGAGCCCTGAGGCGTTGTTTACCCATGTGTCCGGGCTGAAAACGGTCATTCCGTCAAATCCTCAGGATGCAAAAGGGCTGCTGCTGGCCGCTATTGCCGACCCTGATCCGGTGATTTTTCTGGAACCAAAGCGGCTCTATAACGGTCCGTTTGATGGCCATCATGATCGGCCGGTGCAACCGTGGAAAACACATCCTCTCGGCGATGTGGATCCAGATTATTACGAAACTCCGTTGGGCAAGGCCGCGATCGCGCGCGCGGGCGAAGACCTGACTGTCGTGACCTATGGCACGATGGTGCATGTCGCCATCGCCTCCGCCGAAGAGGCTGGGATCGATGCCGAGGTTATCGACTTGCGAACACTGATGCCGCTCGACACCGAAACAGTGATGACATCGGTGCAAAAGACCGGGCGCTGTATTGTTTTGCACGAAGCGACATTGACCTCAGGATTTGGTGCGGAACTTGCTGCCCAGATTCAGGCGGATTGCTTTTACCATCTTGAAGCACCGGTTCAGCGTATCGCCGGATGGGATACGCCTTATCCCCACGCGCAGGAATGGGCCTATTTCCCGGGGCCCGAGCGGGTTGTGCGCAACATGAAGAAATTGATGGAGGCGTAGGAATGGGACTTTTTACCATGAAATTGCCCGACGTCGGTGAGGGTATCGCCGAGGCTGAATTGAGCGCCTGGCACGTGGCGATCGGAGATATCGTCAAAGAAGATGATCTGCTGGCAGAAGTCATGACTGACAAGGCTTCGGTCGAAATCCCCTCAGCGGTATCGGGCAAGGTCGTCTGGCTGGGTTGCGAGGCGGGCGAAAAGGTCGCCATCGGCGCGGACATGATACGCATTGAAATAGAAGGCGCAGGCAATACCAGCGCTGCCGAGGCCGCCGCGCCTGCTCCCAAGACCGAACAGCCTGTGGCCGATCCTCCCCCTGCGCCAGCGATTGATCTGCACGTCAGCGAGGGCAAGGGACTCTATGAAATCAAGGTTCCGGATGTTGGCGAAGGGATTGCCGAGGCCGAGTTGACGGGATGGATGATCAGCCTTGGCGCCCAGTTGCAGGAAGACGACGTTATCGCCGAGGTGATGACTGAAAAGGCGTCCGTCGAAATCTCGACCAATGTGTCCGGCAAGGTCCTTTATCTAGGGGGCGGCGTCGGGGATACGCTTGCCATCGGCGGCACATTGATCGTGGTCGAGGTTGAAGGCGCTGGCAATATCACCAAGGAAGAATTGGCCAAGAAACTGGCTAAATCTGCTCCTGCCGCCGCGCCGGTTGCTGAAAAAGAACCCGCACCGGTGGCCAAGCCTGCGACGACCAAACCCCCTGCGCCGGTTTCCGGCCAGCGTCGTGCAGAGGGCGAACGGCCCCTGACGACTCCGTCGGTACGCAAACGCGCGCGCGAACTTGGCGTTGATCTGCGCCGTGTACTGGGCAGCGGTCCTGCCGGGCGGATCACGCATGAGGATTTGACCCATTTCCATGAGACCGGAGGTCAGTTTGCTGGCGGAGTGGCCAAGCGCCCCATGCGAACGGGCGAGACCGAAGAGAAAGTTATCGGCCTGCGCCGCAAGATCGCAGAGCGGATGGCCCTGTCCAAGGCGCGGATTCCGCATATCACGATTGTAGAAGAGGTGGATGTCAACGATCTGGAGGATCTGCGTGCGCAGTTGAACAAGGCGAAGGCAGAAACGAAAGGCAAGCTTACGGTGCTGCCGTTTGTCATCCGCGCGATTGCCGATGCGGTTGCGGATCAACCCAACATGAACGCCCATTTTGAAGATGACGACAGTATTTTTCGCAAGTTTGACGCAGTCCATATCGGCATTGCCACGCAAACACCGGGTGGCCTGATCGTACCGGTCGTGCGCCATGCCGAGGCGATGAACCTTTGGGAAAGCGCGTCCGAACTCGGCAGGCTCGCGGTTGCGGCGCGTGAAGGCAGTGCCAAGCGCGAGGAACTAAGTGGTTCGACCATCACTATCACGTCGCTCGGGCCGCTGGGCGCGCTGGCGACGACGCCGATCATCAACTATCCCGAGGTGGCGATTGTGGGCATAAACAAGATGGAGGTTCGACCGCATTGGGATGGCGCAGCCTTTGTGCCCCGCAAGAAGATGAACATCTCGTGCAGTTTTGATCACAGGGTCATCGACGGCTGGGATGCGGCGGTGTTTGTGCAGAAACTGAAGATGTTACTTGAAACACCCGCACTCTTGTTGCTGGAGGACTGATCATGGAAGAAATCAACTGCAAGCTGCTGGTGATCGGTTCTGGCCCCGGCGGATATGTCTGTGGCATTCGGGCCGGGCAACTGGGTGTGGATACCATTGTTGTCGAGGCCAAGGCCCATGGCGGCACCTGCCTGAACGTCGGATGCATCCCGTCCAAGGCGTTGATCCACGCGGCAGAAGAATTCGCGAAGGCCAGCCAGTTTACCGCGCCGAACAGCCTAGGGATATCGGTTCAGAAACCGGCGATCGACATGAAACAGACCATCGCGTGGAAGGACGGAATCGTTGCCCGGCTGAACGGAGGGGTTGGCGCGTTGCTAAAACGTGCCGGGGTTCGGGCGATCATCGGCCACGCGCGCTTTCGTGACGGGAAATCGGTGATCGTGAAAACCGATATGGGCGAACAGTTGATCCATGCGGAAAAGATCGTGATTGCGACGGGGTCTGTTCCATTTGAAATTCCGTCTCTGCCTTTTGGTGGCGACGTGATTTCTTCGACCGGTGCCTTGGCGCTGACCAGCGTGCCAGGCAAGCTGATCGTGGTGGGTGGCGGTTACATCGGCCTCGAAATCGGGACGGCGATGGCAAAACTTGGCGCAGAGGTGACGGTTGTCGAATTCGCATCAAAGATCCTGCCGCAATATGACAAGGAACTGACCAAACCCGTGGCGGACCGGCTGGAAGCACTCGGTGTCACAGTTATGCTGAATGCAATGGCCGAAGGCCTGAACGTGAACAAGGATGGCCTAAAAGTCACGCTTGATGGCGGTGAGAGTGCCGAACTGCCGTTTGACAAGGTTCTGGTCGCTGTCGGACGAAAGCCGTGCACGCAGGATGTTGGCCTTGAGGAATTGTCGCTCAGGATGAACGGCGCGTTCATTCAGATTGATGATCGGTGCCAGACCTCCATGCGCGATGTCTATGCGATCGGCGATGTGACCGGCGAACCGATGCTGGCACATCGCGCAATTGCCCAAGGCGAGATGGCGGCAGAGATCATCGCCGGAGGCCCGCAGGTCTGGGACAAACAGTGCATTCCAGCGGTTTGCTTTACTGACCCCGAGATCGTGACTGCGGGTCTGTCTCCTGAAGAGGCCGGGGAGTTGGCGCTCGAGACGGTAATTGGCAAGTTCCCGTTCACCGCCAATGGCCGGGCGATGACGATGGAAAACGAGGCGGGGTTTATTCGGGTCGTGGCACGCGCGGATAACCACGTCATCCTTGGCATTCAGGCGACGGGTGCTGGCATCTCGGAACTTGCTGCTGTGTTTGCGCTCGCCATCGAAATGGGCGCGCGCCTTGAAGACATAGCAGGGACCATTCATGCCCATCCGACCCAGAGCGAAGGCCTGCAAGAGGCGGCGCTCAAGGCGTTGGGCCATGCCATACATATTTAGCATCAACCAGATAGACCAATCGTTGGGGCATATGCCGAGGCAGGGGCGTTGGACGTGCCTGTGTCCTCGGGCAAAGGGTGTTCTGGCTTTACCAGCGGTTTGAGGAATGCGATGGGGGCAGGGGCGGACCGTTTGGCCACGACGCCAGCGCTCAAAGACAGAATGCGGGTTCTGGCCGCAGATACGACACTTATGGAGGAACCGATGGATCAAGATTTCACCAAGACACTGTCAGACATGATGCAGACAGCGGCGAAGAGCCATCCCGTCTTTCAGGGTATGGATCCGAACAAACATCAAGAATTCATCGAGTCATGGAACGAGGCCGCACAATCCCTGATCGCGCCACAGGCCTGGGGCGACTGGATCAAGACGTGGTCGGCCTATCAGTCCGAAATGGCACAGCTCTGGATGTCGGGTATGGCGGGGCAAGGCGATGCGGCAAAACCCACCAAGGACCGGCGTTTTGGTGACGAGGCCTGGAACGAAGGCATCTTTCCTCTGCTGCGACAATCCTACGAGATGACCGCAAGCGCAATGGCGGACATGGCTGATCGGGCGGGGTTGCCCGAGCATGAGCAACGCAAACTCAGCTTTTATGCCCGCGTCGCCGCCGACAGTCTTTCACCGTCGAACTTTGCGCTGATGAATCCGGAAGTGCTCAGGCTGGCGCAGGAAACCGGCGGCAAGAGCCTGATTGATGGTTTTCAGAACCTGCTGACGGATCTCGAAAAGGGGTACATCACCACGACCGACGAGACGGCGTTCAAAGTGCGTGAAAACCTTGCGACGACACCGGGCGCAGTGATCTATCGCAACGCGCTGATCGAGGTCATTCAATACACGCCGGTCACGCCGAAAGTTCGCTCGAACCCGATTTTGATCGTGCCGCCGTGCGTCAACAAGTTCTATATCTTCGACATTAACGAACAGAAGTCGATGGTGCGCTATCTGCTCGAAGAGGGAAACTCTGTCTTTATGGTGTCGTGGCGCAATGCCGGCCCAGAGACGCAGGATTACGGTTGGGATGAATACATCACCAAAGGTGTTCTAGCTGCCATGGATGCCACCGCAGATGTCGCCAAGGCAAAGCAGATCGACCTGCTGTCATGGTGCAACGGGGGCACCTTGTTATTGGCGGCGCTGGCGGTGATGCCACAAGTGCAGAAATCGCTCGTCGGGTCGGCGACGTTCCTGTCGTCGATGCTGGATTTCAGCGACCCGGGCGAAGTCGAGGTGTTCATCGATGAGGCACAGATTGCGGCCTACCAACAACGGCTGGGAACGGCAAAGGTGGCACCGGGGCGCGATATCGCGCGTGCGATGGCGATGCTGCATGTGAACGAATCCATTTGGGGGTTCGTCGTCAGCAACTATCTCAAGGGTCAGACACCGCCACCTTTTGATGTGCTGTACTGGAATGCGGATACGTCAAACATGCCCGCCAAGTGGTTTTCTTATTTTGTCGAGGAAATGTACCACGCCAACAAGCTGAAGGAACCGGGCGCGCTGACTCTGCTGGACACGCCGGTTGACTGCGGAAACATCGATGTTCCCTGCTATTTTCTTGCGGCAACGGGCGATCACATTGTGCCGTGGAGAACATCATACTCGTCGACCAACTTGCTGCCGCAAGAAGCGGAGTTTGTCCTGACGTCGGGTGGGCATGTGTCAGGCACCGTGATCAATCATCCGGTCCGGAACCGTCGCTATTTTCTGTCGGACGGAAATCGGGACGGGTCGTCCGAGGATTGGCTGGCGTCGGCGGAGAAATCCGAAGGCAGCTGGTGGCCGCATTGGCTGCAATGGCTGGACAAGACCAGCGGCGATGCACAGCGAGCAGCGCCCAAAACTTTGGGCAACCGCAAGCATCCGGTCTTGGCACCCGCACCCGGAACCTATGTGCTGGAACAGGTGCCGCAGGACGGTTAGTCTCGCGAATTGACGAACAATACCAGAATACAGCGGGAGTTCTGAGGCGTGCCAGACAACCAGATTGCACCGGACGGGGGCAAGTTTCAGACCATTTTCGCAAATGGCGTGAACCTGCGGGTTTACACCTTGAACGAAGGTCGAACTGGGCTCCCGCTGGTGATATGCAACGGACTCGGGCAGGCCGTAGAAATCTTGTACCCGTTGATGCACGAGTTTCCGGACCGGCCGATCATCGCCTTTGATGCCGCCGGAGTCGGACGTTCTGAAGTGCCTGAAACAGCTGCGACTATTCCACAACATGCCGCGATGCTGCGTCAGGTGCTGGATGACCTGAATGTCGACAGATGTGACGTTATGGGCATTTCATGGGGCGGGGCATTGGCCCAGCAACTGGCGTATGAGTATCCGCAATTGGTGCATAAACTGGTGCTGGCCATAACTTCGGCGGGCGGGATTGGAAGCTGGTGGGGAACGCCGCTCGCGTTGTCGGAGATCATGTTTCCGTTCCGCTATATCAACAAGGCCTATGGCGATTTTATCGGACCGTTCATGTACGGCGGCGAAGCATTGTTGCAGCCTGCGTTGTTCAAGGAATACTCCAAGAATGCGATCCGGCCCAGTTACGAAGGCTATTCCGCACAGGTCAAGGCGCTCTGCACCTGGACCAGCGTTCCTTGGTTGAGCCAATTGAACCAACCAACGCAAGTCATCGGCGGTGCGTTGGACACGCTGATCCCGGTTGCAAATCAGATGTTGCTGGCCTCGCTGATGCCAAATGCCAGGATCAGGATCTACAACGCAGGACATCTGCTTATGTATTCACGCAAATCGGAAGTCGGGGCTCTCGTTACCGATTTTCTGGACGGATCAGCCAGCTAAAAGCCAATCCGCTGATTTGTTTTGTCATTGATCGCCGAGATCAGGCGTCTCCGCGCACCGGGCGGTCATTTTCGATGGTAAAGATTATGCCATCCAGCAATTCATCAAGATCAGGACGTGCAGCCGGGCCATTGGAGATCGCGATAATCTGCGCTGTGCCATCTGGCCTGATGCAGAACACACCGGGTTCGGCAAATCTTCGATCTGTTTCCTGGGTGGACAGCGGGTCACTGACGTAGAGGCCCAAGTTGCGCATATCCGGCTCTTGCAGGTCGTATCCGATGTCAAACGTCCAACCAAATTGGTCTATGTCGTCGGCGACCTTCTCGAGCGGATCTGCGGAAATACACGCGACGTCAAACCCGGCATCTATCCACTTTGCATAGGTTTTTTCGAATATGTTCAGATAGTTCTTGCAGCGACCGCAGTGCTTGCCGCGATAGACGACCAACAGCATCCAGCGATCACGTTCGCCGCCGATCTGAATATTGCCGCCACCGAACTTTGGCACGCTGAACGCCGGAACATCGGCCCCCGCCTGAAGCTTGGTTGCCTGCGAAGGGGTGGGCTGTGTCATTTTCAGAACCTTTCGTTCCTTGGCCTGAGCTCTCACATGGGAGCCATTGTCCGCGGACCGTAGCGCGCGAAGCGGTGGAGTTACACAGCTTTTTGGTGCGCTGGTGGTGCAAGAGGCAGGTGCCGTTCGTGCGAGAGGCATAAGGCGGGACCAGTCGCTCAATCTGGTCCGCAACGCTAATATCGCTGGCGTGTATTACATTTATGTCATGAAATGGTGGTTAACGATGGCGCAGAATTCAAGAAAGAGGACGATTGCATGAGCGGCAAGACCGAGGACGACGGTGCCAACGATTGGCTGCAGGCCGAACTGGCCGATACGCTGGACGAAGACTATGAATTGGAACTCGAAGACGCCGCGCTTTCGATGGAGATCCGCAAGATCTACAAGGCGGCTCACCCTGAGGCCTTGCCGCGAGCGGACTACTTTTCTGCGTTGATAAAGCTGCAATCGGAGCTGATCCGCCTTCAGGATTGGGTGGTGCACAGTGGTGAAAAGGTCGTCATCGTTTTCGAGGGGCGCGACAGCGCTGGCAAAGGCGGGGTGATCAAACGCATTACCCAACGGCTTAACCCCCGCGTGGTGCGCACAGTGGCGCTGCCGGCGCCATCGGATCGCGAAAAATCACAGTGGTATTTTCAGCGGTATGTCCCGCACCTGCCGGGCGCGGGTGAAATCGTCTTGTTCGACCGATCATGGTACAATCGCGCCGGCGTTGAGCGTGTGATGGGATTTGCCACCGAAGATCAGGTTGAAGATTTCTTTCACGATGTGCCCGAGTTTGAGCGGATGCTGGTCCGTTCGGGGATTCGGTTGATAAAATACTGGTTCTCGATCACAGACGAAGAGCAACAGATGCGGTTTTTGATCCGCATTCACGACCCGTTGAAACAGTGGAAGCTGTCTCCGATGGATCTGGAAAGCCGTGTGCGTTGGGAAAAATACACCAAAGCCAAGGAAGAGATGCTGCTCAGAACCAATATCGAGGAAGCACCGTGGTACATCGTGCAGGGCAATGACAAGAAACGCGCGCGGCTGAATTGCATGAGCCACCTGCTCAGCGTGTTTCCCTACACAGATGTGCCGAGCGACGAGATTCATCTGCCCGAGCGCCAGTTCAATCCCGATTACGAACGCGCGGTTCTGCCAGACGAACTTTACGTTCCGAAAAAGTACTGATCTTTCAAGTTCCGGGCGGGGCGGGCGATATGGTGCTGCCCTGTCTGGCGCCGGGGTCATTTCAGCCAATGCAAGCTGTCCTCGGTGCGTGCTGTGCTGGAATGGTATTCGGCGCTGACCCAGCCGGCATAGCTGCTGGCGTCAATTGCCGCGAATAGTGCCGGGAAATTAGTAGGGCCGGTTCCCGGTTCGCTGCGCCCGGGCGCCGCGCCGATCTGCACATGTGTGACGCGATCCTTGTACACCTCCCAGATTTGCAAGGCATCCCCGTGAATGACCTCGGCGTGATAGCTGTCGTATTGCAACCCGACATTGGGCCGGTCCACCGCGTCAAGTATCCGGGCGGCGAGGGCATAATCATCGAGAAAATAGCCGGGCTGGTCGCCGGGATTGAGCGGTTCGATGGTAAAACTTTGCTCGGGCGCTAGATCCGCAGCCCATTGCAGATTGCGAACGAATGTCGCCTCTGCCGCCTCATCCTTGGTATAGCCTGCCATGATGTGGATGAAGGTGGGACGAAGTTCGCCCGCATAGCGCAGCGCACGTTTTATGTCGTGCTCAAAACGACCCTCACCACCGGGAACGGCACCGTATCCCGGTGTTCCCCCAGTGTAGTTGGGCGGTGGGGCGTTGATCAGGATCAGGTCGAGCCCGTTGCGCAGCAGGGCGCGGCGAGTGTCCTTGGCGGGCACATCATAGGGAAACAGGATCTCGACGGCTGAAAACCCTGCGCTGGCGGCCGCATCAAACCTGTCCAGATAGGGCAATTCCGTAAAGAGCAATGTCAGGTTGGCGGCAAATCTGGGCATGGCAACTCGTTCAGGCAGCTAAGGTTCGCGGTCTAACGCCGGAACATGGCGTTTGCCAAGCTCTGCAGCACAGCAAGTTTTCTAAACTTTTCCGGATTTCTCGCCATTCATATATTCTCCAACTCTTTGGAAGGGATGATCGGAAAGAACTCGCCAGACGACCACAAACCAAACCAGTTGTCATAGTGGCTGCCCAGTTCCACCAGCCGGTAAAAGCTCTTGCGGTCGATCAACGCCTCAAGCCCCGCGCGGATCATGACGTAGGGTGACGGCTCGCCGGTCTCGGCATCGCGCTCAACACGGATCGGGTGATCGGGACCAGCCATCGCGGCATCGCCGACATGTGTGTTAAAGGTCAGGACCTGATCCTGTCCGGCACCGGACGCCTCGAAATCAACGGCAACAAAAGGGGCATCATCCACGGTGATTCCAACCTTTTCGACCGGAGTGACAAGGAAATACTTGTCGTCTTCCTTCTTTAGGATCGAGGAAAACAGTTTGACAAGCTCGAACCTGCCGATCGGTGTGCCAAGGTAAAACCATGTGCCATCACGGGCGATCCGCATGTCGAGATCCCCGCAAAACGGCGGATTCCACAGGTGGACCGGTGGCAATCCACGCCCTTTTTTCGCGGCGCTGACGGCTGCGGCGATGCCCTCTGCCGAGGGGGTAACAGCTTTTTGTCCATTCATAGCTTTTGCCATTTCCTCCAAGCGCGATAGACTTATGATCTAGTCTAAGGTTCCCCGAAAGGAATGTCATGTCCGATCCAGATGATCTGGTTGCCGAAGTCGAGGCACTGGAAATCAAGCTTGCGCAGGCCAAGGCCTCGATCACCCGCCGCTTCATCGGCCAGGAGCGGGTTGTCGATCTTACCTTGACCGCGCTGCTTTGCGGTGGGCATGGGTTGTTGATCGGCCTGCCGGGTCTGGGCAAGACACGCCTGATTGAAACGCTGTCAACGGTGATGGGGCTGCACGGCAATCGCATCCAGTTCACACCTGACCTGATGCCTGCCGATATTCTGGGTTCCGAGATTCTCGATACCGCCGCCGACGGATCGCGGTCGTTCCGGTTTGTTCAGGGACCTATCTTCTGCCAGCTCCTCATGGCGGACGAGATCAACCGCGCCAGCCCGCGGACGCAGTCTGCGTTGTTGCAGGCTATGCAAGAGCGGACGGTAACAGTTGCAGGCGAAGACCGCCCGCTGGACCCGCCGTTTCACGTGTTGGCGACGCAGAACCCGATCGAACAAGAGGGGACTTATCCCTTGCCCGAAGCACAGCTTGACCGTTTTCTGGTCCAGATTGATGTGAATTATCCAGATCGAGACACCGAGCGGGACATCCTGATTGCGACCACTGGGGTCGAAGAGGATTTGTCGACAGCAGTCTTCACGCGCGACGAATTGTTGGCTGCGCAGACGTTGCTGCGCCGGATGCCAGTCGGGGAATCGGTGGTCGAGATGATTCTCGATCTGGTCCGCGCGTTCCGTCCTGATGAACCCGGCGCGTCCGAACGTGTTCGTGACACCGTTGCCTGGGGGCCAGGTCCGCGTGCGGCGCAGGCGTTGATGCTGACGGTGCGGGCGCGGGCGTTGCTTGAAGGGCGATTGGCGCCCAACGCAGAAGACGTGATCAACATGGCGCGCCCTGTGCTGAGCCACCGCATGGCGCTCAACTTTGCGGCGCGGGCGCGCGGAGACAGTCTATCCGAACTGATCGAGAGCACCGCCCGCGACCTGACCCGGGCTGAGGCCGCCGCGTGACACAACCCTTGTCCCTGCGCGAACGTGCCGAGGCCGAAGCGGGTCGGATGCCGCCGCTGTTGGCGCGGGCCGAGCATTTGGCCGGTACGGTTCTTCTGGGCGAACACGGGCGCAGGCGCGCGGGGTTGGGGGATGATTTCTGGCAGTACCGACCGGCACAGACCGGCGACAGCAGACGTTTGATCGATCACCGCCGCTCTGCACGGGGCGATCAGCAATTCGTGCGCGAACGCGAATGGCAGATCGCGCAATCCGTGATGCTTTGGGTCGATCAGGGCGCATCCATGCGCTTTGCCTCAGACGACAACCTGCCGACCAAGATCGAACGGGCGCGGTTGCTGTCGCTGGCCATCGCAATCCTGCTTGTGCGTGGTGGCGAGCGGGTCGGCCTGACCGGTACGAGTTTGCCGCCGCGACGTGGCAACACCCAAATCCTGCGGTTGGCCGAGAGCTTTGCGCTGGACGCCCCCGAAGACTATGCGGCACCGGAACATCGCGCGATGATCCCACATGCCCGTGCGGTTTTCCTGTCGGATTTTCTGGGAGATATTCGCGAGGTGGAACTGGCTCTGACCAAAGCAGCAGACCGTGGCGTGCGTGGGGTCGTCCTGCAAATTCTGGACCCGAGCGAAGAGGCGTTTCCTTTCCGAGGGCGCACAATATTCGAAAGCGTGGGCGGTACGCTGCGGCATGAAACGCTCAAGGCGAATGAATTGCGAGATCGCTATCTGGACAGGCTCGCTGAGCGCAAGGCGCGATTGGCGCATCTGTGCCGCAGTACCGGCTGGCATCTTGGGCTGCATCACACCAATGACAGCGCACAATCAGGGCTGTTGTGGCTTTATCGCGCGTTGGATCGGGGCAGCCTATGACGGTGCTCGGCGGAATCGGGTTTGCATCGCCCTGGCTGTTGCTGGGGCTCTTGGCCTTGCCTATTCTGTGGCTGCTTCTGCGTGCGATCCCGCCGGCTCCGATCCGCCGCCGATTTCCCGGTGTGGCGTTGCTGCTTGGATTGACGGATGATGAAAGTGTTTCGGATCGCACGCCATGGTGGTTGCTGTTGTTGCGTATGCTGGCAGTTGCTGCTGTGATCGTGGGACTGGCCGGTCCGGTTCTCAATCCACAGCAAAATCAGAGCGGCTCTGGCCCGCTTTTGATCGTGATGGATGCCAGTTGGGCCGGGGCCACGCAATGGACCGACAAGACAGATCTCATCGAGGCGCAATTGACCGAGGCGGGGCGTGCTGGACGCCCGGTGTCCATACTTCGGCTTACTGCTCCAGAGGTGCCGGTCTTTCAGGCCGCAGATGTCTGGCGCAGCCGGTTGGCCGGGCTGTTACCCGCGCCGTGGGCTGCCACCCAAGCGCAGATCGATGCGACACTCGTGGCGTTGGCCGAGGTGGACGGCAGTTTTGACACGCATTGGATCAGCGACGGTTTGGATCATGTGGGGCGGGATGAGTTGCTGGCCGCTTTGGAGGCACGCGGAGATGTGCGCGCCTATCAGACCGGAGGCGCGGTGGTGGCATTGGCCCCGGCGCGTTATGAGGATGGCGCGGTTCAGCTGACGGCCCGAAGATCCTTGCCCGGAAATGTGCGAGAAATTACAATTTTGGCGCAAGGCCGGGACCCGGCGGGAACCATGCGAGTGTTGGCCTCGGTGCCTGCGACGTTTGAGGCGGATGAGGTCACCGCATCTGCCGCCTTGTCTCTGCCGTCGGAGCTGCGGGCACGTATCACGCGGTTTGAAATTCAGGGTCAACGATCTGCGGGCGCTCTGACCCTCAGTGATGATAGCCTGCGTCGCCGCGAGGTGGCGCTGATGGCCAGTCGCGATGGTCGCGAAGGGCTCGAATTGCTGGCCCCGCTGCATTACCTTGAACAAGCGTTGTCGCCGACGGCGGAATTACTGACCGGAGCGTTGCTGGACCTACTTCCCGCCAATCCCGATGTCCTAGTTCTGGCCGATGTCGCGACCCTTTCGATGGCGGAACAAGAGGCTTTGACCGCGTGGATCGATGCAGGGGGCATGCTGCTGCGGTTTGCCGGGCCGCGACTGGCAGCGAGCGATATCAGCCGCGATACCGAACACCCACTGATGCCGGTTCGTTTGCGGGCCGGAGGGCGCAGTGTCGGCGGCGCGATGAGTTGGGGCGAACCCAAGGCCCTCGCGCCCTTCGCCGAGGAGTCGCCGTTTCACGGGCTCACGATCCCTGATGACGTAACCGTGTCGTCGCAGGTCGTGGCGCAACCTGACCCGACGCTGGCAGACAGAGTGATTGCTGCGCTGAGCGATGGCACTCCGTTGGTCACCCGCAAACAGCTGGGGCAGGGGCAGGTGGTGCTGTTCCACGTGACCGCCAACGCCGAATGGTCGAGCCTGCCGTTGTCAGGCCTGTTCGTCGAGATGTTGGAACGGCTGGCTGTGTCGTCATCCGCGTCCATACCGCATCCCGAGGATCTCGAAGGCACCACATGGACGCCCCTTCAGGTTATGGACGGATTTGGCAAACTCTCCGACGCGGGCAATTTGCCCGGAGTTGACGGTGCGGCGCTGGTCGGTGATCCGGTTGGTCCCAACCTGCGTCCGGGCCTATACGCCAGCGAAGACCGCCGTCTTGCGCGTAATGTGATGTCTGAAGACAGTGAATTGATAACGGCAACATGGCCCGACAGCATCCCGGTCGAGGGACTGACTGTGGAACGGGAAATGCCACTTGGCGGAGCGTTGCTGGGTCTTGCGCTGGTTCTGCTGGCGGTGGATGTGATTGCCTCTCTGGCATTGTCCGGACGTCTTGGCCTCTCCCGCGCGGCCGCTGTCTTTGCTGGCGCGCTGATGCTACTGCAACCGCTGCCCGGACAGGCGCAGGAAGACGATGATGCGTTTGCAATTGCTGCGACCAGCGAACTGGTGCTGGCGCATGTGCTGACCGGCGATGCCGAACTTGATCGCGTCGCTCAGGCCGGATTGCGCGGGTTGTCGGAAACGCTGTTCTTTCGCACGTCAATCGAGCCTGCCAACCCTGTGGGCGTCGATCTGGAGCGGGATGAGCTGGCGTTCTTTCCGATGCTCTACTGGCCGATCACACCGGATCAACCGACCCCGTCGGCCGAGGCTTATGCGCGAATCAACGAATACCTGCGTTCCGGTGGGATGATCCTGTTTGACACGCGCGACGCAGACATAGCCCGCTTTGGCGCGGCCAGCCCGAATGGGCGCAAACTGCAGCAACTGGCGGCGCCTCTGGACGTGCCGCCGCTTGAACCCTTGCCGCCTGATCACGTGCTGACCCGTACGTTTTACCTTTTGCAGGATTTTCCGGGTCGCCACACCAGCCGAGAACTTTGGGTCGAGGCGGCGGCGCCCGACGCCGAACAGATCGAGGGCATGCCGTTTCGCAACCTAAACGATGGTGTGACGCCGGTGGTCATCGGCGGCAATGACTGGGCCGCCGCATGGGCCGTAGATGGCAACGGGCGTCCTCTATTGCCGGTGGGGCGCGGATTTGCGGGCGAGCGGCAGCGCGAGTTGGCCAATCGGTTCGGAGTTAATCTGATGATGCACGTGCTGACCGGAAACTACAAATCCGATCAGGTGCATGTGCCCGCACTTTTGGACAGGTTGGGCCAATGACGGGTTCTGTTGTCTTTGATCCGCTGATTCCCTGGATCGCGATTGCCGTGCTCGCGGCGCTGGCGCTGGCCGGAGTGAGTCTGGCCCTGTGGCGCGGGTTGTCAGGGTGGGGCTACCGAACGCTTGCGGCGCTGGTGCTTTTGGGCGCGCTGGCCGGACCGGCCTATCAGGTCGAAGATCGCGCGCCGTTGA
This sequence comes from Sedimentitalea sp., assembly GCF_039973035.1. NCBI lineage: Bacteria > Pseudomonadati > Pseudomonadota > Alphaproteobacteria > Rhodobacterales > Paracoccaceae > Sedimentitalea > Sedimentitalea sp. Next base: position 65,258 of record NZ_JBDWLR010000086.1, read on the forward strand.
CCGACATTTTGGTCATGATCGAGGATCAGAGCGCCAGCCAGATGCTCTCGGATCGGCCTGCGCAGATGGAAGAGGCGGTGGAAGAATTGGCCGCTGAAATCGCCGCACGTCCGAATACAGAACTGCGCCGGGTTACGGTGCGCGATGGCGAAGGCGATGCAGGAACCGAATTGATGGGGGCCTTGTCAGCCGTGCTCGCAGAGGAACCGAGCGCGCGTGTGGCGGGGATCATCGCGCTCAGCGACGGGCGGGTTCATGACATGGACAGCATGCCTGAGGTTGCCGCCCCAATGCATCTGTTGATGACGGGGCGGGAAACCGACTGGGACCGGCGGTTGATCGTGCGCAATGCGCCTGCATTTGCCATCATCGGCGAGGCGGTCACGCTGACCTTGCGGATCGAGGACAGTGGTGCTGCGCCACTTTCTGATGGCACCGCGACGCTAGATATATCAGTGGATGGCGGCGAGCCACAGAGCTTTAGCGTGCCGGTCGGGCAGGACATCGAATTGCCGGTCACACTGCCCCACGGTGGACGCAACGTGATCCAGTTTACCGTACCTGAATCGGATGGCGAGATTACGGATCGCAACAACACGGCGCTGATCCAGATGAATGGGGTGCGCGACCGCTTGCGGGTCCTTTTGGTATCGGGCGAGCCGCATCCGGGGGGGCGCACATGGCGCAACCTGCTGAAGTCAGACAGTTCCGTCGATCTGGTCCACTTCACCATCCTGCGCCCACCGGAAAAACAGGATGGCGTACCGGTTGGAGAGCTGTCGTTGATCGCCTTCCCGACCCGCGAGCTGTTTCTTGAAAAAATCGACGATTTCGACCTGATCATTTTTGATCGATACAAGCGGCGCGGCATCCTCCCGGCGATCTATCTGGATAATGTTGCCGATTACGTCACCAAAGGGGGCGCGGTTCTGGTCGCCGCAGGACCGGATTTTGCCGGGGCCGACAGCATCTATCGCTCGCCGCTGGCGCGTGTGCTGCCCGCCGAACCAAGCGCACGGGTGGTCGAGGAAAAATACCGCCCTGTTGTGACCGACGTGGGCGCGCGTCATCCGGTGACGGCGGATTTGCAGGGCGAGGACAGCTGGGGGTCCTGGCTGCGCCAGATCGATGTGGACCCGCAAGCTGGCAAAGTTCTGATGAACGGCATTGATGAGCGCCCGTTGCTGATCCTTGACCGAGTGGGTGAAGGGCGCGTGGCAATGCTGGCCTCTGATCATGCGTGGTTGTGGAGCCGGGGATATGAAGGCGGCGGGCCGCAACTGGAATTGCTGCGTCGGTTGGCGCATTGGATGATGAAGGAACCGGAGCTAGAGGAAGAGGCGCTGTGGGCCGAAGCCACGGGTCAAAACATGCGTATCATTCGCCGAACACTGTCAGAGGAAGCCGGGGCGGTGACTGTGACGCGGCCTGACGGTACAACCACAGAGGTGCCATTGGAGGAGGTGTCATCAGGCCGGTTCGAGGCGCTGTATGATGGCCCGGAAATTGGCCTCTATCACCTTGCCGAAGGCGACCACGAGGCGGTGATCGGCCTTGGCCCGGCTGCACCGCGTGAGTTTGAGCAAACCATAGCCACCGCCGACCTGCTGGAACCGGCAATCGCGCCGTTGCGCGGTGGAATATTTCGGCTTGAGGAAGGGCTGCCCAGCATCCGCAACGTTCGCGAGGGTCGCCCCGCCGCTGGACGCGGGTGGATCGGTCTGACCCCGCGCGGAGCGTATGAAACCCGCGATGTGACGCAATCGCCATTGTTGCCCGCATGGCTTGTGCTGCTCTTGGCGTCGGCGTTGATCGTCGGCGGCTGGTTGCGCGAAGGGCGGCGCTGACGCCGCCCTAGCCGTATTACTTGAACGTGACGCTGACCGTTGGATCGCCGGGAAGTCCTGAATACTGGACCGACGCACCACCCTTGCCTTTGACCGGTGGCACCAGCGGGCCAAATGACCCAACTGAAACCAGATCACCGGGTTTCAGCGCAATGCCCTTGGACATTAGCCAGATCGCGGAATTGACCGGATGGCCCAGCACCGCTTCGCCCGGTGCCTGCGCCAGAACCTCACCATCGGCGGCCGATAGCGTCACCATCATCGTCCCAAGTGCGGTGTACATCGCGCCGGGATCACCAACCGGGATTTCCGCACCCATCACGCCCAGTTTCGGGGCGACGGCACTGGCTGTCAGGGTGACTCCAGTGATCGGCTCGCCCTCGGCAACGGACAAATCAGGCAGTTCAATGAACGGGCGAACGGCCGAGATATAGGGCATGGCCTCTTCCGCAGTGGTCGCATCATTGATCGCACCGCTGCCGACCACGAGGAGCAGATCAGCCTCGAACACTGGGCGCGCGCCCCATTTCTCTGGCACTTCGGCACCGTCTTGCAGCATCATGTCGCGAAACAGCACGCCCTGAACCGGTTCGGTCACGCCAAAGCGTTCCTGTGCCGGTTTGCTTGTCAGCCCGGCCTTGTAGCCGACAACTGGACCCATATGCGCCGTGAGGGCTTTGACCAGCTTGGCTTGGGTGCAAAGCGCGTCGTCCATACTGCCACCGGCGGCCAGCGCCTTTGCCGGTGTGTTGCTGGTGTAGTCCGCAACATAGGCGTCGATCTGGGCGTCGCTTGCGCATTCAGCTGCCGCCGTGCCACCGATACAGATCAGGCACAGGGCCAGAGTTTGTCTTGTTTTCACGTTGCTATCCTCCCGATTGTCTCAACGTTTTAATCCAGCCGGACCGTCACCCGGTCAGACTGGCCGGCCCCATCGACGATAACCAGCGTGGAATATCCGGTACCGGGGTTGGGAATATCGAATTCGCTGCGGCGCTGCCCCTTGGCCACCGGTTGTCCATTGGCCAGCACCAGAAAGGGTGCGCGTCCGCCGCGAACCTTGAGCGTAACAGTTTCCCCGGCCCTGTCCAGAATGGCGCCATCCGGCGGAAAGAGCAGCTTTGGTGCATCGGGAGCCTCGGTGAAACGGGCGCCACGCGGACGAAACCGCTGGAGCGGCTGAGGCAACCCGGCAGCCCCCATGATCAAAGTCGCGGGTGGCGGCGGAGGCAGAGGTTCAAAGTCGGGCTTGAGCCGTCCAAAGGCACGAAACAGCAGCGGGGCCGCAAGATCGCCACCAAAGGCGCCGGGAACCGGAGTGCCATCGGCGCGGCCCAGCCACACGCCGATCACATGCCGCCCATCATAGCCAATCGCCCAGGCATCGCGGTGACCATAAGACGTACCGGTTTTGTAGGCCAGCGCCCCACGCGGTGCACCGGGAGGGGGCGCAAGACCTGCCAGAATGTCACCCACGTGCCAAGCGGCGACATCCGAAATTGCACGATTAGTATGCGGTGCCTCGTCATGCAGCCGCGTGCGAAGACCGTGGCCATGCCCGCCCTGTGCCAGCGCCGCATAGAGTTGCACCAGATCCTGCAGGTTGATTCCGACACCACCGAGCGCAATCGCCAGCCCCGGCGCGCCGCCCGGCAACCGCGCATCTGCCCCCGTGCGCGATAGCGCATCCATGATCCGTGCGGGACCCAATTCGTTGGTCAGCTTGATCACCGGGATGTTCAGCGAGTTTTGCAGCGCCTCGCGCACCCGGATGTCACCGCGAAACTGCCCATCGAAATTGCGCGGGGCATAGCGACCAAATTGCACGGGCCCGTCATGGATCAGGGTTTCGGGATGCACCAGCCCCTGATCAAAGGCGAGCCCGTAGATCAATGGCTTTAGCGTCGATCCCGGCGAACGGATGGCCTGCGTCATATCCACAAACCCCTGTCTCCCTTGCGCATTGTCATAGGAGGGAGAGCCGATTGAGGCGAGAATTTCTCCGGTTTGATGATCCGCCACGACCAGTGCGGCAGAGGTGCGTGACCCAGAGCGCCGAGCGGCTTGGGCAAGGATCGGTTCCAGTGATGCCTGCAGGTGTGCATCGATCGTCAGGTCATGGCGTTGCTTGTCCGGTGATGAACCGCGTACACGATCCGCCAGATGTGCGGCCAGTTGGGGAAATGGGCGGATGTGCCGAGGAATGCGGGCGTGTTGCGCGGAACGCACCTGATGCTGCGGTAGGATTTCGGCCCCTGCCATACGGGTCAGCACCCGGTCGCGCGCGGCCTTGGCCCTCTCAGGGTGCCGATCCGGGCGGCGGGCTTCGGGCGATTGGGGCAAAGCCACCAGCAGTGCGGACTCGGCAGGCGTCAGACGGTGCGGTTCCTTGCCGAGCCAGGCGAGCGTTGCGGCCCGGATGCCTTCGAGGTTCCCCCCGTAGGGCGCATGGGTCAGATAAAGTGTGAGGATCTGATCCTTGGTCAGATGCCGTTCGAGTGCTAGCGCCAGACGGATTTGGCGCAGCTTGCCCGCCCATTTCCCGGTGCTGCCATCTTCGATCAGCCGTGCAACCTGCATTGTCAGAGTCGATCCACCCGAGATCGTCCGCCCATTCCAGACCGCCTGTGCAGCGGCGCGCGACATGGCCAAAGGATCAATGCCGTGGTGCTGCCAGAAACGTTTGTCTTCGTACCGAACGAGCATGGCCAGAAAGGTGTCACCCACGGCCGATAACGTCGGCGCGAGACGCCAGATGCCGTCACCGACCGTGTAGGCCCGCAGCAGCTTTCCGGTCCGGTCCCGGATTTCAACCGAGGTATCTGCCAAAGTCGGTGGCAAATCAGTCGCATCTATCCACGCGTCAACATGGTCGCGCAGGGCCGCAGCGGCAAAGAGCATCGCCACTACCGCAAAGAGAGCACAGCTTCTCATCTGGTGACGGTCATCCGGCCAGTTGCTGTGCGGGCGCGAAACCGGGGCCGGTACATGTCTTCGACCGACGCCGCCGGGTGGTGAAAGTCGCCCGGCGTTACCGCGCGTGCCACATAAGCCAGAGTGACGGTGCCCGATGTGCGCATGTCAACTGCGGCGAGGAAGCGATCACTGCGGAATTCGGTATGTGTGGCCTCGGACAGTGACAACCAGTCAAGCGCTGCCACATCGCCCGAGCGCAGCAGGCTGGGGTTGTCGATCTCGATCCCGGCTGGCAACGGATCGTTGATCATCAACCGGGCGGCGGAGTCTTCGAATGGATTGACGCGGAGAACGGTCACAAACCGGTCACCAACGGCCATGGTATTCCGCTCAATCGGCGCGCCGTCCATGGTATAATAACTGCGGGTTATGCCATAGCCGGTGCCGCCTGCGGGCGGTGGCGTTTGGGGCACGCCCAGCGTGGTCAGTGTAATGTCAGTATCGCCCCCGCTAGCGGAGGTGATCGTCATCTCTGACTGCGCACTATCCGCATTCAGCACCTGTACAAACGGGCCTGCCACCGATGCGCCGTTGACGCGCAGACCGGATTGTTCCGGTGATGCGATGAGAGCTTGCGCAGCCAAGAGCGACCAGGCGGCCTCTTGCGTCGATAGCGGCGCATCGGTTCCGGTAATCTGTCGCGTCAGGTCTGCGATGTTGATGGCGTCGCTGCCGGCTTCGGCGGCGAGGGCAAGAACACCCGCGGTATCGCGTAGCCCCGTGCCGTAATCGGCGCGCCACAGCAGCGGATTGCGCTGACGCGTCTCGGTCATCCGGGCTGCGCGGGCGAACATCGCATCTGCACGCGGTTGATCGCCATAGTAAGCCAGCGCGGCAGCCAGTTGCGCGGCAGCCAGTGGGGTCGCGAACGCGTCGGCCTTGACGTCGGCATAGTACCGCAAGTCCCCCATCGCGGCGAGACCTTCGCGGGCCAGCACCATCAGGGCATAGGCAATGTCCTGACCGCCACTGTCAAAATCGGGCGCATAGTTGATGCGGTTGCGCAAGTTGTCCATCGCGAGTTGGAAGGCCCGGTCACTCACCGTGTGACCGGTGGCCCGAGCGCGGCTGAGGAAATCGGAGACATAGGCATCAAGCCAGAAGTCACCGGATTCGGCGCGCCACAGACCAAAGGCACCATTGTTGGTCTGCCGCGTCATGATCCGTGAAATGGCAGCATTGATCCGGGCATCGACCGCCGATCCATCACCCAGCCCGACAGCCTCGGCCACAGAGGACATATAGAGCAGGGGCAGGGCCTGCGATGTGACTTGTTCGGTGCATCCATAGGGATAGCGATCCAGCGTCGCGAGCAAGCCGGGGGCGTCAAAGCGGGCAAGCGGCCCGGCAGATAGAATGGCCTCGCCCGTACCGGCGCGCAGGTTGGCAAAGACATCGCTGGAAAAGTCAAAGCTTTGCCCGGCAGCAAGCGAAAAGCGCCGCGTTTGCGCCGTGACGGGATCGTTGGCGCGTATGGGCAGGGTCAGGCTTTGGCGCAGTTCGCGCCCATCGAGCGTGGTCAAGATCACATCAACAGTCGGGTCGCCCACCGTGTGCGCCGTGACGGGCACCTGAAAATCGGTTTTGCCTCCTTGGGCAAGCACAAAGTTACCGGGGCTGCTATCCAGTTCCAGCGCTGCCCCGGATGTTTCTAGCATCAGGCGCATGTCTCCGGCGGGGCCATCCGCATGCACGACGTCAAGGCGGATGCGGCTGGTGTCGCCCGGCGCGAGAAAGTTTGGAAGGGTGGCCGTGACGACGACAGGATCACGTACCAGCATGTCGGCCTGGGCCTGACCGATGGCATTGTCTGACCATGCGATGGCCATCAGCCGAACGGTGCCATTGAACGCAGGCAGATCGAGATCGACAAACGCCTCGCCGTTCGGGCCGACTCGGATCGGCCCCGAAAATTCTGCCATTAATTCCTGTGTCGGCGGTGGCGATTGCATGCGCAATCCCGCGCCGTTGTCGCCACCCGAACGCACGGTGCCAAGGGCCCCGTTCATGCCATCGATCAGGCGGCCATAGATATCGCGCAGTTCCATACCCAGTTGGCGTTGGCCAAAATAGTGGCCTGCGGGGTCCGGACTTTGAAAGCCGGTGAGGTTGAGGATACCGAGGTCGACGGCGGCCAGTGTCAGCCAAACCTCATCGTCCGGTTCAGCGCCGTTGACGGTGATGCGGGTCCGGTGGGTTTGGCGCGGGTCAGTCGTTTCCGGCACATTAATGACCACGTCCAGCACCTTGCCCACAGGTTCGATATCCGCATGGACCAGTCCGATCGCGCGAGCAGGGTTGCGCCCGGAGGACACATCCATCGGTCGCAGGACGGTTGCGCTGACATAGGCACCTGTGCCCCAATCATTGGTGACGGTGAGTGGAATGACGGTTTCACCGGCCTCGACCTCGACCGCCTGCCGGTGGATCACATGGTTGGACATCACCGTGATCAGCGCCGTGCCCGCCGCACGCGGAACAATGCGCAGGCGTGCCGTGTCACCGGGGCGATAGCTGTCCTGATCGAGCGAGAGATCGAGCCGATCCGGAGTCGTGGTCGCATCCGCAGACGCGTACCAGCCTGCGTGGAAATCGACGGATGCGGCGGCATACGGGCCGTCGAGCCGCTCGACAACCAACTCGTATTCGCCCCAATCCACTGGCTCGGACAGGGTGAATGGCCCGTCAATCATCGCCTCACCCGTGGCAATGCGGGTACGCCGCGTTGTCGGCTCCCAATTCCAATTGCCGTAAAGCTGATACCACTGATAGCGCGTTTCGATCCGGTTCAGTGTCCAGCGCACGTTCATCGCGGTTGGGGTCAGGTCGGGGGTCAGAACGATTACGTCAAACGCGGCTTCGGTGCCTTCGGCCACGACATCGTCAAACAGTGGTTTGATACCGATGACCGCGCTGTCCGGGTGGACCGGCGCGGTGATCTGCCGCTCGACCGGGCGCGCGGCACCATCGGCAAGCCGGGTTGTCACCGTCAATTCCATCGGCTGATTGCTTGTCGCAAGGCCCGGCAGGTCTAGGGCAACAGAGGCTGCGCCCTCTGCATCGGTTCGTTGATCGCCAAAGGCACTGCTGGCAGGCTCGCCTTGTTCATCATGCCGACCAAAGCGATATCCGGGCCATGCTTCTACCCGCGAGGCCGCGCGCAAGGTTGCCTGGCCTTCGATTGTCAGATCGGACCCAGGCGCGCCAAAAAGATAGCGGGCGTCGGTATGCAACAGTGGGGATTCACCCGCGCGCAGGGGCGACGGGGTCAGCGCGAGATCGAAATCGATCCGTTCCGGAAGAAAATCCTCGACCAATACAGGTTGGCTGGCCAATGCGGGACCCTTTGGATCGGTCTTGATGTCCACCTGCCAAGTCCCGCGCGGGGCATCCGCCGCAATCGGCAGGGAATATACATGACCACCGGCGACACCGCCCTCGGACAGTTGGCGGGCATACTCTACTCCATCCGGTCGCGACAGGATCACGGTCAGCGGCAGCCCCTCAATCGCTTTGGCTTCTGCATCGCGTGTCAACGCCGTGACATGGATGGTTTCGCCTGCGCGATATGCACCCCGGTCAGTTGCCAGAAAGACATCAATTGGTCCGGACGGTGCGCGGCCCTCCACACCCCGATCCGACAGGTCAAAGCCGGGATCGGTCAAGGACAGAAACCCGATATCTCCTGCGGCCCCTTGGGCGAGGATCAGGGCGGGTGCAGCGGCACCGGTTCCGCGCGTCAGGCCCGCGTCAAATTGGACATAGCCTTGTGCATCCGTGGTTTCGCGGGCGAGCACAGCATTGGCACGCGAGATCAGCATCACCTCGACCTCTGCGCGCGCTGCTGCGTCGGACAATCCGCGCAGCGTTACGTGCAACCCGTCCGTGCCCGACATGCTGCTGATGCCCAGATCAGACAGCACGAGCCATTGCGTTGCGCCGGGATCGTCATATGGATCAGCCCCCGGAACCCGTGCGGACAGCGCAAAGATGCCAGCGGGCTGGCCGGCAATCGCATCGTCCAGCGGCAGGCGCGTGGTCATGTCACTGTTGAGCGTGTCACCAACCTCGGCGGTGCCGGTCCAGACCTCTTCGGCGATTTCGCTTGCAAAGGCCTGATCCTGCCATTGCGACAGCGGGCGCCCGAAATAGCCATCCTGCACCGCGCGCAACAGGTTGCGGTCGCTGATCCGACGTAAGCGCAGATCAAGGGTGCTGACGTTCACGGTTTCGACGGGCAGCGCGGCATCGGCAGTCTTGGGCAACACATAGGTGCGACCGGGAAACCGGACAGAACGTGCGCGGTCGCGGACATAATGGGTCAGCTCGACATCCTTGAACAGGGTCTCGCCACTTGCCGCAGGAAGCCCCGCGCGAAGGGTAATCCGATAACGGGTGCCATGGGTTACGCCGCCGATACAAAGCTGGTCGCCATCAGCCTGCACCACCAAATCCGATTGGGGCAGCCGTACGAATGGCTCATAATCGACCTCTGCGCGTGCCAGAGGTTCAGAGAACTGTGCGCATATCCGGGGGCTGGCCGAATCGCTTTCAACGGTGCTGTCGGTGATGCGAAAACCATATTGCGCAACGGCTCGTTCCAACGCGGCGGTGACGGCGCTGTTTGGCTGAAGACTTTGTGCCAGCCTGAGCGTCGGGATCATGTCACGGCCTCGGCCAGACCTGTCCAATGCGTTGGACAGGATCAGAAGTGCTTGGGCCTGCTGGGCTTCCTCATACGCGCGAAGATACCCATTCAGCGCGGCACTGAGCGCGCGGTCGGCAAGGGCGCGGGCATCGCGCGAATTCTCGGTCTTGATGGCCAGCAGCAGGCGGGCATAGTCGGTCCATAGGTCGCCGCGATCGGTGAGTGATACGGCCATGGCGGTCAGCGTGGCGGCTTGGCTGATCTTGCCTTCGGCGATGCGCGCCCGCGCTGACTCAATGAGTGTCGCGGGGTCCTGCCCGCCTGTCGGGTTTCGCAGGCCGAGCGTACGACCCTGATCCTTCGCCCGGGTCCAGTCGTCCTGGGCCAGAAACGGCAACGCCGCACGGCGCGACGCGGCTTGGTCGAGCAGAGTGGGGTCAGCGGGGATACGGGCCACTGAAATCGCGCCTTGATACGGTCGTTGTTCGCTGACCTCGCGTTTGGGGAAACAGGCATTTGATCGGGCGTTGAACGTGAACGCGGCACAATCGGTTTGCGCAGAACACGCGCGCACGCAGCTTTGCAGATCTGTATCAAACAGCGGGTCCAGATCGGCCCCATAGAAGTCCATGTCCTGCGTGGCGACATACCTGAAATCAGGAATCGATTGCTGTGCGTGCGCTATTGTCGAAGCACCAAGCCAGAGCACCAGAGCAATTCCGATCACGTGCCGCAGATACCGCATGACAGTCTCCCGATGTTTTCTGCAAAGTGCCATGGCCAAGGTAGCGCTGGCAACGATTCCCCGGAAGTTGCGCGCCTTAAACACTTGTTCACCGTGTTCGCTGATGCTGAGTCAAAATCGCCCTTTCAGGGCCAGTTGCGGAGCCTTGCAAGCATGAGTCTTGCCAATAAACTTGCCGACGAACGGCGGTCGCGTCTTGCTGCCGAACGCCTGCTTGAACTCAAACAGGCGGAGCTGACTGCCGCCAACCGAAAGCTGGGGCGCCACGCGTTGGCCCTGACACGGCAGATTGGCGAAACACAGGCCGAGGTCGCGACGGTTCGGAACGAAAACGAAAAGGTGAAATCCGACCTGACCGTGGCGCATGAAAAGGTCGAAATCGCCGAACGTCGCCTGTGGCATTCGATCCAAACCATACAGGATGGTTTTGCCTTCTTTGATACTAGCGATGTTCTTATCGGCGCCAATTCCGCCTATATCAGCGCGTTTGACGGGCTTGAAGAGGTCGGGCCGGGTGTAAACTATATGCGCATTTTGCAGCTTTTGACCGATGAGGGGCTGGTCAACACCGAAGAGCGCAGCCCGGACGATTGGCGCGCGATGATGGCCGAGCGTTGGCTGCAACCAAATCCCGAACCGATCATCATGCGGATGTGGAACAATCAATACATCAAGCTGATCGACCAGCGGGGGCAAGGCGGCGACGTGGTCAGTCTGGCGCTTAACATCACCTCGACTGTTGAATATGAAGCACAGCTGAAAACGGCCAGGCGGCGGGCAGAAGCAGCCAATCGCGCCAAGTCCGCCTTTCTCGCAAACATGAGCCACGAGATCCGGACCCCGATGAATGGTGTGGTTGGGATGGCCGATCTGCTCACCGATACGCCGCTTGACGAAGAGCAACGGCTTTATGTGAACACTATCAAGAGTTCGGGCGAGGCGCTGCTGGTCATCATCAACGACGTGCTGGATTACTCCAAGATCGAGGCGGACAAGCTGAAACTGCACCCCGAGGCGTTCGATCTGGAGCGCTGTATGCATGAGGTCGTGTTGCTCTTGCAGCCGATCGCGCGGGACAAGGGTCTGGCGCTTCTGCTGGACTACGATCTGTTCCTGCCAACGCAATTTGTTGGCGATCCCGGGCGTATGCGTCAGGTTCTGACAAATCTTGTCGGCAATGCGCTGAAATTCACGTCATCGGGCCATGTCTTGATTCGCGTGACCGGTATTCCGGATCAGAACGGCAGAAGCAGTGCGATTCATGTAGCGATCGAAGATACCGGGATCGGCATTCCCGCAAGCAAGGTTGATCATATATTTGGCGAGTTCAATCAGGTCGAAGACGAGCAGAACCGCCAGTTCGAAGGTACTGGTTTGGGGCTCGCGATCACTCAGCGACTGATCAAGCTGATGAATGGTGAAATCTGGGTTGTAAGCGAAGCAGGCAAGGGATCGTGCTTTGGGTTCCGTATCACGCTGGACCGGGCGGGCGCGTCCGAGGACGGTCCACCCATGCTGCCGGGCAATCTGGTTCATGTTTTGCTCGTCGACGATCAAGATATTAACCGGGCAGTGCTGGAAAAGCAGATGAGCCAATTGGGGCTGAAAGTCACCTGTTGCGCCTCTGGGGGCGAAGCGATGAAGCACATGTCTGCGGACATTGATCTGGTCGTGTGTGATCACACCATGCCCGGAATGGATGGGCTGGAACTGGTTGAGGCGATCCGCGCCGAGGAGTGGGCTGATGTGCCATTCCTTTTGCTCAGTTCCAGCGCCAGTTTTGCCCAAAGTGATCCGTCTTTTCGGCACGTCCAGGGTTTGCTGCAAAAGCCATATCCGCGTCAGGCGCTTTATGCCGCCCTTGCAGCGCTGCAGAGTGACGGTGACGAAATACTGCCAGCCGAACCTGACCCCGTTGACGATACTCTCACCAAATCCGCGCCAAAATCCGCTGATGGACGGCGGTTGCATATCGTGCCTTTGGAGGAGCTAGCGCCATTCGCCGACGCTGGCGCCGATGCTGCGCCTATTGCCGTGGAGACGGCGGTTGACACGGGACAGACCGAAGAGGAGCCGCCGCAAACGGCCGCGATCCGTGTCATGCGGGTGTTGGCGGCCGAGGACAACAAGACTAATCAGCTTGTGCTGCGCAAGATGGTCAAGGACCTGAATATCGAACTTCGATTTGCGAATAATGGCATCGAGGCTGTGCAGGCATATACTGAATTTATGCCCGACATGATCTTTATGGATATTTCCATGCCCAAGATGGATGGCAAGGAAGCGACCCGCGAGATACGCAAACTGGAGCAGGCAAGCGGTGGGCATGTGCCGATCATTGCACTGACGGCGCATGCGATGGATGGAGATTCAGACGGGATTCTCTCGGCGGGGCTGGATCATTACATGACCAAGCCATTGCGCAAGGCGTCGATCCACGAGCAGGTTGCCAAACACTGTCCGACCGAAGTGCAACCTGCCTTGCCGGTGCAGCAATCCGCGTAAGAGGCGAGACCCGGGTTGAGCGATCAGCTGTTGTCGTAGGGGCGCAGAAAGACCGGGCGATCAGGTTCTGACAGGTCCGGCTGATACTGGTAGCCGCCGCTGTCAAACTCGATGAGGGCATACGGTTCGGTCAGGCGGTTTTGTACGACGTAACGCGCCATCGCTCCGCGGGCCTTTTTGGCGAAGAAGCTGACGATCTTGGGTGTGCCGCTCTTATCTTCCATGAAAACCGGTGTGATTACCCGAAGCTTCAGCGCCTTTGGGTCCACTGCACCGAAGTATTCCTGACTTGCGCAATTCACGAGAATCTCTGTCCCGACCTGTTCGGCCTGCACGTTCAGAGCTTTTGACAGCTGATCGCGCCAATATTCATAGAGCGATTTTCCACGCCGCGTCTTGAGCCTGCTGCCCATTTCCAAACGATAGGGCTGAATCGCATCCAGCGGGCGCAAAACACCGTAAAGCCCTGAAAGAATCCGCAGATGATCCTGTGCCCAAGCAAGCTCGTCGGCGTCCAATGAGGCAGCTTCGAGCCCCTGATAGGTGTCGCCAGCGAACGCCAGCGCAGCTGGGCGAGTCAGCTCGGCGTCTGGGGCATCGGAAAAGTCACGATATCGGTCGCGATTCAGGCGGGCCAGATCGGGGCTCAGACTCATTAGTTTTTGCAGATCACCCAACGTCAGATTGCGCGCTGTGCGGGCCAGCCGAATGGCATCGTCCTGAAATGCCGGCGTGGTCGCGGCTATGTCGCGCTCTGCCCAGTCCAGCCGCTTTGCGGGTGATATGACGATCAGCATTCCAAATTCCTTTTCAACTCTTACACGGCCGCCCGCAATACACCGAGAAAGGCCGCGCCAAAACGCTCCGCGCGCCGCTCTCCCAACAACCGTTCGAGCCCGTTTTCGTCGTCGGGCCGCATCTGTGCGACCTTTGCGAGCTGCGACGCCGAGCAACTGAGCGGCTTGTCGATGCCACCCTCGCCGCGGGCCAGATCGGCCTGCACGGCGAGCAACCTGTCATAAAGCGATCCGGCGTCATGCCCCGCCAACTTACGCCGAACAGGATGAACGGGTTCGGTCGCCCCGGTGATGACCTCAAGAAACGTCGTGCCGTAGCGCTCCAGCTTTTTTGCGCCGACGCCAGAGATACCGGCCATTGCATCAAGATTGTCAGGGCGTGTTTCGGCCATTTCGATCAGCGTGCGGTCAGTGAAAATGACATAGGCCGGTACACGTGCAGCCTCGGCAAGCGCACGGCGTTTGGCCTTGAGCGCGGAAAGCAGCGGGGCGTCTTCGTCAGAGACCAGTGTCTTTACAGCAGGGCGGCGATCGGCCTTGCGGATGGTGTCACGGCGCAGATCTATCGTGGCTTCGTCGCGCAGGATCGGGCGTGCAGCTTCGGTCATGCGAAGCGCGCCGTGCCGTTCCGGATCCGGCCGCACAAGGTCATGTCCCATCATCTGCCGGAACACGGCCTGCCATTGCCGTTTGTCGTATTCCTTGCCGCAGCCATAAGTTGGCAACTGGTCGTGTCTGCGGGTGCGGATCTTGTCGGTATCGGCCCCGATCAGGATGTCGATCAGGTGCCCGGCTCCGAACCATTCCTCGGTGCGCAGGATCGCCGACAACGCCTTGCGCACTGCGGTGGTGCCATCAAACACGTCGGGCGGGCTGTCGCAGAGGTCGCAATATCCGCAAGGCTCGGATGTTTCGCCGAAATAGCCCAACAACGTCTGGCGACGGCATTTCAGCGCCTCGGCAAGCCCCAAAAGCGCGTTCAGCCGGGCATGATCGGCGCTGCGACGTTCTGGCGGAGCCAGCCCTTCGTCGATCTGGCTGCGGCGCAGACGGATATCGTCGGAACCAAACAGTGTCATCGTTTCCGCCGGTGCGCCATCTCGTCCGGCGCGGCCGATTTCCTGATAGTAGGCTTCGATACTCTTGGGCAGATCGGCGTGGGCCACCCAGCGGATGTCCGGTTTGTCGATACCCATGCCAAAGGCCACGGTTGCGACGACGATCAGGCCGTCTTCGCGGGCAAAGCGGGTTTCAACGATCCGCCGGTCTTCGGCCTCCATGCCGCCGTGATAATGGCAGGCGCTGTGACCGTCTTCGCGCAAGGCTTGGGCCAGCCCTTCGGTCTTGGCGCGGGTTCCGCAATAGACGATACCGGATTGTCCGCGTCGTGCACCGGCAAAGTCCAGAATCTGACGGCGCGGGTTGTTCTTGGCGGCGAAGGCGAGGTGGATGTTGGGCCGATCAAAACCTCGCAGAAAACTGCGAGGTTGTTCCCCGTCAAACAGCTTTTCGATGATTTCGTCGCGGGTTTCGGCATCCGCCGTGGCCGTGAACGCAGCAAGTGGTACGTTCAGCGCGCGGCGTAATTCGCCGATGCGCAAGTAGTCGGGCCGGAAATCATGGCCCCACTGGCTGACGCAATGGGCTTCGTCAACGGCGATCAGGTTGACACCAATTCGACGCAACATTCCCATGGCGGATCCGGCAGCCAAACGTTCCGGGGCCATATAGAGAAGTTTGAGTTCGTTGCGCTCTAGCGCCTGCCAAACGGCGTCGGTTTCCTCGGGTGTGTTGCCAGACGTCAGCGCCCCGGCGCAGACCCCGGCTTCTTGCAAGGCCCGAACCTGATCGCGCATCAAGGCTATCAAAGGGGAAATTACCACGGTCACACCGCTGCGGGACAGCGCAGGGAGCTGAAAGCACAGGGATTTTCCGCCACCCGTGGGCATGATCGCGAGGACGTTTTCGCCCGCTGTCACGGCCTCGACGATTTCGGCCTGACCCGGGCGAAACGCATCAAATCCGAATATCTCGCGCAACAGCCGGTCCGCGTCGGACATGCGTCCTGCCTCACTTGTTATATTGTGCCTGCTCGTGGCGCGCAGTTTCACATATCAGACAGATGGGAACAAGGCGTTCGCCCGGGTCTTTCTAGCCGAATGCACAGGTTTCCGTGGTGTGTTCGGGGTCAGTAAAACGCGGCAGCGTTGTTGACCAGAATAATGCGCAGCGCAAAGATTCCCAGCAGAACCACGAGGGGTGCCAGATCAAGGCCCTGCATCGGTGGTAGAATACGGCGTACGGGGCCATAAATCGGTTCGAGAATGCGTTGCAGCATCTGCCAGATTTGCCCGACAAGCGGTTGATGCAGGTTCAGCACCTGAAAGTTGATCAGCCAGCTCATAATGACGTGGGCAATGATAAAGAACTGCACCACATCCAGGATCAGCATCAGGATTTGGAAAAACGACTGCATTGGGCATCCTCTCTGGTAGCGGCTATCACCTATGCACAAGCTCACAAAAGCGCAACCCTGCCGCAGGGTTGTGGTTGACGCGCGATGCACTCAGGCAAATGACGGGACTCAAAGAAAGGAGATTGCCATGTTTCCCATCGTTCGTCTGATCAAGGATATGCTAATCGCGCGAAAGCTGCCGCCATTGCCGCTGACGGGCACCCATGTTTCGCACCATATCTGCTGGCCCTGGGATCTGGATATGTGGCTTGAGCTGAATAATGGCCGGGCGATGACGCTGTATGATCTGGGACGCAGCATGACGGCCCAGCGAGTCGGGTTGGTCAAGGTCATCTCGGGCCAACGCTGGGGCCTGACAATGGCAGGCAGCACAGTCCGCTTTCGTCGACGTATCCGAGGGTTCGAGAAATTCGAGATGCGCAGCCGTGCGGTGTGCTGGGATGACAAGTTCATTTATCTTGAGCAATCCATGTGGAAAAAGAACGGCGAATGCGCCAGCCATGTTCTTTATCGTTCGGCTGTCACCAACAAGAACGGGATTGTTCCCCCTGAACAGGTGCTTGCCCATATGGACAGGGCCGATGTTCGTTCGCCCGAAATGCCCGAGTGGATCGCCGCATGGTGTCAGGCAGATGCGACCCGTCCCTGGCCTCCGATGCAGGATGCGCTTGATTGACAGGTGAAACACCTGTCATATCGCACCAACAACTGGCGGGGCAGGTATGGCGGAAATCTCTACGCGCAAGCGTATCTGGGGCTGGTGGTTCTTTGACTGGGCAAGCCAGCCTTACCACACGCTGTTGGTCACCTTCATCTTTGGTCCATATTTCGCCAGCGTTGCCGCCGAATATTACCTAGCCACGGGCCTCAGCGATCAGGCCGCGGATGCCAAGGCCCAGACCGTCTGGGCCTGGTGCCTGACAATTACCGGGCTGATCATCGGGCTGGGGGCGCCAGTCATGGGGGCGCTCGCGGATACGTCGGGGCGGCGCATTCCATGGATCGCAGCGTTTTCGGTTATGTATGTGGTCGGCGCCGCCGCGCTCTGGACCACGGCACCGGACGGGTCGAACATGTGGTGGGGGCTGATTGCTTTTGGTGTCGGGTTCATTGGTGCGGAATACGCGCTGATCTTTATCAACTCGCAATTGCCGGACTTGGGTAGCGACGAAGAGATCGGAGAAATTTCCGGCTCTGGTTTTGCGTTCGGATATCTTGGCGGTTTCATCACGCTGCTCATTTTGTTGTTGTTCTTTGCCGAGCAGGGCAACGGCAAGACGATCCTTGGGCTTGACCCGTTGTTCGGGCTGGATGCATCGCAACGCGAAGGCACACGCGCTGTCGGCCCGATCACGGCCCTGTGGTACGCGGTGTTCATGATCCCCTATTTCATGTGGATGCGGGATCCGCCTGTTACCGGGCCGCGAGGAAAGGTTACGGATGCGTTTTCCAATCTGGGCCGATTGGTGCGCAGCCTTGGTCAGCGCCTCAGCCTGTCGGCCTATCTTGGTTCGTCGATGTTCTATCGCGATGCATTGAACGGGCTTTACGGATTTGGTGGCGTCTATGCCGGGCTGGTTCTTGATTGGGAAGTCACGCAGATTGGCATTTTCGGAATTATGGCGCTTATCTCGTCAGTGATCTTCAGCTTTTTGGGCGGCAAGGTCGACAAACGTTTGGGTCCAAAGCCGGTGATCATCGGCTCAATCTGGGTCCTGATTGCGGTTTGCGTTGTGATTATCAGCATGTCACGCACACAGTTCTTCGGGATGCCGCTGCCAGAAGGTTCGACATTGCCGGATCTGGTCTTCTTTGGCTGTGGCGTCTTGATCGGCGGCATGGGCGGTGTGGTGCAATCTGCCAGCCGCAGCCTGATGGTGCGCCATTCTGACCCTGCGTCGCCAACCGAGTACTTTGGGCTTTATGGCCTATCCGGTCGCGCGACGGCCTTTATTGCGCCGTCGCTGATCGGTGTGGTCACGGCTTGGACGGGGAGCGCACGGCTGGGCATTTCACCGGTTATTGCCCTCTTTCTTGTCGGTCTTGTTCTGCTAGTCTGGGTAAAACCCGAAGGAGATCTTTCCAAATGACCTATTCGCGTGTCATGGCCGCTCTTCTGGGCGTGGTGCTGGCGCTGCCGGTCGGGGCGGAACCGCTGGCCAAGCAGCTTTTTGGCGCGAAATCCGCCAACTCGCGCCAAGCGCCGGCGTCTTACGGCAGCTATTCCAAGGGCTGCGTAGCGGGCGCGGTGCAATTGCCGGAAACCGGACCCACATGGCAGGCGATGCGCTTGTCTCGCAATCGTAACTGGGGCCACCCGGAAACCATCGATTTCATCCAGGACCTCAGCCGCACCGCGGCCAAGCAACCGGGATGGAACGGACTTTATATCGGGGACATCAGCCAGCCACGGGGCGGGCCGATGACGTCGGGACACCGCAGCCATCAGGTTGGGCTGGATGTTGATATCTGGATGTTGCCGACCTCGCGGTTGAACCTGTCACAGCGCAATCGCGAGAATATCTCGTCGATTTCCATGCAGCGATCCAAGGGCGCCTATGTCAACGACAGCTGGAGCCGCGCACATCACGAAATCATCCGGGCCGCAGCACGTGACAAGCGTGTTGCGCGCATTTTTGTGTTTCCGGGCGCCAAGGTGCAGATGTGCAAGGACAACAAGGGGAGCCGCCGTTGGCTGCGCAAGGTGCGGCCATGGTGGGGGCACCACTATCATTTCCACGTGCGCCTCTCCTGTCCCAAGGGCGCAACAGGCTGTGCCGATCAGAACCCACCGCCACGCGGTGATGGCTGTGCCGAAGCGCAACAATGGGTCAACAATATCATCAGCCCGCCACCGCCAAAACCACGAGATCCAAACGCCCCCAAACCTCAGCCACGGCGTGAATATTACCTTGCCGATCTGCCTCAGCAATGCGCCTCGGTCCTGCGCTCCAACTGATCTTTGCCCTGACACTTGCCGCGCTTCCCGCCCGTTCCGAGGGGATGCGGGCAGAGTATCTTGGCTCGTTTGAATGGGAATTGTCGCAACGTTGGTTCGGTGGCCTATCGGGGATCGAATTGTCGGCGGATGGACAGCGGATGACCGTCATATCCGACCGCGGGCGGATTCTGTTTGCGAATGTTCTGCGGCAGGACGGGTTGATACAGGGCATAGACCTTGTTCGCAAAGCCCGATTGCGCGGGCACAACGGCGCCCCCCTCATTGGCAGGATTCGCGATTCCGAAGGGCTGGTGGTTGCGCCGAACGGCACGATCTATGTGTCCTTTGAAGGCGTGCATCGCGTGTCGCGCTACCGACAGGTCGATCAGGCGTCCGAAAGCCTGCACAGGCCTCGGGCATTTCGTCAGTTGCCGGTGAATGGCGGGTTCGAAGCGTTGGCGATGGATGATCGCGGACGTCTGTTGGCAATGCCAGAACAGGCGTTTGACGACAATGGCGACATTCCAGTCTATCGCTGGGACGATGATGTGTGGACGCAACCGTTCTGCCTGCCCAGCGATGGTGCATTTCTTCCAGTAGGTGCGGATTTTGGCCCCGATGGTCGCCTCTACCTGCTTGAACGGACGTTCAACATCTTTGGCTTCCGCTCAAGGGTGCGAAGCTGGCAGATTGCGGATGATAGCGCTGTTGACGAACGGTTGGAGCTGCAGACAACAACCGGGACACATGACAACCTCGAGGGCATATCGATCTGGACGGATACGCAGGACCGCGTGCGTCTGACGATGGTTGCAGATGACAACTTTCTGTTCCTGCAACGCACAGAATTTGTGGAATACGCCCTGATCAATTGACTTGCGTTGCAAGCTGCAAAGCGTTAACCGCACCGTGCTTGCCATCTGGCGGGCCAAGTCGCCGCAACCTTGCAAAAACGGGCATCCAAATGACACGCGCACATATTCCCGGCATTCTTGCCATGGCCGCCATCGTCGTGGCCTCGAACATTCTCGTCCAGTTCCTGTTTGGCCAATGGCTGACTTGGGGGGCCTTCACTTATCCGTTCGCTTTCTTGGTCACCGACCTGATGAACCGGATTTACGGCGCGCAAGCGGCGCGCAAGGTCGTTCTGGCCGGCTTCATCGTCGGCATCATCTGTTCACTGATCGGCACCCAGATCGCTGGTGAATTCGGCCCGCTGGTCACCCTGCGGATCGCTTTGGGTTCTGGCATCGCCTTTCTGCTGGCGCAATTGCTGGATGTCAGCATCTTTTCCGCCCTACGCGAGGGGCGTTGGTGGCGGGCTCCGCTTGTATCCACGCTGGTCGGGTCTTCGGTGGATACGGCGCTGTTTTTTACCGTCGCGTTTTCTGCGTGGCTTGTCTGGCTAGAGCCTTCCAACGATGTCGGCTGGGCGAACGAGGTTCTGCCCTTGTTGGGTGTTGGACCGGCCCTGCCATTGTGGATGTCGCTCGCGCTGGCGGACTGGATGGTCAAGCTTTCTCTGGCGTTGGTCGCGCTGATCCCCTTCCGCCTGATTTCTGAGCGGTTCAGGTCGGCCCCTGTTTCGCACTGACGATTTTTCTTTGCGATTTCGTTGACCCGTGCCAAGCTGAGGTCTACGTCAACAACGGAAAAGGAGGTGATCCAGTGTCAAGAAAGGTATTGGAGCGAGGTGTCGGAACAGCTTGGGAGGTTGCCCACTAAGGCAGTCCTCGGCGGTCAATCCGCCCAAGGCGATCTGGCAAAGGTCTGACCGACCCTGCCTCCGAAAGACTTTCGAAGGGACGTCCGGATATTCGGGCGTCCCTTTTTGATTCCGGTTTTTGAATCGGGCCGGGGCCTGTATGCAGGGGTTATGTTGCGGATAAACGAAGATATCACCATTCAGGATTGGGAACTGACCGAGAATTTCGTGCGTGCCTCGGGGCCGGGCGGGCAGAACGTGAACAAGGTCGCGACTGCGGTTGAATTGCGGTTCGAGGCGGCCCGGTCGCCGTCTCTGCCGCCTGCTGCCAAATCGCGGCTAAAGCGTTTGGCCGGGCGCCGTTGGACCAAGGAAGGTGCGCTGATCATTCAGTGCGATGAAACTCGCAGCCAGGCCCGCAATCGCGACATCGCGCTTGATCGCCTTGCCGATCTGATCCGCCGTGCGCTGACAGCCCCGAAACGCCGCATCGCGACCAAGCCGACCAAGGGCTCCGTGCGCCGCCGTCTTCATGCCAAGAAAGCACGCGGAGAGGTCAAGGCGTTGCGCGGCTCGGTTCCTGACGAGTGACATTGTGAAAGCGCGCAGCTTGCTGTTACGGTGCCGCCAGACAGACCGGTGACATGGGGGACACGGATGCGACTTGAGGGCAAAACCGCGATCGTAACAGGCGGAGCGTCAGGCTTTGGCGCTGGTATCGTGCGCAAATTCTGCGCCGAAGGCGCGCGGGTGATGATTGCGGATATCAACGGCGACGCGGCGTCAGACCTTGCTACGGAAATCGGCGACCTTGCGGTTGCACAGGCCGTCGATGTTGCGGATGGTACGTCTGTCGATGCCATGGCGACCGGCGCGCTGGAACGCTTTGGTCAGGTCGATATTCTTGTCAACAATGCCGGGGTGACGCATTTGCCTGCCCCGATGGAAGATATCAGCGAGGATGACTTTGATCGGGTTTTCCGGGTCAACATGAAGTCGATCTACCTCGCTGCGCGGGCGCTGGTGCCGCATATGAAATCGCGGGGGCAGGGCGCTATTCTGAACGTTGCCTCAACTGCGGGTCTGTCGCCGCGGCCCAAGCTCAACTGGTACAATGCGTCCAAAGGTTGGGTCATCACGGCCAGTCGGACCATGGCGGTGGAACTGGCCCCCGACGGCATTCGGGTCAACGCGCTGGCACCGGTCGCCGGAGAAACCCCGTTGCTCAAGTCCTTCATGGGCGAAGACACGCCAGAGATGCGCGCCAAGTTCTTGTCGACGATTCCCCTTGGTCGATTCTCGCAACCAGAAGACATGGGGAACGCCGCTTGCTACCTCTGCTCGGACGAAGCAAGCATGATCACCGGCGTTGTCATGGAAGTGGATGGCGGGCGTTGCATCTGATGCGTTTGCAGACCAATGGCCGGTTTGCGCGGTTTCTTCTGGCGATGAGGACAGTCGCATGACCCCCGGTCCACGGAACCTTATCACTGATGTACCGGGTTTGCTGGTTGGGAATGCGCAGGATCCGGCTTTAAAATCCGGCACTACGGTTCTGCTCGGGCAAGATCAGTTGACGGGCTCATATTGCGTCATGGGAGGTGCGCCGGGGACACGCGAAACAGATCTGCTGGAGCCGGACAAGTCGGTTGCGCAGGTTGACGCGATCGTCCTTTCCGGTGGCTCGACCTATGGACTGGATGCTGCATCCGGGGTGGTGTCTGGCCTGCGTGAGCAGGGCCGGGGCTTTCCTCTGCTGCATCTGCGGATACCGTTGGTGCCGTCTGCAATTATCTTTGATCTGCTGAACGGCGGCGACAAGGACTGGCGCGAAAACCCATATCCGGCGCTCGGGCGGGCGGCGTTGGCAGACGCACGGGCTGATTTTGAACTTGGGACTGTTGGCGCGGGAACGGGGGCCTTGACCGGAATGCTGAAAGGCGGCCTTGGGTCGGCATCTTTGGTTCTGGACAGTGGAATCACCGTTGGTGCCCTGATCGCTGTGAACCCGGTCGGAAGCGTTACCAC
Source organism: Sedimentitalea sp. (assembly GCF_039973035.1). NCBI lineage: Bacteria > Pseudomonadati > Pseudomonadota > Alphaproteobacteria > Rhodobacterales > Paracoccaceae > Sedimentitalea > Sedimentitalea sp. Next base: position 87,926 of record NZ_JBDWLR010000086.1, read on the forward strand.
GCCCGGAGAGCGGCATTTCTGGGCGGCTCCGTTTGAAGTTGATGGCGAATTTGGCGGGCTCGGCCCGGATCCGCGTGGTGGGCTAGGTCGCAGTTTTGAAAGCCGGAAGGCTGGCGCGGCTGCACAACTGGCCAATACGGCCATCGGCGTCGTTGGCACTGATGCCAGCCTGACCAAGGCGCAGGCCAAGCGGATTGCAACAGTCGCACATGACGGGATCGCGCGGGCGATTGTCCCGTCCCATATGCCCAACGACGGAGACCTTATCTTTGCGGTATCCACAAACAGTCGCCAGTTGCGCGCGCCCGAAAGTGACATTCGCGACATCGGTCATGCGGCGGCACTCTGCATCGCGCGGGCGGTGGCACGGGCCGTCTATCTTGCGCGCCCGGCGCCGGGCGACCTGCTACCTTGTTGGAGCGACGGCGAAACCTAGCGCAGGGTGCTTGCCAGAGCGGGAACGCCCCGCTACCTACGGCTTTCTTGCCGCAACGGACCGAAAACCAAGCCATGACTGATTTGATTCCCGCCTGGGTCGACGGGACGCTGACCACTGTCGAAAAGCTTACTGCGCATCGCGAAGGCATCCGGCATATGGCCGTGTCGGTCTTTGTGATCCGTGGGCAGGACATACTGCTCCAGCGCCGCGCCTTGGGGAAATACCACACGCCCGGTCTGTGGGCGAATACCTGTTGTACGCATCCCAAATGGGGCGAGGATGCCGGGGATTGTGCCGTCCGACGCTTACAGCAGGAACTGGGGATAACCGGGCTTGTACCCGAGTACCGCCAGACGCTCGAATACCGTGCGGATGTTGGTGGTGGTCTGATCGAACACGAGGTTGTCGACGTTTTTCTGGCGCATGCACCGCACGATCTGGCGGTGACGCCCAATCCCGACGAAGTGATGGAGACTCGCTGGGTCAGCTTTGCCGCCTTGCAGCAAGAAGTCCGCGCGCAGGGCGAGCGTTTTACGCCATGGCTGCGCATCTACCTGACCGAGCATTCCGAAACCATATTCGGAAGCCACCTGGCTAAAGGGTGATCAGCGAACTGACGCAGGCTGCAACACTGCTGGTGCGTCGGCTCGTCGAGAGCCGTCACTAAAGGCTTGTATAACCCTGAATCTCGGCCAGTATGGCAGCGGAATTGCCGCATAAGGCATCACGTTACCGACAGGGAGTTAGTACATGAAACCCATCTCCAGACTGGCCTTTGCCAGCGCCATGGCCCTTGCCGCATCTTTGGGCGCGGCGCAGGCGCAAACCAATCTGACCGTTGCACTGCAACTTGAACCTCCTCATCTGGATCCGACCAGCGCCGCCGCAGGCGCCATCGATTCGGTGGTCTATTCCAACATTTTCGAAGGTCTGACGCGCTTTATGGGCGATGGTTCGATTGTGCCCGGTTTGGCCGAAAGCTGGGAAATCTCGGATGATGGGCTGGTCTATACGTTTCGGTTGCGGGACGGCGTGACATTTCATGACGGTACGACGATGGACGCCGAAGACGTCAAGTTCAGCCTTGATCGCGCCCGTGCCGAAGACAGCGCCAATGCACAAAAGGCGCTGTTCACGGCGATCTCCGAGGTGGAGGTCGTCGATCCGCTGACTGTCAAGATCACACTGAGCGAACCCAATGGCCTGTTCCTGTTTAACCTTGCCTGGGGTGACGCGGTGATCGTCGCGCCAGAGAGTATCGAGAACATCAAAACCAACCCGATCGGGACCGGCGCGTTCAAGTTCGTCGACTGGGTGCAGGGCGACAAGGTCGATGTTGCCAAGAACCCGGACTACTGGGGCACGCCGGCGGTGCTCGATACTGCGACGTTCAAGTTCATCAGCGATCCAACGGCGGCCTTTGCAGCGGTGATGGCCGAGGACGTGGACGTGTTTGCAGGCTTTCCGGCGCCTGAAAATCTGCCGCAGTTCGAAGCCGAGTCGCGCTTTCAGGTACTTGTCGGGTCGACCGAGGGCGAAACGATCCTTTCGACAAACAACAAGCAGCCACCTTTTGACGATATCAAGGTTCGTCAGGCACTGGCGCATGCAATCGACCGGCAGGCGATCATCGACGGCGCGATGTTCGGACTTGGCACGCCCATTGGCACCCATTTTGCCCCGCATCACCCTGCCTATGTCGACCTGACCGGTAATTCTGCCTTTGACCCGGAGAAGGCCAAAGCCTTGCTGGCCGAAGCAGGCCTTGCAGACGGGTTTGAGACCACCCTGCACCTGCCGCCACCGTCCTACGCACGACGCGGTGGCGAGATCGTCGCAGCGCAGTTGGCGGAGGTCGGGATCACCGCTGAAATCATCAACGTCGAATGGGCCCAATGGCTTGAAACGGTGTTTCGCGGCAAGAATTTCGGGTTGACGATTATCAGCCATACCGAACCGATGGACATCGGTATCTATGCGCGTCCTGAGTATTACTTTCAGTATGACAATAAGGCGTTTCAGGATCTGATGGCCGATTTGAACCGCACCACCGACGAAGCCAAGCGGACCGAGTTGCTGCAGCAGGCACAGACGATCCTCTCGGAGGATTACGTCAACGCGTATCTCTTTGAGCTGGCGTTTCCAACGGTTGCCAAGGCCGGAGTACAAGGCCTTTGGGTGAACGCACCGACACAGGCGACAGACCTGACGGCCGTAAGCTGGGCAGAGTAGTCGCCATGACCCTGTCTGCGGCCCGACATTGTTGGCCGCAGGTTGCCCATCAACCCATCCGGTCGCTGGACCCGGTTGGGTCAACGGCCTAACCTGTCTGCAATGCTGCGTTATTCACTCAAACGTCTGTTGTCGCTTCTGATCAGCCTGGCGGTTGCCTCGCTGGTCATATTCCTTGTGATCGAGGTTGCGCCGGGCGACCCGGCGAGTTTCATGCTGGGGATCAACGCACAGCCCGACACGGTTGCCGCGCTGCGCAGCGAACTGGGGCTGAATGTGCCAAAATGGGCGCGATATCTGAACTGGGTTGGTGGCATGCTCAGCGGGGATTTCGGCACGTCTTATACGTATCGCACCCCGGTTGCGGAAATGATTGCCGACCGGTTGTGGGTGTCTTTGCCGCTCGCGTTGTATGCGCTGACCATTTCAACGCTCATTGCATTTCCGGCGGGGATATATGCCGCAGCACGCCGGGGTGGCCCCGGTGATGTCGCGGTGATGGGCGCAACCCAACTGGGTGTTGCGATCCCGAATTTCTGGTTCGCGATGATGATGGTACTGGTTTTTGCCATTAATCTACGCTGGTTCAACGCGGGGGGCTTTGCCGGTTGGGACAAGGGTGTTTGGGTTGGACTGCACTCTCTGACACTGCCGGCGATTTCGCTGGCCCTGCCGCAAGCCGCGATTCTCGCGCGGGTGATGCGGTCGTCGTTGCTGGATATTCTGGGAGAGGATTTCATGCGCACAGCTCGCGCCAAGGGGCTGAGCCGGCGGCAGACTCTGTGGCGGCATGGGGTGCGCAACGCTTTGATCCCGGTCCTGACGATCATTGGCCTGCAATTCTCGTTCTTGCTGGCCGGCGCGATCATCATCGAACAGGTGTTCTACCTGCCGGGGCTGGGGCGTCTGGTGTTTCAGGCGATCAGTTCCCGCGATCTGATCGTGGTTGAAAGCGTGGTGATGTTATTGGTGTTTTCTGTCATCACCGTGAATTTTCTGGTCGATCTCGCCTATGCGCTGGTCGATCCCCGGCTGAGGGCGCGTACATGACGCGGAACCTGATCCTTGGGGTAATTCTGTCCTCGCTGGTCCTGCTGATGGCTTTGGTTTCCTTTGTCTGGACGCCATATGGTCACGCCGCGATGAACATCCCGGCCAAGTTGCAAACCCCCAACGCCGCCCATTGGCTTGGAACGGATCATTTCGGGCGCGATATCTTCAGCATGATCATGGTCGGCGCGCGCACCTCTATCGCCGTAGCGCTGGTTGCTGTCGGGATAGGTATGGTGCTTGGCGTGCCGCTTGGCCTTGCCGCGGCCGCGCGCAAGGGCAGTTGGCTGGACGAGGTTATTATGCGGGGAAACGACCTTGTTTTTGCCTTTCCGAGCCTTGTCATCGCAATCCTGATCACAGCAGTTTTCGGGGCCGGGGCGGTCAATGCGATCATCGCCATCGGCATTTTCAATATCCCGGTGTTTGCCCGGATCACGCGGGGTGCGGCACTGTCCCTGTGGGAGCGTGATTTTATTCTTGCCGCCCGCGTCGCGGGCAAATCTGGGGCGCGGATCTCGTTTGAACACATTCTTCCGAATGTCACTAACCTGTTGATCGTGCAGGGGACCATTCAATTCAGCCTAGGGATATTGGCCGAGGCTGGCCTGTCGTATGTCGGCCTTGGTGCGCAACCGCCGACGCCCAGCTGGGGGCGGATGCTGGCGGATGCGCAAACCATGGTCAGCATCGCACCGCATTTGGCGTTGGTGCCGGGCATCGCCATCGTGCTCACCGTTTTGGGTCTGAACCTGATGGGTGACGGGCTACGCGACTATCTTGACCCCCGCCTGCGGATCAGCCGCGCATGAGCTTGCTTGCGATTGATAACCTGTCACTGGCTCTTCACAAGACAGAGATCCTGAAGGGCGTATCATTGACTGTCGACCCCGGAGAGATCGTCGCCGTTACTGGTGAAAGCGGGTCGGGAAAGTCGATGACAGCACTGGCCGTGATGGGGCTCTTGCCAATGGGCGCACGTGTCAACGGGGCAATCGACCTCGAAGACACCGCAATTCTCAGCAGTTCCGAGGCCGAGATGTGCACATTACGCGGCAGCGCCGTCGGCATGGTGTTTCAGGAACCAATGACCGCGCTGAACCCGGTCAAGACGATTGGGGATCAGGTTGCGGAAACCATCCTTGTGCACAAGGCGATGTCGCCTGATGCCGCGAGAACGCGTGCGCGCGAGATGCTTGATCGTGTGGGTTTGCCTGTCGAGCGGTTCCCGCTGTCACGCTATCCGCATGAATTGTCCGGCGGTCAGCGTCAACGCGTGGTGATTGCAATGGCCATCGCGCTACGGCCCCGGCTGCTGATCGCCGACGAACCGACCACTGCGCTGGATGTGACGACGCAGGCGCAGATCCTCGATCTGTTGAAATCACTGGTCGCCGATTTTGGCATGGGTCTTCTGATGATCACGCATGATCTGGCGGTGGTTGCAGACATGGCCGACCGCATCGTGGTGATGCGTCACGGCGAAGTCGTCGAGACCGGGCCGACGGATGATTTGCTGGCGAACATGCGGCACCCCTACACGAAAATGCTGTTTGAGGCGTCGTCGCACAAGGTGGTCCTGCCTGACGCGCCTGCACCAGTGCCGCTTTTGCAGGTCAAGAACGTGGTGCGGGATTACCGTTTGCCTCGTACCCGGCTCTTTGCCGATCCCGGCCACTTTCGCGCGGTTGATGACGCCAGCTTTACGCTGAATCGGGGAGAGCGGCTGGGTCTGGTCGGGGAAAGCGGTTGCGGCAAGTCGACGCTGACACGAGCCATTCTGGGGTTGGAACAGGTGCAATCGGGGCAGATCCTGCTGGATGGTGCGCCGGTTTTTGCAGGCAACGCGCCGAATATCGTGGTCCGGCGCAAGATGCAGGTGGTGTTTCAGGACCCGTTCGGGTCGTTCAATCCGCGTCACCGGGTCGACAGGCTAGTCACCGAACCGTTCCACCTGCTCGACGATCCTCCGCGCGGCACCAAGCGTCAGGATGCGATTGCCGAGGCGCTGACGGCGGTTGGTTTGCAACCGGACGACGCGCAGAAATACATCCACGAGTTTTCCGGCGGCCAGCGCCAGCGGATTGCGATCGCCCGCGCCCTGATCATCCGGCCAGAACTGATCTTGTTTGACGAGGCGGTCAGCGCACTTGATGTGTCGGTCCGGGCCCAGATACTTGATCTTTTGGCAGAGCTTTGTGCGGCCTATGATCTGACTTATCTGTTCATCAGCCATGACCTGAGCGTCGTGCGCACTGTCACTGACCGCGTGTTGGTGATGCAGGCGGGGCAGATCATCGAGCAGGGCGATACCGAGGCCGTGTTCACCGACCCGCAACACCCTTATACAAAATCACTGATCGCCGCTGCACCGGTATTGCCGGACTTGGGCAGGGAATATTCGGCAGTTGATACACCAAACATAACGTGAGCGCCTCTTTGGCCTCCCATGCGCCAAAACCGATCACAGGGATTAGACCAACACCTCGAGTCGTTCCTGATCGCCCACTCCGAAAACACGTTTGTAGCGTTCGATCTCGTCGGCAGGACCCATGGCTTTTTCAGGGTTGTCCGACAGCTTGACCGTTGGGCGCCCGTTCGCAGCTACTGCCTTGCAAACAAGGGAGAATGGAGCCAGCGCATCATCGGGGACCAGCCCGCGGAAATCATTGGTCAGCAAGGTGCCCCAGCCGAACGAGGCGTTGGTTTCACCTGCGAACTCGCGGGAAAGTTCGATGATCTTCTCAACGTCCAGCCCATCCGAAAAGATCACCCGCTTTTGCTTGGGGTCCTCTCCACGCGATTTCCACCAGTCGATAGCAATGCGGGCGGCGGCGGCGGGGTCACCGCTGTCGATCCGAATGCCGGTCCACCCGGCGAGCCAGTCAGGCGCATTGTCCAGAAACCCTTGCGTGCCATAGGTATCCGGAAGGATGATGCGCAGATTGCCTTCATGTTCTTCGTGCCAATCGGACAGAACGTCATAAGGTGCGCGCGCCAAGGCGGCATCGTCCTCGGCCAGCGCGGCATAGACCATCGGCAACTCATGGGCATTGGTCCCGATCGCCTCGACCTCGCGCCGCATGGCGATCAGGCAATTTGACGTGCCGGTGAACTTCTTGCCCAACCCTTCCATCATCGCCTGCACACACCAATCCTGCCAGAGAAAGGAATGCCTACGGCGGGTGCCGAAATCGGCAATTCCCAAGGGTTCCACATCGCGCAGGCGCTCGATCTTCTCCCAAACGCGGGTCATCGCCTGGGCGTAGAGCACCTGCAGTTCAAACCGCCCCATCCCATCAAGTACCGCGCGGCCGCGCAGTTCCATCAACACCGCCAATGCCGGAATTTCCCACAGCATGACCTCGGGCCAGCTGCCTTCAAAGGTCAATTCGTACTGATCGCCGCGGCGCTCCAGATGGTAGGCAGGCAGGCGCAGGTTCTCGAACCACTCCATGAAATCTGAGCGGAACATCTGGCGCTTGCCATAGAACGTGTTGCCGCGCAGCCATGTACTTTCCCCCCGGCTCAGGCTGAGCGAACGAATGTGGTCCAACTGCTCGCGCAGTTCCCCTTCGTCGATCAGGTCCGCGAGGGGTATGCGGGTGGTGCGGTTGATCAGTGAAAACGCCACTTCGGTATCGGGCTTGTTGCGGAACACCGACTGGCACATCAACAGCTTGTAGAAATCGGTGTCGATCAGCGACCGTACAATGGGGTCGATCTTCCACTTGTGGTTATAGACGCGCGTCGCGATGTCGACCATGTGCGGTTCTCCTACTGCCTGACACTTCTGCCAACCCTAGACTTGAGGGGCAAGCCCTTGGCGGAAAGAACATTTGGGCCTTTGGATGAAATACTCAACGCCGCTGTTGTGCAGCTAGGACGGCGGAGGAACTTGTTTTTCGAAACAGAATTGTTTGAAGAAATTCGAACAGCAGCGGCGCGTTTGATTTCTGCAGGCATGCCAACTGGAGACCTTAGTGATCTTGACGAATGCAAAGAGGGAAACGAAAACAACGAGGACGATGAAGGCAACGAAGGTAATGAGGGCAAAGAGAGTGACGAATGCGATGAGGGTTGGAATTTCCCGACCGCGGCTGCTGCCAGTGCCGAGTGTGGTGGATATGCCTGTGGTGTCGATGCGCCCACAGATCTCGAGACCTCATGCGGCGCTGATTCCTGAGCACTTGATGCCAATGGCGGCGAAGCTCTTGACCTTGACGAAGCCATCATTGGAGGGGAGCTGCTCGGCGGCCTAGACGTTGCTCCCGGCGTCTTGTGAACTGCCTTACACATAGGTGTAGGGTGTTTAAGCTACAGAAAAGAACCTCCCCGAACACGGGGAGGTTCAAATAAAATGCCAAACGAGAGTGATGAACCCAGGTGGTTCCGGTAACGCTGAGGTTCCGGTTACTCGCTGGCTGCCGGTTGGCTCAATTGCTGGATCGCGCTGTCAACCTCTGCCGAGAACGCGGGCGGGTTTTCCGCGTTGATCATTGCCTTCACCTTCTGGAACTGTCCCAGAGCTTCCTCGGTCATCTCAAGCGCTGCCAGATTGGCTGCCAAGTGGTATTGCACTGTCACATCCCCCGGCAACCCTGCGGCGGCGGCTCTCAGGTGTTCCAGCGCGGCTTCGTGGTTGCCTCGGCGGTGGCTGATCCAACCAAAGGTATCCTGAAATGCCGGGACGTCGCTTTCGCGAAGGCGGCGCGACACGGTATAGGCGCGCTGTAGGCTTTCTTCATCCCCGCGATGGGTTGCGAGCAGGCTTGCAAGGTTGTTGGCAACGATCAGCGAGTTAGAATTCTCAACATACATGGCTTCATAGATTTCGATCGCGGCATCCAGATCGCCAGCGCGCTCAAGCTCGCCTGCCTTGGCCCACAACAAGGTGCCGTTTGTCGGAAGCGCCGCAAGGGCTTCGTCAAGAACGGCGTTGGCAGCATCCAAGTCGCCGGCCTGTTGCTTCATACGGTACAGTGCGATCCAGACATTGGCGTATTGTGGATTTTCGGCGAGCAACGCGCGAAACTGTTCTTCGGCTTCTGCGGTTTCTCCTGCCTCGGCAAGGAAACCGCCTTTCATAAAGCGCAGGGTCGCATCGTCTGGGCTTTCGGCCAGCAAATCGTTCAGATACGTTTCTGCCGCTTCCGGACCGTCCGTTTCCAGCCGGCTCCGAAGCAATGCATACTGTGCGCTTTTGCCCAATGCCGCATCATTTTCCAAGCCTTCGAGCAAGGTTGTCAGTTCCTCGGAGCGATCCTGACCGGTCAATTTACGCGCTGTCAGTTCGGTTGCCTGACGTCGTGCGTTCGGATCATCCAGAGCATTGAGAGCCGCGATAACATCGTCGGTTCGCGACCAGTCTTCCATCCTAGTGTAGACGTCTCCGAGTGCAGCCAGAAGTGCAGGGTTTTGTGGGGCAAGCCGGAGTGCATCGATCAGGATACCTTCTGCTGCCAGCAGATTATCGTCGTCGGCAAGGGAGCTGGCATAGCGCAGAGATTCGACGGGTGCCTTTCCGGATGCCTGAACGGCGAGCGCAAGCATTTCGGAGCGCAGATCCTGATTGCCCTCCCGCTCGTAGGCGCGGGCCATCAGCGACATGATGTCGGCGTCATCGGGTGAATCGTTCAGCGCATCCCGCAGCATAGCAATCGCATCCGCGGTTTCGTCGTCGTCGATCAGCCAGTTGGCCTTGAGCTTGACGGCGTCGGGCTGGGCGGGGTCTTCGGCCAAGACTTTTTCCACCAATGCGCGGGCACCGACGGCGTTGTCCTGCTGAAACAGCATCCGGGCAAGATCAACTTCAAAGCTGCGCGTCAGATCGTTTCGTTCTGCATCCGCGGTCAGTTCCTCCATTTCGGCGATACCGGCATCGGTTTCACCCATCTGGAAATTCAACTTGGCGCGCATGGACCGAAAGTTGGCATCATCCGCAAGACCTGCTGCGAGTTGCTTTTCAACCTCTGCCAGTGCAGCCTCTTGTCCGCGCATCTGCTCCAGAAAGCTGATGAGAAACACGCGATCTTCGGGGCTGGCTCCTTCGCGTTCGGCCTCTGAGCGAATGAACGTTTCTGCTTCGTCAAGTTTTTGCTGATTGATCAGAAAACGCACCAGTGTCTGTTTGTACGCGCCGCGTTCTTGCGGGAAACGATCCATGAGGTCGCGCAGCTGGGCCTCGATACCTTTCAGATCGCCAACCTGCTGGAGGATGCCAAGGCGAATGCCGTATAGATCCTTTTGATCCGGGTCGATCGCCAAACCATCGTCGATTGCATCAAGCGCCGCATACCATTCCTGTTTGCGCAGCAGGTTGTCGATCAGGATATTGCGTGCATTCTTGAGGCTGCTGTCTTCGGTGATCAGGGCTTGTGCCTTTACGATCGCTGCCTGTTGGGCGTCGTCTTCGCGCGCCTGTACGGCGTTGAAATAGGCAACGGCGTTTTCGATGGAGAGCAGTTTGATGTCATCGGGGGCAAGGGCAAGTGCCTTGGCCACGTGACTTTCCGCGTCAGACCAGTTCTGCGTGGATGCAGCGATTTCTGCCAGCGCACGCTGGCCCTCGAGATTTTCGGGATATTGCTCGACCAGACGAAGGTATTCACCATAGGCGTCCGGGATATGGCCGTGTTCATACAGCGTGCGAGCATAGGTTTCGCGCGCACCTTCGTGGGTGCCGTTCAACTGAAATACGTTGCGGAATTCGATCAGGGCGCGCTCGACATCACCTTCTTCAAGCAGCGACAGAGCGGATTGATAGTGCGACTCGGCGCGTTCCTCGGATGTATCACATGCCGCTGCAAAGCTAAGTCCCGCCGATAGAAGTATAGCGAGGCCAACGCGACCCGTGCGCGTACGCACGCGATTATTCCGAACATTCTGCACTCTACTAAACCCCGGGTTGTTGTGGTTACCGCAGAATCAGTATCCGGTTCCGCGGACCACGACAACAAAGGTTTTGGCGATGATTTTGCAATCATTTGCGAATGTCATGTTGTAGAAATACTTGTCATCGTAACGCGCCCGGTCGGAAAAGGCGCTTTCGTTACGCTCTGTCACCTGCCACAGGCCGGAAATACCGGGGCGCATCCAGTAGTATGCACGACCGGGGTACATGTTTTCCTGCTCGATCATCATGGGCCGGGGACCAATAAGAGCCATATCACCCAAGAATACATTGATCAGCTGGGGCAATTCATCGAGCGAACACTTGCGCAGATACGCGCCAATCCGGGTGACGCGCGGGTCATGACGCAGTTTCTGGCTGCGATTCCATTCGGCCAACGCCTGAGGATGCTCTGACAGGTATTCGGCCAGACGCTGATCGGCATTCGGCACCATCGTGCGGAATTTGTACATGTTAAAGAGGCGGCCATTCTTTCCGATCCGTTTCTGGATGTAGATCGGAGAGCCTCCGTCAAGCGCCACGAGAAAGGCGGTCAGCAGCATCAGGGGCACGGTGACCGGAGCGGTCAACAGAATGACAACCAAGTCACAGACGCGCTTTCCAAGACCTGTATAAAGGTCCAGTTTGCGACCGCTTGTCGATGGAACGATATCGGAAAGTGACACTCCTTGAAGGCGTGTCGGATCATTAATTGGAAAAGTCATCTTACACTCACTTAAAATTAACAAGTTCATTGGTTACAAGACGCGGTCCAAAACGACCGCAACAGCTACACTAGCAATGCTCTACAACTTAGCGAAAATTTGCGCATAAACAACCGCTTTCTCAACTACCTTAAGTTGTAGATTTTAGTTAAGTAATTGATAAATAGTAAATATATTGAATTTTACGGCTCGATAAAATAAGCGAGAGTTAGCCAAACACCTGTATAAACGGCTTTTGCGGGCTCGCGATACTGAGGCGATTGGACGTTACGTCACCCAGTGTCGCCACAATTTGGGCACATACCTTTCATTGTTTCGATTTAGTTGACCATCATAACAACTGTACCCGGATGAGAAACCGGTGCTGAGTCGGTCATCTGCGCGTCGTCGGAGGCCGAAATTTGCTTGTTTGCGGCAGTTCCGCCGCGCGCTAACCACATTTTCCCACCGTTCCGGCGGGCAAATCGATCAAGGGTAAGGCACAACGTGTTGATTGAAGTCGCAGATGGGTCTCTTGTTTTAGGCATTGGAACGTCCCAAGTGTGTCTGGTGTTAACCGGTATCAAGCAAGTCCGGCTGTAGTTTATGAGTAGCAACCCGTTTTCAGGTATTTGACCCAAGATGACACAATCTTCATTTTACCTTGACTATTTCGGCCTGACCGAGCGTCCGTTCACGCTCGTTCCGGACCCCGAGTTCATCTATTGGTCCCCACAGCACCGGCGCGCCTATTCGATACTGGAGTTCGGTATCCTGTCGCACGCGCCTATCACGATGCTGACCGGAGAGGTTGGCGCAGGCAAGACCACGCTGCTGCAAAATCTGCTGAGTCAGATGGAGGAGGATGTGACCGTTGGCCTTGTATCCAACGCACAGGGAAGCCGCGGTGAACTCTTGCAGTGGGTCCTGAACTCATTGGACATCCCCTTTGACGCAGAAGACGGATACGTCCAGCATTTTCAGGCGCTTCAGGATTTCTTGATCGGTGAATATGCGCGGGGTAAGCGGGTCGTTTTGGTTTTTGACGAGGCGCAGAACGTCTCTCGCGAGGGTCTTGAAGAACTGCGCATGCTGATCAACATCAACTCCAACAAGGATGAATTGGTGCAGCTCATCCTTGTTGGACAGCCCGAGTTGAGAGATATGGTGCGCCATCCGAGCATGAGCCAGTTGGCCCAGCGTATCTCGTCGAGCTTTCATCTCAACCGGATGAATGCGGATGCCACCCAAGCCTATATTCGACACAGAATGAAGGTTGCCGGCGCCGATAGCGATGTGTTCAGCACCGGCGCCTGTACGCTGATCCACGGCGTAACCGGCGGGGTGCCGCGTCTTGTCAATCAATTGTGCGATTTCGCATTGCTTTACTGCTGGACCGAAGAGGTCAGCAAAGTCGTCACTGCGCCGGTTGTGCAGTCGGTGATTGATGATGGCGTGTTCTTTTGTGAACGCGGATACGGTTCAGAGGCGCTCGCCTAGAGCGGGCTTCTGAGGGACGGGTTTGCAGAACTCATTTCTCGATTTTTGACCATGTGTCGCCAGTAGTGCGTTTCCCGGCTCGCATCATCTCATCTGTCTTACCAAGCGCTGAACAAGAGTGGCGTAGGCGAGCTAATTCGGCCCATTGTCCGGCATTGGTCGGACGGCGTCCGCGAAAACGGAGGCCATATGGCCCCGTGAATTCTTTTATTGGTGCTGCTGAACAGTCAGGACGCCTTGCGCCGACGCCGTGCGAGACCCAGACCGCCCAATGCGGTGAGCAGCATCATCCCAGCCGCCGGTACCGGAACGGCAGCAACTTGTGTTGCATCAAACGACGTCATGTCATTTGCGTCATTGTGGCGGATCATGAATGCCGTGGTCATCGAAAACGGGTCGGTGAGGATTTTGCTCAATGTGTTTTGGCCGGTCTGGAAACCGCTCACCGAACTGTTCAAAAGAACGCCGCCCGCATCGATGGCTGTATGCTTTGAGAACAGCCTGTTGTTATCATCCACATAGCCCTTGACCATGAGGGACTTGCCAACAGTCGTTGCCGCCACGTCCAGTTGAACCAATGAGGTGGAGGTCCCGCCAGCGCCGGCGCCAAAGTTGTCCTCGGAAACAAGGATCATGATCGCCCCGACACCGCTTGTCGTGACCGCGATTGTATTTAGCCGGGATTGTCCTGCCATATCCTGTGGGGTCACTGTGATGTCCCAGGACATGTTGGCGTCGGTGCCGTCTGACTTGGCTCTGGTCATGTCACCGGTATCCAGAACCCTTTCAAGCAAGACCTTGGGCTTTGAAGCGATGTCGTAAACGCGGATGGTGGCGGCTGACGCCATTGCTGGCAGTGAAACCAGAACTGCGACCACTCCCAGTGTTTTCAAACCGTTAAACATAATATTCCTACTTGTTACCAACTTGGGCACTCGATGCGCCTAACACTCACGTGGCGCAGTCACTTTACAGGGAGATACTTAGTTCAGCTGGGCCCCAAGAGGAATGATGTTCGGTAAACCTTGGTTAAAATCAAAGGTTTTACCCCGGCTTTCGGAAACTGTAGCGCACGAGATTCCACTTTGTTTCGCAAAGCGGCGCGGAATCGAAGGCTTCGGCCTATCGGCCCGGATCCTCTCGGCGCGGAATCACCAGTGTAGCGGCCAGCCACCCGGTCAGGAAACCGCCCAAATGCGTTTCCCACGCGAGTTGCCCATCCTGAATCGCCCAAAGCAGAACGTTCAAGAGAATCAAACCGATGATATCTATGACAAGGGACTTACGGCTGTATCCGCTCTGTGAACTAAAGAACCAATCCTGCCATTTCCATGCGCCCACCAAACCAAAGAGCGCGCCGGACGCACCGACCATCGGCTGTGCGCTATCGCTGAGCAGGGCGAAACCCAATGCACCGCCAAGGCCCGACAGAACATAGATTGCGGCAAACCACGTCTGACCGACCCGCCGAACCACGATATGCCCGACGATAAGGAGCACGATCATGTTGCCTGCCAGATGTGAAAACCCTGTATGCAGGCCCTGATAACTCAGGAACATCAGCCAGGGTTGCGCGGCATAGTTCGGTTGCCAGTTGTCGAGTAATCCAACCCAGAAAGCGCCGTTTTCATAGGCAATTCCACGCCAGCGCGTGGTGCCGATCAGGCCAAGATCGCTGGCCTCCAGAAGAAACTCGATGAAACAGGTGATGACAACGATGCAAATCACAACGGGTGCTGGCCGCCATGACCTTTCGGGCTGGCGGCTAGATCGAATCGCGGTCTCATCCTGCCCGTTCATTGCCTTTTTGTGCCGTGCAGTTGCAGGAACAACAAGGGGCAGCAGGTGAACAGCGATGTGCCGTCAGACGGATCAGGACCTGTACCGGAAGAGGAAACATCGGTGTTTGGCAGAACCCCTGAACGCGGCACGTGATCGAGGGCTTCACCTTGCGAGCATTGCACGGCAGACTGACATCGTGATGAGTATCGAGGATCCAGGGTCATGATCAGAACAACTCTGCAACGCAACAAATCCAATTGTGTTGGCCAAGCCGCGAGCCGGGACGCATCCGGCCTTCTGAGAAGGGTGCGCCGGTTGCTTCGGCCAGCAGTGGTCGTACTTGGTGTCTGGGGGGCGGGCGGACATGCGGCTGAACTGACCCTGACGCTGAAAGATCTGACCAGCTTTGGAAGCGGGCCAAAGATCGCCCAGAACATCACGGGTTTGCCCGCCGACCCGGCGCTGCCCGCTGTTGATCCGGTGGACGAGAGCGGCGCGGCGCAACAATTGCGCGGCCTCGTGGCGCGCGGGGTATCGCAGGGCTTTGACCGGATTTTGTATGACAACCGGGATCGAGGCCATTCGACGTTGGCGCCTTCAAGGTTCCCAAACCTGACGTTTCTCAAATATGCCCCAGAACTTGTCAGCGGCGGTGCCGACTATGGTTTGGCGGGACCGATTCTTGTTCCGTCTTTGGTTTTTGGGAACTCGTCGACGGCGATGACCTCAGGTCTGCATGCGCGGAGTTTGGTCAGACACGTCATGACCGCACCCGGTGGTGCGGCGCGTGCCTATCGGGACTATGTGTCAAACAGCCTCTATATGTATCCGGAGCATCGCGACCACGATGCTCTCGATCTGTATCCCGCAAACTGGCCCTATACCACGGTGAGCCAGGGATCGTCTGGTTCTGATTATCCATTCATGGATGCCACCGCCATGACGCTGGCGTCCTTTCCTGCCGACACGCGCGCGGCGCTGGAGGAAAACGGGCTGATTGCTCCGACCGTACAGATGATCATGCGGCGTAACCTGAAAGGGGTCAGAACCCAGGCCAACTACCTGTCTGCGATTGCGCATCCCACGGTTTTTGCCTGGGAAAGGCTTCAGCCTGAACGCATGATCGGGCAGGCCGCCGCGATGCGTCCTGAAGACATTCCGCCCATCGTCCGGCTTAAGGTCGTAGAGGAGGATTTTGTTCAGAGTACAGGGTTGGCCGGGCTGGACGAGCATCTGTTCACGACCCCATCGGCAATCGCGCGCATCTGGCGTGGGTTTGCGTGGGAACGTCAGATGGTCGTGAGTACCGCGCCAACCGTTGACCCCAATGGTCATGTGTTGCGATTTGACTGGGTGTTGTTGCGCGGTGACCCGACGCGGGTTCGGATCGAACCGCAGGGTCCGGATGGGAAAACGGCGCGGATCACGGTCAACTGGCATGATGCCTTCGTTCTTCCGCCTCGCAACGGTACGGACGGAGAGGCGCTGGAAACATCGCGGGTCGATATCGGTGTTTTTGCGTGGAACGGACGGTCAGATAGCGCACCGGCGATCATTTCCATCAGTTTTCCGACCCATCAGCTCCGAACCTATGAAGCGCCCGCAGAAGGATCCGCGCGACTTGTTAGTATAGACTATGACGCACAGGGGCGAGGCGCGCCCTATGATCCACGGTTGCATTGGTCAGCACCTTGGGTTGATCGTTTCAACTATGCTGCGGACGGAACGCTACATGGGTGGACCCGGACAACCGGGGAAGCGCAGGAAGATTTTGATGCAGCCGGGCAGCCCGCAGATGGTAGCGGTGCAACCTATCAGCTTGTACTGACACCAGAGGAGCCGCCGTTGCTCAGTTTGGTGCGCGAGGATCCTGAAAACTAGCTTAACGAATTGCCACGGCTTAGTTTTTCCCGCCGCTGCTGGCGCGCTTTGAATCCAGAACCTGAACGTCCCGATTGGCCCGTGCCAGATCGTCTGAGGTGGTGATCTTGTAATTTTGCTCCGCGCCCCTGACAAACGTCACATCAAGACCCGCCTCTTTGGCAACGGCAACATCGTCAGCCGCGTTCCCGTCATGATTGCGATGGGCGTTCAGGATTTTGGCGAATGAGAACCCCTGGGGCGTCTGAGCGCGCCACACGCCGTCTCGGGGTACCGGAGTCACCGCCGCGCCGTCCTTCGATGTCCAAAGCGCATCCACAAGGGGCAGGGCTGCACAGGCGCCGTTGCTGTGGCGCAAGGCATCGATCACGTCGAATATCACCGATGTCGGTAGAAACGGACGGGCGGCGTCGTGGATCAACACACATTCCGGATCATAGGGGGCGAGCCTTTCCAGCCCGCAGCGCACTGACTTTGCCCGCGTCTCGGCGCCATCGACGGCAGGCAAGAGGCGTGCATCCTGCAGCCCGTCCAGCGCGTCCGAACACAAAGGACGATCATCAGGATGGATCACCGGAATGATCCAGCGCACGGCATTGAGCGCCAGAAATGTCTCTGCGACACGGCGCAGCGAGCAGGCATCGCCAAGCGGAATATACTGCTTGGGTATCTCGGCACCCAGCCTGCGCCCCCGTCCGGCGGCAACGATTACGACTGCAACTGTCATGCCGTTTCCACCGGTGGGCCCCAGCGGTCTTTGAGGTGGCCGACGATCTGATCTCGGGTCTGCCGATAGCTGGCCAGCTTGGTGTCGCGGGTTTCACCCAGACCGGTCGGATCAAGGATCGGCCAGTATTCTACCGTCAGGTGAAAGTAACGCGTCAACTCCAGCGCGCGCCGCTGGCTGGCAGGAGAGAGAGCAACCACCAGATCAAACGACGACAAGTCATCGCCCCATCGCTCCATCTCGTCAAAGCTGCGCGAGCGGTGCCGCGACAGTTCGACATTGATTTCTTCGCACACGGCGATGGCAAAGCCGTCAATCTCCATGTCGTTATTGACGCCGACGGACTGCACATAGGTGTCGCTGCCATAGAACTTCTTCATGATCCCCTCGGCCATGGGCGAGCGGACAGCGTTATGATCGCAGCAAAAAAGGATCGACTGGGGCAGTGGCAGCACCCCTAGCCTCCGAAATGCAGAATGGAAATCAGGGTGAACAGGCGGCGTGCGGTATCAGTATCGATCTCGGCCTTGCCTTCGAGCCGTTCCTGAAGAACGCGGCTGCCTTCATCGTGAATGCCGCGCCGGGCCATATCGATTGTTTCGATTTGACCTGGTGGCATGGTCTTGACCGCATCATAGTAGCTTTTGCAGATCTGGTAATAGTCCTTGACCACTTGCCGAAAAGGTCCAAGCGACAGATGGAATTCTGCAGCAAGCTGGTCTTGTTCGGTGCGCACGTCAAAGACAAGGCGCTTGTCGCGGATCGACAGGTTCAGGTTATACGGGCCGTCGGGCACCAGCCGGTCGTCGCGTTTGGGCAAGGCAAAGCTGTTTCCCTCAAGCAAGTCGAACATGGCGACCTTGCGCTCTTGTTCGATCTCGGGCGTGGGCGCTGGCAGATTGGCATCATCCAGCGCGATATGGGCAATGTGACTCATCCTGGCCTGTCCTTTGTCGATTTCGACAGGATTAGCTTGATCGCGCGACCGCCGCAATCCATGGCGCCGCGTGGACGCTTCGACGACGGCGGCGAATTGTGGAATTTGCAGTGTAATCGACCCATCGGAGAGAAATGTGCCGCAATAGGGTCAAATCGCTTAGTCAAAGATCTGGCGCGCCTCTCGGCCGATCGCCTGAAAGCAATGACGGCTTGCTCAGGGTCTTTAGGAATCGTCGGTCGAACTGTTCAGTGCTGACAGCCGCGCCCTAACAGACAGACCGTGCGCTTGAAGACTTTCGGAGAACGCCAGTGTTTCAGCAGCCTCTCCGATGGCGCGCAGGGCGTTTGGCGTCATCTGGGACAGTGTCGTGCGTTTGAGGAAGTCGATCACCGACAGGCCTGACGAAAACCGTGCAGAGCGTGCTGTGGGCAGAACGTGGTTGGGACCGCCGACATAGTCGCCGATTGCTTCGGGTGTCCATTTCCCAAGAAAGATGGCTCCTGCGTGAATCGTTTGCGCCGAGAGTGCATCCGGGTCGGCGACACAAAGCTCAAGATGCTCCGGTGCTATGCGGTTGGACAAGTCCGCGGCTTCGTCCAGATCGCGTACCGTGATGATCGCCCCAAAATCGCGCCAGCTGACTCCGGCGATGGCGGTTCGTTCCAGCGTTTGCAGACGTGTTTCTACGGCGTCGGCCACAGCGCGGCCAAAGCCGGCGTCATCGGTGATCAGGATCGACTGCGCACTTTCATCGTGTTCCGCCTGGCTCAGCAGGTCCAACGCGATCCAGTCTGGATCATTGTCCTTGTCCGCGATCACCAAGATTTCGGACGGGCCGGCAATCATGTCGATGCCGACCTTGCCAAAGACTCGTCGCTTGGCCGCTGCCACAAAGGCATTTCCGGGGCCGGTGATCTTGTCCACGGGCGGGATGGTTGCGGTGCCATAGGCAAGCGCGGCAATCGCCTGTGCACCGCCAATGCGGTAGATTTCGTCCACACCGGCGATCTGCGCAGCCAGCAGCACCAGTGGATTGATCACCCCATCGGGCGTCGGCACGACCATTGCCAACCGTTCCACTCCGGCAACCTTGGCCGGAATCGCGTTCATCAGGACCGAAGACGGGTAAGAGGCCAGACCACCCGGCACATACAGCCCGGCCGCGCCCACTGCCGACCATCGCCAGCCTAGCGTTGCCCCTTCTGGATCGGTCCATGTCTGGTCTTCCGGCATCTGGCGCACGTGATAGGCCCGGATGCGTTCGGCGGCGAGTGCCAGCGCGGTGCGCTCCTTGTCTGAAACCTGTGCAACGGCCCGTTCGATTTCATCCGGCGTAATGCGCAGGGTTGAGGGAGAGAGCTCAAGCCGATCAAACCGTGTGGTGAGTTCGATCACCGCATCATCACCACGGGCACGCACGTCGGCTATGATATCGGCAACAACCGCGTCCACATCCGGGCTGTCCTCGCGCTTGGCTGACAACAGCGCCGCGAACGCTGTTTCAAAGTCAGGCGACGTGGTGTCCAGAAACTGGGGCATGTGGATCTCCTTTGGCGGCCCACATACCCTCAGGACTGATGCGCCTCAAGGGTCAACGGCGGCGATGTGACAACGCAGCAAGGCCCAGCCCAACGCACGTCAGCGCAACGCCCGACGCTACAGTCCGGGCCTGGTTCCAAAACTGCCAGACACTGGAATAGTCGGTCCAGACCCGTTTGGCCTCCGCTGCCTCAAGTGGGGTGGTTAATGCCCCAAGCGCCTCGTTCATCGGGACATTGATCTGCATCGTCAGGATCAGACCGCCCGCAAAATAGACGACACCGGCGATGGCAAACCAGATCGCAGACTGCGTTGCACCGGATTTCCAGGCGATAATGGTGGTCAGCAACAGCGCAACCGGCGTGCCGAAAAAGGCCGGGGCAAAAGTGGCGTTGCGGACCGAAGCGTTCATTGCCTGCATCGCCTCGATCGCGACGTTCGGATCGATCTGATCCAACCCCCACATCGTGGAGCAAACCCAGGCGAAGAAAAATCCGAATATGGCGCCGGTCAACACCAGTGACAGGATCGACATGGGGAAAAGAAGAAATCGCATAAATGAATCCCTGTTTGAAATAGTAATAATTCTTCAACGCACCCGCGCGCGGTTTCCGGCGGTCCTGAGAAAAGTACTTGTTCAAGAATAGAGGCGTGACTAATCCCGCGCCAATTCGCGCACATAGAACCAGTCATGCTGCGGGCCGCGTGACGTCACAATGGCGTTGGGCCAGTGCCCTGTACGTTGAAACCCGTGCCGTTCATAGAATGCAATCGCGCGGGTGTTGGTTTCTGCAACGCAGAGCTCATGCTGCCAAATACCTGCCTGAACCGCATGATCCACGAGCGCTGCGATCAGAAGGTCCGCCGCTCCGGTGCCCTGCGCTTGTGGAATGACATAGAAGGGACCGATGAACGCCCTGTGGCGTGCGCGCTCAAAGACTTCTTGTCTGATCGCCGCGATGCCCATCGGGGTTGAGCCATCGAATACGCCATATCGCCCGCCCTGTGCGATCATCTGCATATCCTGCTCCGTGCTGACGGTTTCGACTTCGTTCAACGACGGCAGAAAGTCATCGGGAAACAGCCGGACACCCTCACTTCGCAGATCGCGCCAGATGCCGACATCAGCCCGGCAAAGCTGGCGCGCCTGCATCATTCAGGATGATCCGGAATTTTCCCAGACGGCGCGATATAGGGGCGGGTGACGTCCTTGAGCGTGACATCCAGCGCCTCGACCTTCAAACGGAGCGCGCCGTCTCCTGCCAATGTCAGCAGTAGCTCTCCGGCGCCGTCCTCTGAGGGCTCAAAATCAATTGAGAGCAGTGACAGAATCAGATCCGTCTCTCCCCGGTCGATACCTTGCGAAGACACCGCCACAACATCATCAACCACCAGCAAGGATTGGACCCGCTCGGGCGCATGGCGGCTGCGTGCGTCATCTTCCCAGCGAAAACGGTTGAGCAACAAGCCGAAGCGGTGTTGTTTTGCCTGCCAGCGCATTTCCGTAATCGGAAAAACCGCATCCTGAACAAGCGAGGATATCACCTGCAGATCGTCGGCATCCTGCGCGCCAAGGTTCAGCGGAGACTCACGGCCGTCTTCGAATGTCGCATCCTGTGTCACTGTTCTTTGATCCGTTCGATTTTTGCGCCCACGCCTTCAAGCTTGCGCACCACATGTTCATATCCGCGATCCAGATGATAGACCCGGCTGACAGTTGTGTCGCCTTCGGCAGCCAGCCCGGCAAGGATCAGCGAGACCGAAGCCCGCAAGTCAGTCGCCATCACTGGCGCGCCCTTGAGCCGGTCAACGCCGGTGACGGTGGCGGTGCCGCCATGAACGTCGATCTGTGCGCCCATCCGCAAAAGTTCCGGCGCGTGCATGAACCGGTTCTCGAAAATCTTCTCTTCAAGCACGCTGACACCGTCAGCCGTGCATAGCAGCGCCATCATCTGCGCCTGAAGGTCGGTTGGGAATCCGGGAAAGGGCTCGGTCGTGACATCAACGGCTTTCACGTGATCTCCCCGGCGTTTGACCGACAGACCTTTTTCGGTCTCGCGTACGTCGATTCCGGCCGCATCGAGCTTTTCACAAAATGCACCTACGAGGCCCATACGCCCGCCCAACAGTTCGACCTCGCCACCACAGATGGCGGGGGCGAGCATATAGGTCCCGAGTTCGATCCGATCGGTGACCACCGGGTGTGTGGCCCCGTGCAGCCGGTCGACACCTTGAATGGTAATCGTGCTGGTGCCTTCGCCTTCGATTTGCGCGCCCATCTTTTGCAGGCAATGGGCGAGATCGACGATTTCTGGCTCGCGCGCGGCGTTGGTGATCACGGTTGTGCCCTTGGCCAGTGTCGCTGCCATCAGCGCGTTTTCCGTGGCCCCGACCGATACCAGCGGGAAATCGACCTTACCGCCTTTCAGTCCACCTGGCGCCTTGGCGTGCACGTAACCGTCTTTAAGTTCCAATTCAGCGCCGAGCGCTTCAAGCGCTTTAAGATGCAGGTCAACCGGGCGCGCCCCGATCGCGCAGCCGCCCGGCAACGAAACAATCGCATGACCGTCCCGGGCCAGCATTGGCCCCAGCACCAGAATCGATGCGCGCATTTTGCGGACGATGTCATAGTCTGCGGTGTGGTTGTTCAGATCATGGCTCGACATGGCCAGAACCTGCCCATCCTGAAGCTGGCTGACCTCGGCCCCAAGCGAGCCGAGAAGTTCGGTCATGGTGCGGATGTCACTTAGTCGCGGCGCATTGGTCAGGGTCAGCGGTTCGTCGCTCAGCAACGTTGCTGGCATCAAGGTCAGGCAGGCATTCTTGGCCCCCGCAATCGGGATTTGCCCGGACAATGGTCCGTTCCCTGTCACCAAAATCGAATCCATCTACTCTTGTTCCTTGTCTTTCTTATTGCCCACCTCGTCCGAGCGCGCGCGCGCCTGCGCCTTTCGGCGTGCCAAATTCGCCTTGAGCGCGGACTTGAGCCGGTCCTCTCGGCTCTGCCCTCGCGGCTTGTCTGGACGGGATGGGGTGTTACCTGCCATGCCCCTCTCTAGCGCAGCACATAAAAAGGGTCCAGTTTGTCCTTGCAGGATATCTCGTTTGCGTCTAATGAGCCGCGCACGGCGCTGCTGTAGCTCAGAGGTAGAGCACTCCCTTGGTAAGGGAGAGGTCCAGAGTTCGATTCTCTGCAGCAGCACCATTTTTTGACATCACTATGACGATTTTGTTGCGCGATGGATCGTGTTCCGCGCAGTTTGCCGACTATCTTTCGAGCAATTCGTTTAGGGGGTCGGCAAAGAGAATGGATGACACTGCCAAGCTAGCGTAGCTCTCTCTCTGGCTGACGATGCTTGAGAACACCCCGGCAACGTGGAACTCATCGTTCTTTCGGATCAGCATCGGTGCGCCGGAATCGCCCGGCATGGCCGAACATCTTTGAAGCAAAGCGTTTTTTGCCCCGATCGTCGGCCGACCGCAATCTGTGGCGAGTGACAAAACGTTGGGCCGCAATCCAGAGTACCCGGCGAGCAGGAAATCTGTGTTTTCTTCCTGCATCAGTTCCGGTGGGGCTATGTCCAAGTATCCGACCTCGCGCCCAATTGGGTCTTCTAGGATAAGCAAGGCCCAATCTCTCTCGGGAGATGGTTGAAAATTCCGCATGTCTGTATTTTGCGTTCCGTCTAGAACATAGCGCTTTCCACGGGAAATGGCCTCGCTGGTTCCGCGCTGAAATCCCGCGACGAAAACAATACTCTGCGGCGGCAACCAGACCTTCCTCGGGAGGTTGTAAAGACAATGTGCGGCGGTCAATACAACCTGCTCCGATACAAGTGTCCCGGTGCAGTGATGTCGTGTCTGGGTGCTTGCAAAGTTGACACGTCCGATTGCCCGCCACGGCGCGGTAGCGGCATCTACGATTTCTCGATTGCGGATGGCGTCGCAACCCGTCGACATGCTGCGGCCACTGGCACAGATGCCGTCCAGTTCCGGCGCAAAGTTGTTTTCTCTGAGATATCCGGCATCTGGGCCAGTGTTCTGCGCCATTGGGGCTTGCCCGGGCAGAAGGAGAAGGGCGCTGAGGCCAAGAACAGATAATAATCGCCTCATCGGGTTGTCCTTCTCTTGAGTGCTATCCGATAGGTCGCCGCCTGAACAGATTTGTTGGTCCAGTAAGTTGCTATCACGCTTCATCCTTGGTGGCACGACTCCTCCCCTCGCAGGGCGCGGCGTGCTTTTGGCTGCACAACGGACGAAGAAATTCGTCACTGCCCAACAGCTGACCGGCGCGACCTTCTTTCGCTGTGCTGGTGCGGCTAAAAACATCGCCGGTGTTGTCTTGCCGATAGGCTGCAGCATAGACTCGACAGATGTTGAACAAGGTCGTTTCCGCCGCTGATGCCGCCGCCCTCGTAAAGGATGGCGATACACTTACCACCTCGGGTTTTGTTGGCATTGGCGTGCCTGATGAACTGCTGGCGGCCGTTGAGACACGGTTCCTCGAGACCGGGCATCCCCGTGACCTGTCGCTTGTCTTTGCCGCGGGGCAGGGCGATGGCAAGGCGCGGGGGTTGAATCGGCTAGGCCATGATGGGTTGCTTAATCGGGTGGTCGGCGGTCATTGGGGGTTGATCCCTAAAATTGCGGCGCTTGCGGTCGCGGGAAAGATCAAGGGTTGGAACCTGCCGCAGGGCTGCATCAGCCAGTTGTATCGCGATATCGCTGCCGGAAAGCCAGGGATGCTGTCCAAGGTGGGTCTGGAGACCTTTGTCGATCCGAGGAATGGCGGCGGAGCGATCAACGACATCTCGACCGAGGCGCAGGTCGAATTGATGGAGGTCGCCGGAGAAGAGGTGCTGTTTTACCCGTCACAAAAGCTGACTGTCGCGCTTTTGCGGGGTACAACGGCCGATGAAGCGGGGAATGTGACGATGGAGCGCGAGGCGCTCACCATCGACAATCTTGCGCAGGCGATGGCGGTGAAGAATGCAGGTGGCGTGGTGATTGTGCAGGTCGAGCGGATTGCCAAGGCCCGCACGCTGCCCGCGCGTGACGTGCACATTCCGGGTATTTTTGTCGATGCGGTGGTGGTTGCAAAACCAGAGCACCATGTTCAGACTTATGCCACGGCCTTTAACCAAGGGTTCACGGGGCGGATGCGGACGCCAGAAGGGGAAATCCCTCCGATGCCGCTGGATGCCCGCAAGGTGATCGCGCGACGCTGTGCGTTCGAGTTACCGGTGAACGGCGTCGTCAACCTTGGCATCGGTATGCCCGAGGGCGTGGCCTGTGTGGCCGCCGAAGAAGGTTTGCTGGAACACGTGACACTCACCGCAGAACCGGGTGTGATTGGTGGACAGCCCGCCTCGGGGCTCGATTTCGGGGCTGCGGTCAATATTGATGCGGTGATCCCGCAAAACAACCAGTTCGATTTCTACGATGGCGGGGGGCTCGATATGACTTGCCTCGGGCTGGCGCAGGCGGACCGGAACGGCAACGTCAACGTCTCGCGCTTTGGGTCGCGATTGGCAGGGGCCGGCGGCTTTGTCAATATCAGCCAGAATGCACGCGCTGTGGTGTTTGCCGGTACGTTCACGGCCCGGGGTATTGATGTCGCGGTGTCGGGTGGTGCGGTCGAGATTCGCCGTGAAGGCAAATCGCGCAAGTTTCTTGAACAGGTCGAGCAGATTACCTTTTCCGGTGCCCGTGCCGGTCGGCTTGGCCAGCGCGTGACATATGTGACCGAGCGCTGTGTGTTCGAGTTAACACCGGATGGGCTGAAACTGATCGAAATCGCGCCGGGCGTTGATCTGGATCGCGATATTCTCGCCCAGATGGCTGTGCACCCGACCATCGAAGAGGTCACGTTGATGGATGCGCGCCTCTTCAGCCCGGTCAAAATGGACTTGAGGACCGATCTGTTGCACCTTGATCTGCCGGATCGGATTGCGCTGGATCCGGCGAGACATCAACTGTTCCTGAATTTTGAAAAGATGCGGGTGCGTTCTCAGGCCGAAGTCGAGCGGGTTGGCCGCCTTGTGGCCGAAACCTGCGCGCCAATGCAGCAGCCAGTGGACGTGGTCGTCAATTACGACGGGTTTCGCATTGACGAGGCGCTCGAGCCTGACTGGGCGCGCATGGTGGCCGACCTGACGGCGCGTTATTATGGCAAGGTCTCGCGCTATTCTGGATCGGCCTTCATGCGCATGAAGCTGGGCAAGGTCTTTCCCGACGCCCGCACGCATATATTTGAAACAAGTGAACAGGCGCGCAACTTTCTGGACTGAGCCGCGCTTAGTTCGCTGGCAAAACATCTCAACCCGCTGTGTTCGTTTTCGCCCCATACGGGGATAAAGATAAAACATATACCTAAATCGGCTCGAACTATCACAGGCTCATGTGATTTAATCCGCAACGAACGATATTCTCTTGGACGATCAACAGCTGTGCTAAATTCGGCTATGATGCTCAAGCACGGCCTTCATGCTGGTTGCGACGAAACGGGAAGGGGATCGATATGTATACAGAGGCAATCGCGGCAGGCGGGGTCGCCGTGGTCACCGGCGCGGCTAGTGGTGTGGGGCGGGTCGCTGCCCTGCGCTTTGCCGAGGCCGGGCTGGGCGTGATCCTGGCGGATTTGCCGGGGCCGCAACTTGACGAAGCGGTTGGCGAGGTTCGCGCCGTAGCGGCACCCGGTGCGGAAGTGATCGGTGTGCCGACCGATGTTTCAAACGACGCCGAGGTCAATGCCCTCGCCGACCGGGCATTTTCTGTCGGACCAGTGGCGGTCCTGATGAACAACGCCGGGATCGGACTGCCGACCACGGTCTGGTCGAATATGGACAACTGGCAAAGGCTGCTGGACGTGAATTTCGGTGGTATCCTCAGGGGTATTCACGCCTTTGTGCCACGGATGATCGAGGCAAACCGTCCGGCTGTCATCATCAACACGGGTTCCAAACAGGGGATCACCACGCCCCCAGGTAACCCCGGCTACAACGTATCCAAGGCTGCCATCAAAGTCATGACTGAACAACTTGCCCATGAACTGCGCGAAGCAGGGGCTCCCATATCGGCCCATCTTTTTGTGCCGGGGTTCACCTATACGGGTATGATCGCATCCTTCATACCCGAGAAACCGGCAGCGGCATGGACCAGCGAACAGACGGTGGACTATTTCATCGCGCGAATGGCCAAGGGTGACTTTTACATTCTCTGTCCCGACAATGATGTTGACGAGACTCGTGATCGGAAGCGGTCAGAATGGGCGGCGCGTGATGTCGCCGAAAACAGACCGGCCCTGTCGCGATGGCATCCGGACCACGCCGACGCCTTTGCCGCGTTTGAAAAATCGGGGCGAGACTGACCGGGTGCATTTACCGATCTGCCTGCAGATGCCTTGGCAACGATGGTAAACCGCTCTGATAAAGCGCGGTTTGCCGGGTTCATCAGCCAGAGAGATCAGTCCATTTGGTAGCCTGCTGTGGAACGGGATATGGCCGTTTCTTCCTCGGACATGTCCTCTGGAATATTCTCAAACATCGGAGTCGAAAGGTAACGTTCTCCAGTGTCGGGCAGCATGCAAAGGATCGTCGCGCCCGGTTCCGCCTGTTCCGCGATCTCCACCGCCACCGCAAAAGTTGCTCCGCCGGAAATGCCGGTCAGAATACCTTCTTTGCTGGCCAGCTTTCGCGCCCATTCGACGCCGGAGGGGCCAGCCACGGGTCGCAACTCATCATAGTTTCCGTTGTCGATTGATTCCTGCAGGACCGCCGGGATGAAATCCGGCGTCCAGCCCTGGATCGGGTGCGGCTCAAATGCCGGGTGGCCGGATGTCGGTGCGCCGCTGGTGTCACGTTCGGTTGGGATGCCGCTTCCGATTAATGCGGCGTTGGCAGGTTCAGACAGGATGATCTTGGTGTCCGGTCGCTTGTCACGCAGCACCCGTGAAACGCCGGTTAATGTTCCACCTGTGCCATATCCGGTCACGAAATAACCCAAAGGTACGCCGTCAAAATCGCCCAGAATTTCCTGAGCCGTGGTTGACGCATGAATCTCGGCATTTGCGTTGGTTTCGAACTGATGTGCGAGGAACCAGCCATGCGCCTCGGCGAGCTCGGCCGCCTTGCGGTACATGCCATAGCCTTTTTCTGCACGCGGAGTCAGGATCACCTTGGCCCCCATCATCCGCATCAATCGACGGCGTTCGACCGAAAAGCTGTCAGCCATGGTGACGACAAGCGGATAGCCCTTTTGCGCACAAACCATGGCAAGGCCAATGCCGGTGTTGCCGCTCGTGGCCTCGACCACAGTCTGACCGGGCTTGAGCGTGCCGTCGCGTTCGGCGGCCTCGATGATATTGACGGCAAGGCGATCCTTGACCGACCCGGCCGGGTTGAACGCTTCGAATTTGACGAACAGATTGATCCCCTCGGGGCCCAGATTGTTCACGCGGATTGTCGGGGTGTTCCCAATCGTGTCAAGAACGCTGTCATATCTGCGCCCGTTTCCTTGGGTGGTTCTGAGTTTATTCTCGGTCATCGCATTCCCTCGTCTTGGTGAACAGGCTGATGTTTGAAGTTCCGCAGGTCGCCTTGTGCATGCGAGCCTAACATCGAAACCGCCAACTTGTCTTGCCCATCACAGGCATCATCACATCAGACTTAGTATCTGAGCACCCGTCCACCGGAACCGACAACGAATTTCTTTACATCGGCAAACCCGGGCGGGTTGCGCTCGGCCAGAACCTGGAACGGGCGTTGTGGCAGGATGATCGCGCGCTCGGTCCGAGTGGCGCCGGTATCGGCCCCGCGCCCGGCAAATGGATCAAGCGCAAAGACCTCGCGTTCGACATTGGAAAACCAGCCGGCGCGTTCCTCGACTACACGTTCGCTTTCAAGGTCCTCGGCCGTCCAGGCGAGCGCCCAATCCTGACCCTCTGGTGCTGCCGCATCGGCGAGCACTTTGGGCAGCGGACCGGATTGCTGGGTGTAGGCGCTGGAATACATCGGCCCCAGATGGAACCGGCGTAGGCGCTTGGGGTGCAGATCGGAAAAATCCTCGTCAAAGCCGCGCGCGATGGTCAAGAGTTTCAGACCGCCCAGACTTTGCGCGATCAGATGCGCCTGAACGCCCGGCCAACGTCGCTGATCCTTGGGCAGCGCGTTGCTGCCTGAGTCCTCGACTTCCATCAGGTAGACAACGGGCAGGTTGGTCTGGCTGTCATAGACCGCCCAATGCAACAGGAACCGGCGGCGATCTTCGCTCACATCACCCAGCCAGATGCAATCAGGATCGTTCTGCATCCAGAACAACTGTCCCTTGAGCAATTCCTGATAGTAGAGCCTCTGGGACAATGCGAATTGCAGCTTGGTCGGAATCTCACGGTCTCCGACAATCACCCGCACCATATCGTCCTTGAGCGACGCCTCTGATGGCATGTTCGCCAGATGTGTGGCGGCCTGCTGAGCGTCGTTGGCCATGGTCATCAGTTCGGGAGCGGCAGGAAAACCGCTTTCGTGCATGTCGATCGTGAGCGAGCCAAAGAACCGACCGGTATCGCGCCCTACCAGAAGGTATTTCATCGACAAGGCGCGAAAGGTAAATGTCAGCGCCATGACATAGCGGGTCAGAACCTTGACCTCGGTCCTGTTCAGCGTCCTGTCCGTCTCCATCGCGCCAGCCACCCGTGTCAGGTGCCCGGTGATTGCCTCGAACTTGCGGAAATAGCGGCGGCTGGCGAACAGGTCCGTCAGGCCAATATGGTCGTGATCCGGCGCGTCGGTCACAGCGGCTTACCCACCGTACAAATTCTTGTCGTGTTTTTCGACAATCGCGGCGAACCGGCGGGCAAAGCGTTCGTCGGCCTTGGCCTTTTTCTCGAGCACATCGCGGGCGAACACCATGTGGTCTTCATGCGCGTCCAGCATGTCGGCCATTTTCTGATTGGTCGCCGTGCCGATCGCGGCCATCGCGGTCTGTGCCTCTTGGTCTGTCTTGACCCCGATTTCATTGATCCGGTGTGCCACGTCCTGCTGTTGCGCGGTCTTCAGGGATTTCGTCAACGCATCATACAGCACCACGCGCTGCTGTGTGTCTGTCTGCAACTTGTTGATCAGAACCATCTGAGTTGCCGCCTGATTTTGCAGGCTGTCGACCCAAGTCTTGCCCTTTTCGATATAGCGTTCCAGCGTCTGGGATTTGGCCAGTTTGACCTGTTCGTCCTGAACCAGCGCGTTGTATTTCGCGTTCATATCGGCCAGTTCGGTTTCAAGCTTGGTCCGCGCGGCGGCGTCCTGTTCGACGCTGATCTTGTTTTCAAGTTCGATGATCTTGGGGTCCATTGCCAGAATGTCGGCGCGCACGGCCTCAAGCGTTCCAACCGTGCTTTCCCGTTCGTCCAAGGTGCGGGCAAGATTGGCCCCGACCTTTTCCTTTTGATCGTTCAGGACCTCCAGCTGACCTTCCAGCAGCTTGACGATCACGTCCGACTTGCCGATCAGATCCTGTAACTTGTCGTCGATATTGGCCATGCGCATGCGCTCTTGCCGCATCGATTCCGATTTGCCACGGCTGAAGATGCCGACAAAGCTCTCCCACCCGGTCTTGGTGCGCATTTCGTCGAAATCCTTGGAAAACGCGCTGGTCACATCGTCCAGACCCATGATCAGCTCTGCGATATTCGCCGTCATTACGTCGGTATGGGCGTGCACATCTTCCAGCGTCGCGTTTTCGATGTCGATGCTGGCATCCTCACCGGCGTCGATCTTGGCGCGTGCGGCCTCGATCCGGCTGGTCATGGCCTTGATTTCGGACTGACCCTTGGCGACCTGAGCCTGAGACTCGCGCACCATTTCTTCGAAATTCGTCATCACAGTATCTCCGTCTCAAATCCCATGGGGTCCATATAAGGTATGTAACGGCCATTTACATTGGCCGTCCTGCGCAATTGCACGAAGTCTTGCAAATCAGCGGCTGAAAGAAAAGCGGAGTTCGCCCGACCACACCGGCCGGGCCTGTGGTTTCATTGGGTTTTCAGATACTCGATAATCGCCATTTTCTGATCCGGGGTCAGGCCGTCCTTGGGAAATTCATGCCCCATATTGCCGTTGCCGCGCAGTGACGTGTCAAAACGGAACAGCCCTGCGGCCTCTTCGCTGACGAAACCAAGCCTGTCGCGGTCAACCTCTCGCCCGCCGGTCCAGAACTCGACCCGCCGTTCGTACGGAGGTGACAGCACTTCATAGATGGTCGGCACCGACCCGTTGTGCAGATAGGGGCCTGTCGCCCACACCCCGGCGAGCGTAGGTGCCTTCAATTGCATCAGGGTTTCCTTGGTGGGGCTGTAAGGCACGGGTTTGCCATCTTCGCCTTTGCTAAAGCGGAACCCGTGAAGTGCGATCTGTGTCTCCTGACTCATCCCCTGATCCGCCATTGCCTTGCCGACAACCTTGGCCACCGTCGAGATAAAGAACTCTGCCGCCGGTACCACCGGCTTGCCAGCAAAACCGGGAGCGGTAATCGCATTGGTCTTTATCAGACGGAACAGAAGCGATTCGATGTAGGCCGGGTCGGTTCCAACCGCGCGATAGTTCACCCGCCCGATTTCGATGAAATCCTTGCCAAAGAAATTCTTGGTGGGGTCGGTGCGCTTGTAGGGGGCCATGTTGTGGCAACCGGAACAATTCGCCTTAAACAGGGTTTTCCCCTCTGCGGCCTTTGCCTGGTCAATGGTTCCCATGATCTCTTCGTCCCAGACGGGAGGGGACAGTTCGGTCAACCAAGCCTCCATCGCGGCGAGTTGGTCCAGCAGGATCGTCGACTGGTAAGGATTGCCAGAGTCCCCATTTAGGTTGGCATGGCCAAAGACGCCAAGAACCTCGCCGCTGTTGCGCCCGATCGGGCTGGCGGCAATTGGGCTCCACTGTACGAACTCCAGATCCGGTGCCAACCACAGAGGTGGGTAGCTGGTCGGAGCCTCGACAGGATAGAGGTTGGCCGTCACGTTCTGATCCCTGACGGCAAGCGAATTGACGATCTGGGTCAGCGCATCGACGCGGCCAAAGCCGGATTGCAAGGCCGGACGGCGCAGGGCGGCTTCGGCTGTGAAGTCCACCTGGAACATTGCAAACCCGGCCTTGAGCCGCGCGGCGTTTTCGGGTGTCAGGCCCTCGCCCAGAATGGCTCCGGCAAACCGTTTGAAACGCTCTTCGCCCACCAGCGTGACCTGAACGACGCGGGCAAGATCCTGAAAGAAGCTGTCGAAATCAAAATTCGCAGGGGCGCCATCAACGCGGATTGTTCGCCCGTCCACGGTGACAGCCGAGGTGTGACAGGCGGCACATGTCAACCCAACCGCGGGCCCGACACCCGGCGCACCCGGGGCGGGATCAATCGCAAAACCCACGGGATAGCCATCGGGGTTCAGATCGTGCTCTCCCACGGATGCGATCAGGCCATATTGCGCTAGGTTCTCCGGGTCACTGAAGCGTTCATCTCCGGCCAATGTCTCAAGCGCGCGGAACCACGCGTTTGGCATCATTCGTGATCCTTGCGGTGTAAAATAGAACTTCTCGCGCAGTTCGGCCGACCAACCTTGGTCAAGATAGATGGGTTCGTCTGTCATTGCGGGATCACAGGCGACCAACCCCGCGGCGAGCATCCCTGCTGCCAACGCGCTCAACCGCAAATTATTGCCAGAAAATACCATTTCTCAAACCTCAAAATATGTCGATGCCGGATGCAAAATGTCCGGTCAATAATGTGAAAAACGATCCGGACGCAAAATGGCAGCCGGACGGTGAAAAGGCTCCACCATCACAAATTACACCAAAATCAGGGCAAACGGAAACCTTACTTCAACCGGTGATTGCGCCATCGACAAGATCGAGACCAGACGCAGGGCTGTATGGTTTCAAAGTTGGGAGCAGCCAACGGTCGCCCTCAAGAGTCCAAGGCGTCAGCCGACCACGTTGAAATCCGGCCCATAGGGGTAGCCGGTGATATTGTCGTTTCCGTCTTCGGTTATCACCAGAATATCATGCTCGCGGTACCCGCCCGCGCCCGGTTGTCCCTGCGCAATGGTCAGCATCGGCTCCATCGAAATCACCATGCCGGGCTCCAAAACCGTGTCGATGTCTTCTCGAAGCTCCAGCCCCGCTTCACGGCCATAGTAGTGCGACAGAACGCCGAACGAGTGACCATATCCGAAGGTTCGGTATTGCAGCAGGTCGCGCTCTTCAAAGAAGGCGTTGATCTTTTGCGTGATCTCGGAGCAGCGCGC
Organism: Sedimentitalea sp.; assembly: GCF_039973035.1. NCBI lineage: Bacteria > Pseudomonadati > Pseudomonadota > Alphaproteobacteria > Rhodobacterales > Paracoccaceae > Sedimentitalea > Sedimentitalea sp. The sequence goes on from NZ_JBDWLR010000086.1 coordinate 120,897, forward strand.
ACCGGGTTGCAGGAGCGACATGCCGTATTCGTGCGCGGCGATATTGGCCTGCCAGATTTTCTGGCTGGCGGCGTCGACCTCTTGCACAAAGAGGGTGCGTTCAAGTGCGGTGTAATACCCTGAAATCATTGGAAAGGCATTGAGGCTGAGAATATCACCGCGTTCCAGAACCCGCCCGGTCACCGGATTATGCGCTCCATCAGTATTCACCCCCGATTGGAACCAGACCCACGTGTCGCGATACTCGGCATCAGGAAAACGCTTGGCGATCTCAGCCTCCATCGCATCCCGTCCGGCCATCGCCACTTCAATCTCGCGGACACCCGCCTTGATCGCGTTGCGGATCGCGTATCCGCCCACATCGGCCACCTGCGCGCCCTGACGGATCAGCGCAATCTCTGCTTCGCTCTTGTGCATGCGTTGGCGCATGGTGGTTTCAAACAGATCAACCATCGTAAGTGGCTGCAGGTAATCTTCGAGCTTGTCTCGCTGCATCAGGGTCAGGTGATCGCCTTCATATCCGATCACCTTGCCGGTGCCGGCGACCGACGCAACGGCCCGCCAGAAATTGTCGCGTTGCCAATCGCTATAGGTGATGTTGTCGCAAAAGCTGCGGCGCCAAGGCTGGCCTGCATCAATCCCGGCACTGATGGTCACGCAGTCTGTTTCAGTCACCACCAACCCATAGGGACGCCCGAACGCGCAATACAGAAAGCCCGAGTAATAGGCGATGTTGTGCATCGAGGTGAAAACAGCAGCGGCGGCACCCGTGGCCTCCATGCGCTCTCGCAACTCGGTAATCCGGGCCTCGTATTCCGCTGTTTCAAACGGAAGAACAGCCTTTTCACCGTTGTGAAATCGGTACATTTCGGGACGTGTGGTCATGAATGACCCTCCTTTACAGAAAGGTCCCGGCGTTCAGGACGAAGAAAAAACGATTCGACCGGGCGACGCCATCGACCGGACGCAGGCATAGGTCGCCAAAAAGCACAGGCGTGACAAGCTTTATTATCACTGTTTGTCTGATTTGAAGCAGCGAAGCTAAACCCCGGATGTATCGGTAGGACGTTAGCGCGGGGTGGTCAGACTGGCTGCGAGGCGGCAGAGCGGTCAATTCGTCGAAAATCCACCGCATTTCCCGCAACCTGATTTCAGCAAAGCTTAAGTTGCAACGCGGCTAATGAGGCAAATCGGTGACCGCCATTCAGCGGTTCCCAACAATCCCGGTGAAGCTGGGGAAACCTCAAAGTGGCGCGGGCAGAATTGTAATGGCGACGACCTTCAACGTGATCTCCCTTGGGAGAACGGCAGACCTTGATACAGTCGAGGGCAACAGCCGGGCCGAAGGGGCCTCTGATCTGGTGGGGCAGAGTTTTGGCTTTGAAACTGACCCGCTTAGCCACCATATCCAAACCCTGTCGCAAGGAAGCGCCACTCATGTCAGTGGCAACAGCGAAGTTTATGATCTGGCAAACCCTTCAATAGAGACATTCAGGGTTGATGACGGCCCTGATCAGGTCTTTGACGGTGTCGCCAGTTTCTGGGCAACGATCACTTATGTCGATGGTACGACTGCGAATATCAGCGCGGTGATATTTCAGGACACGTCCGGGAACACATATCTTGCACCCGAATATTCCGACAACACTGATCAGACGAGACTGGAAGCCAAACCAATACAATCGCTAAACCTTGATCGCGTGGCTGTCGATTCCAATGTGAGTGGTTTCGTGGGTGATCGTGAAGCCGGAAATTTCATGGTTTGCTTTGCCGAAGGAACGCAACTCGGCACGCCATCGGGGCTCACCGCGATTGAAGAGCTGGCCGTCGGGGATGCTGTTTGCAGCGTCGATAACGGCGCCCAGACGATCCGCTGGATTGGCTCCAGAGAGGTCGTGGCCACGGCATCGATGCGCCCCGTGCGGATCAGGGCTGGCGCGCTCGGAAATGGTTTGCCTTTTCGCGATCTGCATGTTTCCCAGCAGCATCGCGTGTTGGCCGGTTGCGGTATTGCCAGGCGCCTGTTCGGGCAAAGCGAGGTGTTGATCGCGGCCAAGAAACTGGTCGGTTTGCCCGGTATTACACTCGCACAGGATCGGCCCCGGGTCACATATTGGCACATCCTGTCTGATCGGCACGAAATTGTTCTGGCAGAGGGAGCGCCCGCCGAAACCCTGTTTGCGGGCAAGGAGGCCAGTGTGGCGCTGGGCCCTAAAACGGTCACGGACATCAAGGCCCGATGTCCTGATCTGGCCGCGCGGTTTGATGGCGACGTGCCAGCTCGTTTTCTGCCGTCTCCGAAAGAGCAGAAGGAGTTCGCAAAGCGCCTTTTGATGACCGGAAAACCCGTCATTGCAAATGGCTTGGCGAAGTCGCTGATATCATCATCTAAAGTTGCAGCCATGCGATCTCAGGGCCTCGTCAATACGGTGGGCAAGCCGGATCCCGCATCCTTCAGCAGGTCGTTGGCGTCGGAATGGTGTCCGCCCGACTCTACAACATTTTCGACCTGCAATGCGTCGGCAGGTCAGAGGGCCTGATTCAAGAATGCCGGTCGTACCATTGTATCTAACGAAATCGAAAACGTAGCATTGTATCGGTCTTGGATCTGCAGCGGGCTCTCGGCTTTGGCGTCTGCCAATGTAAACCCGAACCGCGGTTCATGGACGCCCGTGGCGGATGAAGCTGGCCCGCGATTACGTGTACACCGCACCTTCAATACAGACGACATTCGCGACGACATCACTCAGTTCCATTCGGTTTCCCCGCATTGACCTCTGGACAAAGCTTGTCCCACCTGATTTGCGTGCGCGAGTTAATTTTCTTGCGGGAGGGCACTTCAATGCTTGACACGACAACCGACCTCAAATCCCTACTCAATGACCCCGATCTTCTGGTCACCAAGGCCTATATCGGCGGCGAGTGGGTTGATGGCGACAATGGAACTTTTGCGGTTACCAACCCTGCGCGCGGTGACGTGATCGCCGAGGTTGCAGATCTCAGTCGCGAACAGGTCGCTGATGCCATCGCACAAGCCGAGGCAGCCCAGAAGGAATGGGCCGTCATGACCGGCAAGGAACGGGCGGGCATTCTGCGCAAATGGTTCGACCTGATGATGGAGAACGCACAGGATCTGGGTCGCATCCTCACGGCAGAACAGGGCAAACCCCTGACCGAGGCCGTTGGCGAGATTGCCTATGGCGCGTCGTTCATCGAGTTCTTCGGCGAAGAGGCCAAACGGATCTATGGCGAGATGATCCCCGGTCATCAGCGTGACAAACGGATCATGGTGTTGAAACAACCCATCGGTGTGGCGGCGTCGATCACACCGTGGAATTTCCCGAACGCGATGATTACGCGCAAAGCGGCTCCGGCGCTGGCCGCAGGATGTTCCTTTGTCGCTCGACCGGCCAAGGAAACACCGCTGTCTGCGCTGGTCATGGGCGTACTTGCTGAGCGCGCAGGCGTTCCGGCGGGTGTCTTCAACGTCGTTACATCCTCGTCCGCGAGCGCGATCGGCAAGGAATTCTGTGAAAACCCTGCCGTGCGCAAGCTGACCTTTACCGGCAGCACCGAAGTTGGGCGCATCCTGCTCAAACAGGCGGCAGATCAGGTTATGAAATGTTCGATGGAGTTGGGCGGGAATGCACCGTTCATCGTTTTCAACGACGCCGATCTGGATGCCGCGGTCGAAGGCGCGATGATGTGCAAGTTCCGCAATAACGGTCAGACCTGCGTTTGCGCCAACCGTATCTACGTACAGGCCGGCGTCTATGACGCGTTCGCGGCCAAGCTGAAGGTGGCGGTCGAGAATCTCAAAGTTGGGGACGGGCTGAACGATGGCGTCACGACAGGTCCGCTGATCAACTCCGACGCCGTTGAAAAGGTTCTGGAGCATCTCGGAGATGTCACATCCAAGGGCGGTGAAGTTCTGACAGGTGGCAAACCTCACGAACTGGGCGGAACCTTCTTTGAACCTACCGTTGTCACCGGTGTGACGCAGGAAATGGCTGTGGCCAAAGAAGAGACCTTTGGTCCGCTGGCGCCGCTGTTCAAGTTCGAAGACGAGGACGAAGTGATCGCGATGGCGAACGATACCATCTTTGGTCTCGCCGCCTATTTCTATGCCAAGGATCTGAGCCGCGTTTACAAGGTCGCCGAGGCGCTGGAATACGGCATCGTCGGGGTCAACACCGGTATTATTTCGACCGAAGTCGCGCCGTTTGGCGGGGTCAAACAGTCGGGTCTGGGCCGCGAAGGCAGCCATCATGGGATCGAGGATTACCTCGAAATGAAATACGTCTGCCTGTCTGTCTGACTTTCGGACAAACGTCACAAGCGAGCTACAATCCGGGGCCGCTCTCTCTTGCAATCACAGCAAGGAGAGTGGCCCCGTTTATTTTCGCGGGATTCTGACATCGTTTGTTGCTGCCCTGACGGCTAGGCCTGTGGCCGCAGAACTGAATTTTCACCGCAATGGCTATCCGGCGCAAAAGCTGGACCGAGTTAGCATAACACTGGACGGGGCAGGCGGGGTCTGCGCAAATACGGATCGCTTGACGTCGGGTCGGGGCTGTTTTTATACGAGTTCCGGCTAGTCTGTCCCTGCCAGCACAGCTCGGAGGCATTTGATGCCCAAGACCGTCCGCGATATCCCCGAACTCCCCGCCTATGTCGAAGGCCAGACGGATCATGACTTTATGGCCGCCGCCCGCTCCCAGGGGCCGCTGGCCCGGAATCGGCTGGGGATCATATCAGGGTTTTCCCTAGCGAATATGGAGTTGATTAACGACGATCGGTGGACCCGGCAGATCGAGATGGAGGCCATGTTCATTTCCGGTGTGCGTGATGGCCCGATGTTCGAGTTTCAGCGCAACGCCGTATTGTTTTCCAATGGTCAGACCCATCGCAACCGGCGCGGCCCATTGGTGCGCAGCTTTGCAAACAAGGTTATCGGCGAGATGCGTCCCAGAATATCTGCCCGAGCCCGCGCGCTGGTCGCCCCACTGCGTGGAACAGGGTCGATCGATTTCCTTGAGGCGATCGCCGGTCCATTTCCCGCGCAGGTTATCGCGTCGGTCATTGGGGCGCCCGAAGACGACACCGGCATGTTTGCGCGGCATGTTTATTCCGCAATTCGCGGTCTGTCGCATTGCTCCGAAGAGGTCCGTGCCGAGTCGAATGCTGACATGGCTGCGTTGGGTACTTATGTCGCCGGTCTGATTGCGCAGCGACGTGCGTCTCCCGAGGCGGATTTCCTGAGTACCTATCTGGAACGTGTGCAAGATGGCCCGCTGACCGAGGACGAAGTGCGCGCACAACTTGCTGCGCTGGTGCTGGCGGGGTCGGACACGATGCGCGGTGCGCTGGCGTCAACGATATCGCAACTTCTGCAACATCCAGAACAATGGGCATTATTGGTCAATGACCCGGATCGCTGGGCCGAGGCTGCGGTATTGGAGGGGTTGCGGTTTGATCCGGTAATCGGATCACTGCCCCGGATCACGCTCGAACCGCGCGAGGTCGAGGGTGTGCTCATTTCCAAAGGGAGCTTTATCGCCGTTTCCATGCTGACCGCGCTGCGCGATCCGGAGGTCTATGGCGATCCTGATCGATTTGATATCACCCGCACGGACCACCCTCGGCTGCACCCTGTCTTTGGCGGCGGCCCACATCGTTGCCTAGGCGAAGCATTGGCACGGATCGAGTTGGAGGAGGCGCTCAAGGCGCTGGCGCGGTTGGTGCCTGACATGCAACTCGACGGTCCACCCGTGCAGCTGCGCGGATACGGGGCCGTGCGCACCCTGAGCGGCATGAGAGTTGTGGTCTGAGGTCGCAACGCAAGAACCCCGCACCTGTCTGACCAGATGCGGGGCATATCGTCTATCCGAGGGAAGTCAGGAGGACGATCAGTTCACAGCTTTGGCGTCAACCACATCGGTTTCGATGGGCTGACTGCTGACGCTGGAGATCTCAATCCGGCGCGGTTTCAGCGCCTCGGGGATCTCGCGGGTCAGGTCGATGTGCAGCATGCCATCCGCATGGCTGGCACCGGTCACGCGCACATGCTCTGCGAGGTGAAACCGACGCTCAAAGGCACGGGTCGCGATGCCACGATGCAGATAGGTGCGTTCGTTGTCGTCTTCGGCCTTGCGGGCGGCCACGACAAGGGCGTTTTCCTTGACATCGACGCTCAGGTCACTGTCCGCGAATCCGGCGACAGCAATCGAGATCCGATAGGAATCGTCGGCGGTCTTTTCGATGTTATAGGGAGGGTAGCTGGATTGGCCGACATCGTTGGTCATGACGCGATCCATAAGATCGGCGATTTGGTCAAAACCCACGGTGGCGCGGTGCAGCGGTGCAAAATCAAAGTTACGCATGGTCGTTATCCTCATTCATAGAGCGATTTCCGAAAGCCCTCCATTATGGACGGGCCTGATTGCTTGTCGAAACCCGGTACGGCGTCTCGACCTGATTGATGTGGGGAGCGAAAAACGAGGTTTCAAGCCCCTCAGTTCCGGATAAATTTCGCGCCGGTAGACTGGTTTCTGTCACCGACCGACAGCCGCTTGATCTGGTCAGGGACCGGGCGCGGTGCATTGCGCAGTTGCAACTTGAGGCGGGCGACATTGGCGGGCAGGGATGGGCCAAGGGCCACCGGGCGCCCATCAAGGGAACCAGCGCCCGAAATGACTGAAACAATGCGGCCGCGCGAACCGACCTTTGCAAAGACCGGCGCGCCAGATGAACCAAAGGTCACATCACAGTCAAAAGCCATCAAGTCTTCTTCGGCGGCAAGGATGTTGCAATGCCGTTGCCGCGACAGTGCCTCAGATCGACCCTGTCCATAGGACGTGACGCTTACCGCGCTGCCAACTTCTTGGCCAGAGTGAAGGATAAACGGGTCTGCATCGCTGCTGACAATCGGTTCTGTCAGCCGCAGCAGCGCAACATCGTGGCGCACCATATCAAGGCTTAGTGGAACACCGGGAACGAATTGTTCAGCTGCTGCGATCTGTGAAACGGCGCGCTCGGCGATGGACGTTCCGTCGCGCAGACCTGCGCGAAACGTCAGCGTCTGCGGGTCGTGCAACAGATTGGTTTTCTTGTCATAAACGCAATGGGCCGCTGTAAGAACGAGGTCCGGCGCAATCAGTGTGCCGCTGCAATACCCACGCCCCCTAATGTCGAGCCGACCGACAGCTTCCCATCCCAAAAGATCATCTCTGTCGCTTAAACGCGCCAACCTCGTCGACTGTGCTGCGGCAAGAGTTGGTATAAGGATCAGGCTCAACAGGGCCAACAAGACCGGGTAACGGATGACTTGTTTCATGGCTTGATGAACTTGGCACCCGTATCGCGCCTCGCGCCGCCCGCGGTGATGCGGTTGGTTCTTGGTGCGGTGGGCACCGCAAATCCGTCGCCATTTTCAAGCTGCGATTTCAGGTGCGCGAGAGGTTCTGTCAGATCGGTTCCCAAGGCGACGCGTCGCCCTTGCACCTCGGCTTTTGCGGAAACTACCGAGACGATACGTGGCGCATCGCCGGAAAAGGAAAAGATCGGTGCCCCCGAGGAACCATGGTCAACATCACAGGACATGATCAGCATCCCTTCCTGCCGGGCCATCACCTTGCATACTTCTTGCAACGACGGCGCATTGGCCCGGTCTTTGGCATATGAGACCACGCCAACCTCGTCGCCACGGCGCGGTTGGTCGGATGTTTCAAATGGCACCACGGTTGTATTGCGGATCGGCTGTTGCAGTTCCAGCAGGGCCAAATCGTTCCGGACCCGTGTTGAGGTCACGTCCTGATCATAGATGTAATCAGGATGCACGACGGCACGGCGAACCTGCCGATAGGCGGATGCGCGGCCATTGCGCCATCCGGCGAGAAATTCGAACGATCCCGGATCGATCCGTGTCTTTGTTGGACTGTCAAACAAGCAGTGGGCCGCCGTCAGGACCAGATTGGGTGCAATCAGCGCCCCGGTACAGAAGCCAGCCCCGTTGATGTCGAGCCGACCGACCGCATCCCATTGGCGGCCGGAATCGGTTGTTTCGAGCCGCTCGAGCACGGCGTCTTGCGCCGAAGCCGCAAAAGGGATCAGCACAAATACGAGACAGGTTAGCCAGTGGCGCACCGAACCACCTCCACAAGGTACCAAGGCAATGAGTAGCCCAGTGTTGCGGCGAAACTTGGGCACCCGCAAGTATTACCTGAGGATCGGCACAGGTGTTTCTGTTCCGTGATCCGCGCTCAGGGCGGGAGGTTGCGGCCCACCTGTCGCCCAATCCAAGAGCTCAACCGTGTGCACGATGGGAACGCCCGCACCAGTCCCAAGCTGCATCATGCAGCCGATGTTGCCCGCAGCGATGATATCCGGCGACTTGGCCTTGAGTGTGCGCAGCTTGCGGGCCTTGAGTTCGGCGGAAATCTTGGGTTGCATCAGGTTGTAGGTACCGGCCGATCCACAACACAGATGGCTGTCAGCGGGTTCAACCACTGTGAACCCGGCGTGTTTCAACAGGGTTTTGGGGTATGTCTTGATCTGCTGGCCATGTTGTAGCGAACAGGCGGCGTGATAGGCGACAACCGTATCCTTTGGCGCAGCTTCGGGGATGTCGAGCCGAGTGAGAATCTCGCTCACGTCCATCGCCATCTCTGACACCCTTGCTGCATCTGCGGCGAGGGGATCGTTACGGAACATATGTCCGTAATCCTTGACCGTCGTGCCACAGCCGGAGGTGTTGATGATGATGGCGTCCAGCCCTTCGCCGTCCATTTCCGCAACCCAGGCGCGGATGTTCCTGGCCGCCGACGCGTGGCTTTCATCGGTCTTGCCCATGTGATGGGTCAACGCTCCACAGCATCCGGCCCCGCGTGCCACGACCACTTCGCAGCCAAACCGGCGCAGGATGCGGATCGTAGCATCATTGATATCTGTGTTTAGCGCCTTTTGCGCACAGCCCGTCATCAGTGCCACGCGCATCCTTTTGGGACTGACAGGGGCAAAGCTCTGGGGGTCGTCATTCAGGCTTACCGGCGGAATGGTCTTTGGTGCCATTGCGATCATCGCACGCAGCCGCGCATCAGGCATCAGCCGTGCAAAGGGGCGCCCGATCTTGGCCCCTAACAAGGCAAGACGGAACCGCGTCGGATAGGGCAGAATGCGGGCCAGTATCCAGCGCAGTGCACGGTCACTGAACGGGCGCTTGTAATTGTCCTCGATATAGGCGCGGGCATGGTCGACAAGGTGCATGTAATGTACGCCGGACGGGCAGGTCGTCATGCAGGCCAGACAACTCAGACACCGGTCGATGTGCAGAACGGTGCGCTCATCCGGGACGCGTTCGTTTTCGAGCATGTCCTTGATTTGGTAGATACGGCCGCGCGGGCTGTCGAGTTCGTCGCCAAGAACCTGATAGGTCGGACAGGTCGCGGTGCAGAACCCGCAATGCACGCAGGATCGCAGGATTTCATTGCTGCGCTTGATTGCCGGGTCATTCAGCTGTTCCGGGGTAAATATCGTCTGCATGGCTCAGGTTCTCCCCATCAGGCCCGGATTGAAAATTCCACGGGGATCAAACCGGGCGCGCAGGCCTGCGCTGATTGCCTCAAGCGGTGCGGGCTGGGGATGAAACATGCCAAGTTCCGCGCGGGTTGCGGCGTCGGCCCGGATTAACGTGGCGTGGCCATCCACCTCGCCGATGCCCGCGCGCAGATTGGAGCCTGCAGGCACACGCGCCCAGATCAATCCGCCGCCCCAGTCCAAAAGCAGCGCATCGGCGTTCAGCCTGTCAGCGATCGCCGGTGCATCCGATGGTTTTACCGACAGCCGCCAGACGTCGCCCGGCTCACCTGCAAACATTTCTACATCGCGTATCGACCTCCACAGGGCCGCAGAGTCCTCGGCGCTTTCGATGGTTTCGACCGTGCCAAATCGGTCAAGCAAATCGGTCAACCGGCCAATGCGATAGGCTACGGAGTCGGTAAACCCTTCGACCCGGATCAACACCTTGTCCTTGGACGCATCATACGCCGCGCCTGACACTTCGAAGGGCGAGCCGAGGGCCGTAGACATGGCGCGAACGGCCTGCGTGGTTCCAACGCCACTGATGTTCAGTGTGCACACTGTCTCTGCGCGCGGCAAAACCTTGAGGGAAACCTGCGTAAACACACCCAACGTCCCCCAACTGCCTGCCATCAGCTTGACCAGATCATAGCCGGTGACGTTCTTCATCACGCGACCGCCATTCTTGATGACGGTTCCGGTGCCATCAACATAACGCACGCCCAGCAAAAAATCGCGGCAAGCTCCGGCCTGTATCCGACGCGGCCCCGAGATATTTCCCGCAACCACTCCGCCAATTGTCGGTTCTCCTGCAGTCCCAAGCAATGATCGATGGTCCATCGGTTCAAATGCCAGACGCTGGTTTTCCGTGGCCAGCAGGCGATCAATCTCGGCAACCGGTGTGCCCGCTGCAACGACAAGGGTCAATGCGCCCGGCTCGTACAGCTCTACCCCGCTCAGACCAGCGGTGCTCACCACATCTCCGGATAGACGCACACCGCGCGTGCCGCCGCCCTGAATCGCCAGCGGTTCGTTCGCGGCACCAATCACCCCGGCCAGTTCGGCCTCGGTTTCAACAGTTCTCATATTGCTCTTGCCTCAATCGTTCCGAGGGGAATTGCCACGCAGCAGCTGTATCATGCCGCGATATCCGAGGATCGCCGTGCTTCGGATGCGGACAGTGGAAACACCTTGGCCGGGTTCAACAGCCATGCCGGATCAAACACATCCTTGACGGACATCTGTGCCTCCAGATCCTCGGGCGTGTATTGGTGCAGCATCAGGTCTCGTTTTTCGATGCCAACACCGTGTTCGCCTGTCAGACAACCGCCAACATCGACGCAAAGCTTCAGGATTTCTGCACCAAGCGCCTCGCAGCGTTCAAGATCTCCGGGTTTGTTGGCATCAAACAGGATCAGAGGGTGCATGTTGCCATCGCCCGCATGGAATACGTTGCCGACCTCAAGGCCGACCTCCTTGGCCAATTCGCCGATGCGGCGCAGCACTTCGGGCAGCGCAGACACAGGGATCGTCCCGTCCAGACACATGTAATCATTGATCTGCCCGATCGCGCCAAACGCGCTTTTGCGTCCCAACCAGATGCGCGCGCTTTCCTCGGGCGACTTGCTTTCACGCAGTTCGACCGGATTGTGCCTGCGTGCGATCTTGATGATCTTGGCAAGCTGTGCGTCGATCTCGGCGTCGGACCCTTCGACTTCGACGATCAACAAGGCTTCGCAATCCGGGTACCCGGCATTTGCAAAGGCGTCGCTTGTCCGGATGCAGAGGCGATCCATGAACTCGATCGCGACGGGCAAGACGCCAGCCTTGATAATATCGCTTACGCAGGCTCCGGCAACTTCGTTGTCGTCAAATCCCATCAGAACCGGACGCGCGCCTTCGGGCTTGCGCAGAATGCGCAGAGTCGCCTCGGTGACCACGCCAAGCTGGCCTTCGGACCCGCAGACCAACCCCAATAGATCGAGGCCCGCCGCGTCGAGGTGTCCGCCGCCGATTTCGACCACTGTCCCGTCCATCATCACCATCGTCACGCCGAGCAGGTTGTTTGTGGTGACGCCGTATTTCAGGCAATGTGCCCCGCCGGAATTCATTGCGATGTTGCCGGCAATCGCGCAGGCAAGCTGGCTGGATGGGTCGGGGGCGTAAAAGAAATCCTCTTCTTCGACCGCGCCGGTGACCGACAGGTTGGTGCGACCGGACTGCACCCGGATGATGCGGTTGTCATAGTCGGTTTCCAGCACGTCATTCATCCGGGCAACGCCCAGAATCACACAATCTGCAGTGGGCAGTGACCCGCCCGCAAGCGACGTACCTGCACCACGGGGCACAACCGGAATACCCTCCTGATGGCAGATGCGAAGCACGTCTGACACTTCCTGCGTGGTCGCGGGCAATACGGCCAACATCGGCGGGCAGCGATACGCGGTCAGCGCGTCACATTCATAGGCGCGCGTTTCGGCAAGTTCGTGGATGAGCGCGTCATCCGGCAGCACTTTTGACAGCCGTTCGATCAGCCGGGTCTTGCGCGCCAGAACGGCTGGGTTGGGTGCAGGCATTTCCATACGGCTCTCCATTTTGGTAAAAAGATATTACCAATTTTAGAGTCTGGCAAGTGATTTAGAAGCGTCTTACTGTCGCGAAATGACCGCCGCACAGACATTTGACCTGTTTTCACCGCTCGATATTGCTGCCCTTGTATGGCTGTTGCTCGGTGCGCTGTGGATTGGGTGGCGGATCGAATCCCCTCCCAAAGAGCAGCCTTCGGTCTCGCTTCTCATGGTGGACTTTCGGCGCGATTGGATGCGTAACATGGTGTCGCGCGAACCGCGTGTCTTTGATGCACAGCTGATCGGTAACTTGCGGCAGGGAACCGCATTTTTCGCCTCGGCCTCGATGATCGCAATCGGCGGAACGCTAGCCCTGATGGGAAACACCGAACAGCTTGCCGGGTTGGTCACGGACCTGACGCAAGGCAATGCACCGTCGATCGTCTGGGAGGTCAAGGTATTATTGGTGCTGGTGTTACTTGCGAATGCGTTTCTCAAGTTTGTCTGGTCGCATCGCTTGTTCGGCTATTGCGCTGTTCTGATGGCGTCGGTGCCCAATGACCCAGAAGACCCGCGCGCATATCCGCGCGCCGAACAGGCGGCCGAGGTCAATATCACCGCTGCGCGCAGCTATAATCGCGCTATGCGCTCGGTCTATTTTGCGCTGGCGGCTGTGGCATGGCTCTTGGGGCCAGCCGCACTCATGGTTAGCGTAGTTTTGACCACAGCAGTGTTGTATCGGCGCGAATTCGCGTCCGAGTCACGGGCATCTCTGATGCGTATTCCATCGGACGCAGGGTCGCAGTCAGCGGTTTAGCGTCAAAACACTAAGTTGCTTGTGGTTACTGGGACTTTTGGCTCTTTGACAGGATCACGTCGGGAACAACCAGTGCTTCGATCAATTCCTTGCACAATCCATCGCATTCGGTGCACCCGATGCAGGGGCCGTTCAACTTGGAAATTTCTGAGGTCAGTGCTGCGGTGCGCGGCGCTTCGGCAATATGGCGACTGATAAACATAGACAACTCCAATACAGGTATCGTTCGGGAAACTATCCCGGTTGTGAGGCGAAAATATGTCGCCCGTGATTCTGAGCCTATCATGACTCGTCGAATCGGCAAAAGTCTTAGATTCCAGACCCTACTTGATGCGGATGGCCGGGTTCAGCATGCGCTCGTGCTGAGAATTTTTGGCGCTTGTCAGTTAGGCAAAAGGAACAGCGTGATTGCCGGGAACATCACCAGGATCACCACGCGCACGAGGTCGGAGCCGACAAAGAACATCACTGCCTTATAGGTTTCGACCATCGGCGTCTTGCGATCCATCGCGTTGATGATGAACAGGTTCATGCCAACCGGAGGTGTGATCAGACCGACCTCGACAACGATCAGAACAAGGATACCAAACCAGATCGCCACATGCTCGGCGCTCATCCCGAAATCAAGGGCGCTGATCACCGGAAAGAAGATCGGGATCGTCAGTAGGATCATCGACAGGCTGTCCATCAGACAACCGAACAGCAGGTAGAACACAAGGATCAACGACAGCACCATCCAGGGGCTTAGCCCTTGGCTGACGACGAAATTCGACAGTTCCTGCGGCACCTGTGTCAGTGCGAGAAAGCCATTGTAGAACCCCGCACCGAGCACAATGAAAAACACCATCGCGGTTGAACGCGCCGTAACATAAAAGCTCTCGATCAGGGTCGAGAAAGTCAGACCGCCATTCAGAAACGCGATCAGCCCGGTGCCAGCGGCCCCGACAGCGGCGCCTTCGGTTGGGGTGAACCATCCGAGATAGATGCCACCCACCACAAGACCAAAGACCAGCAGGACAGGCCAGACCCGCAACAGCGCGGCAAAGCGTTCGCTGTAGGGAACCGGGGGGCGCGTTCCGGCTGAATCGGGGTAGAGGCGCACATAAATCGAGATCGCAATGACATAGCCAAGCGCCGCCAGCAGCCCCGGAATGAATGCGGCGAGGAACAGTTTGGCGATGTTCTGTTCGGTCAGAATGGCATAGATCACCAGCACAACCGAGGGCGGGATCAAGATGCCGAGCGTACCGCCAGCGGCCAATGTTGCCGTCGAGAACCCGCCCGCATAGCCGTATTGGCGCAGTTCCGGTAGGGCTACACGGCCCATTGTGGCAGCGGTTGCGAGCGAGCTGCCGCAGATCGCGCCGAACCCTGCACACGCCCCGATGGATGCCATGGCCACACCGCCCTTGCGGTGGCCGAGAAACCCTTCGGCGGCGCGGAACAAGGCGGAGGACATGCCGCCCAACGTCGCGAAATGGCCCATCAAGAGGAACATCGGCACGATGCTGAGCGAGTAACTGGAAAACGTCGTGTAGGTTTCATTCTTGAGGCGCGAAAAGGGCACGTTTGTGCCGTCGGTCACGATCACCAGCCCAACCAGCCCGACGATGAACATGGCGAGGCCAATCGGTACCCGCAGAAAGATCAGGACCATGAGCGCCGGGAATGACGCGATGCCGATTTCAAGGGCGCTCATGCGTCTGCCTCCATGCCGTCCACAATGATGATCCGGCCTGTTAAGAATTCGTATATTCGGACTGCCGCGACATACACTCCGACGATCGCGGACACCACGGCGCCAAAGAGGCTGGCGGCATAGGCCCACCAGATCGGGAATTGTAGGAGAAAGCTGGTTTCGCCATAGCGCATCTTGCTCGCCATCCCGTCATAGAGCTTGACCGCGATAAGGATCAGCACGGCGGCGAACACAGTTTCAGTAACCATGCGAAGAAAGCGGTTCACACGGGCCGAAAACTGGCTGGTGAGAATATCAACCGACGCATGGCCCGCGGTGATCTGGCACAGGGGAATAAACGCAAAGATGGCAAATGCGACACCGGATTCGACCAGTTCGAAATCGCCATTCACCGGGCCGACCCCAATCTCGATCATCCAGTTCGAGAAAGCGGGCAGAAGGCTCTGCATGAAGTCGTTGTGAAAAAATCCGTTCAGCAGCCGTCCGGCAATGGAAACGCAGGTCAGCAAAATCAGGGCGCTCAGGGCGATTCCGCCCAGAACAGCCATAAACCGGGCGAGGCCCATCATTATTTTGTGCATTTTCCTACCCTGTCCATCGCAGACCGGTTCGGGCCGCCGCATATGTCATGCGACGGCCCTGACCAACGGTTGCTGGCTTACTCGGTGTACTGGTTGATCAGTGTCCGGGCTTCGTCGATCAGCGCCTGACCGTCGATCCCTTTGCTGTCCATGTCGGCAACCCATTGTTCATAGATGGGCTGGCTGGCGTCTTTCCATACAGCAGTCTGCTCGGCATCCAGGGTGATGATATTATTCCCCATGTCGACGGCGATCTGACGTGCGGGACCATCGGAATCGGCCTGTGTGCCACCGGCAAAGACCGAGAATTCGAGACCCGAATTGTCGTCGATCACCTTTTTCAGGTCGTCAGGCAGGCTCTCGTACTTGTCCTTGTTCATAGCCAGAACAAAGGTCAGCACATAAAGGGCATTGCCGGTAAACTCGGTATGGTTCTTGACCAGCTCAGGTACCTTGAGCGCCGGTGTCACCTCCCACGGAATGGTGGTCCCGTCGATCACGCCTTTGGACAGGCCTTCGGGGATGGCTGGCACCGGCATGCCGACCGGGGTTGCGCCCAGTTCCGACAGCAACGAATTGATCGAACGCGAGCCGCCACGGATCTTCATGCCGCGCAGGTCATCAGGCGTGGCGACCGGGTCGGAGGTGTGGAACAGGCCAGGGCCATGGACCCATGCGCCGAGGATATGAACCTCCTGAAAATCTGTGTCTTTCCAGTGCTTTTCGAACATTTCCCAATAGGCCCGGCTGGCGGCGCGGGCGTTGGTCATCATGAACGGCAGTTCGAACACTTCGGTGCCGGGGAACCGACCCGGCGTATAGCCGACAACGGTCCAGACGATATCGGCGACACCATCAACAGCCTGATCCATCAACTCGGGTGGACGACCACCAAGCTGCATCGACGGATAGCGGTCGATCTTGATGCGACCATCCGAATCCGCCTCGACCTTGTCGGCCCAGACATCCAGAATCAGCTTTGGCACATTTGCCTGTGCTGGCAGAAACTGGTGCAGTTTAAGCGTGACTTCCTGTGCGATTGCCGATGTCGCAGCGAAACCGGTCGACAATGCGGCCACTGCGGCGGCACTCGCCAAGTTCAGCAGATTTCTCCGACTGATCATATACTCTCTCCCTGAATTTTTCGTATTTTGCTTTTAGGACGGATTTGCCATGAACGGCAACAACAACACCCCACAGCTTATGTGCGAAACGTCCCGCAGTTTGCTGTTTGAGCAACCGAACGTGGGCAAATCCATGGCGGAGCCTGCTTTGTTGCGGATTGCGAAACAGGATCGCCAAGGGAAGAGTGCCTGCGAATGCCGACGTGGTGCAAGTGCTGTTTCACCGTCACATCAAACTGTTTGCCTTTGGATCAGCGATACAGCGTCACTCCAGTGGCGTCAGAGTCAAATGGATCGGATCAAGCCCATCGATGCCACCCTCGATGACATCGCCCGCTACGACCGGGCCGACGCCGGCAGGCGTTCCGGTCAGTATCAGGTCGCCGGGGCGCAGATGATAAAAGCCGGACAGGTGGGCGATGATCTCGTCGAGCTTCCAGATCAGTTCCGTGAGGTTACCATCTTGACGGATTTCGCCATTGACTGACAGATGAATGCGTTGATCCCTGATTGCAGGCAGATCAACCGCTTTGGTCATCGGGGCAAAGACGGCCGAATTCTCGACATCCTTGCCGAGTGACCAAGGGCGTTGCTTGGCTCGCTCGCTGAGTTGAAGATCGCGCCGTGTCATGTCGAGCGCACAACAATAGCCATAGATCGCATCCCGCGCCTGCTCTGGCGTTGCACGGAAGACCGGGGCCGAGATCGCCAGCGCCAGTTCCATTTCGTAGTGATAGTTTTCCGTCCCTGACGGATAGGGAACGCTGGCCCCGCTGAGTACGGCAGAGGCTGGGGACTTGGTGAAGTAAAAGGGCTTTTCGCGGTCCACCTCGATACCCATCTCGGCAGCGTGCGTGGCATAGTTGCGACCGACGCAAAAAATGCGCCCGATCGGATAGGTGGCGGTTTCGCCGCGAATCGGGATGCCGGGCACCGGGGGCAGGGGAAAAAGGCTGTCGCTCATCCGGTCAGGGTCCTTGTACCGCGTATCGTTACCTTGCTGATGCCATGAAACAGGTGCGGTACAATTTTTCAAGGGCGGCTGCCGGTCGATCTGACTGGCAGCCGCCCGGGCGACTGTGTGCGAGGCCTTGTTTCGGGCGGGGAGGAAAGCCGAAGCCGCGCTGCTACTCTGCCGCCGTGGACTCTGCTGTGGGGATGGCCGCGACCCGACAGGCCGAGAACTTGAACTCGGGGATCTTGCCATAGGGATCGAGTTTTGGATTGGTCAGGATGTTGGCGGCCGCCTCGACATAGGCAAACGGCAGGAACACCATGTCGGTGGCGACAGCACGGTCTGCCCGCGCCATGATTTCGATCCGGCCGCGTCGAGTTTCCAGACTTATCATGCCTCCCGGTTCTACGCCCAGCCTGCGCAGGGTTTGCGGATGCAGCGAGGCGTTCGCCTCAGGTTCCGCCCAGTCCAGCACGCTGGCGCGTCGGGTCATTGATCCGGTGTGCCAGTGTTCCAACTGCCGGCCTGTCGTCAGGATCATCGGATAGTCGTCATCTGGCGTTTCCGCCGGGGCAATCACGCTCGCCGGTGTGAAACGAGCGCGGCCATCCGCCCGTGGAAATCCGTCAGCAAAGACGATGGCCTGTCCCGGATCATCCGGCGTCAGGCTGGGATATGTGACGGCTGTCTTTTCCAGTCGCTCCCATGTG
The DNA here is from genome assembly GCF_039973035.1 of Sedimentitalea sp. Classification (NCBI taxonomy): domain Bacteria; kingdom Pseudomonadati; phylum Pseudomonadota; class Alphaproteobacteria; order Rhodobacterales; family Paracoccaceae; genus Sedimentitalea; species Sedimentitalea sp. Next base: position 138,926 of record NZ_JBDWLR010000086.1, read on the forward strand.
ATGTTGTCGAGACTCGGCATGTTCAGCGCCATCTCGGCAAAGACTTCGCGCGGGTGTGTGTAGGACCAGTTCAACCCGAGCCGCTGCGCCAAAAGCACGGTGATCCACCAGTCTTCCTTGGCCAGTCCGGGTGGCGGTACAGCGGGGCGACCCATCTGCACCTGCCGGTTGGTGTTCGTCACGGTGCCGGTCTTTTCGGGCCAGGCCGAGGATGGCAGAATGACATCGGCATAGTTTGCCGTCTCGGTCAGAAAGATATCCTGCACCACCAGATGGTCGAGCTTGGCCAAGGCTGCGCGCGCGTGTTCGGCGTCGGGGTCGGACATGGCCGGGTTCTCGCCGAGAACATACATGCCCTTGATTTGGTCGGCATGGATCGCGTCCATGATTTCAACGACGGTCAGGCCTTTCTTGTTCGAAAAATCGTCGGACTCCCAGAGCTCGGTAAAGGCCGAGCGCACGCCGTCATCTTCAACAGACTGATAGTCCGGCAGAAACATCGGGATCAGCCCCGCGTCACTGGCACCCTGCACGTTGTTCTGGCCGCGCAATGGATGCAGACCCGCGCCGGGGCGCCCAACCTGTCCGGTCATCAGCGCCAGAGAAATCAGGCAGCGGGAATTGTCCGTACCGTGGATATGTTGCGAGATTCCCATTCCCCAGAAAATCATCGCCGATTTGGCACCGGCAAAGGTGCGCGCGACGTCCCGAAGCATGTCGGCGTCAATTCCACACAGAGGCGCCATCTTTTCAGGGGTGAAGTCTGCCAGATGCTCCTTCATCGCATCCCAATTCTCGGTGAATCCGGCGATGTATTGTTCGTCATACAGGCGCTCTTCGACGATCACGTTCATGATCGCATTCAGCATCGCGACATCAGTTCCCGGGCGGAATTGCAGCATGTGGGATGCGAACCGCTTTAGTCCGACCCCACGCGGGTCCATGACGATCAGCTTGCCTCCGCGTTGGGCAAACTGCTTGAAGTAGGTGGCCGCGACCGGATGGTTCTCGAGAGGATTGCAGCCAATCATGATGGCCACATCGGCGTTTTCGATCTCGTTGAACGTCGCCGTTACGGCCCCTGAACCGACGTTTTCCAGCAAGGCAGCAACCGAGCTGGCGTGGCACAAGCGGGTACAGTGGTCGACGTTGTTATGACCAAACCCCTGTCGGATCAATTTTTGAAACAGATAGGCCTCTTCGTTGGAACATTTGGCGCTGCCAAAGCCTGCGATCTCAGTTCCCCGCCCCTTAAGGCCGTCGGCGGCAGCACCCAATGCTTCGTCCCACGTGGCCTCGCGGAAATGGGTGAGCGGATTGGCTGGGTCGACATTCAAACCCTTGGCCGGAGCATCGTCGCGCCGGATCAGGGGTTTGGTCAGTCGATGCGGGTGGTGAATGTAGTCAAAGCCGAAACGGCCCTTGACGCAAAGGCGGTTTTCATTGGCCGGACCTTCGACACCATCGACCCAGGCAATCTTGTCGTCACGCACCTTGAATGACAGCTGACATCCGACTCCGCAGAAGGGGCAAATGCTCTCGACCTCGCGGTCAAACTCGGCACTGCTGCCCTGTCCTTCGGCGTCCAGCACTGCTGAGGGCATAAGCGCTCCGGTTGGGCATGCTTGTACGCATTCACCGCAGGCGACGCAGGTTGAGGTGCCCATGGGGTCGGCGAAGTCGAATGTGGGGTAGGCGTCGTGGCCGCGGCCCGCCATGCCGATGACGTCGTTGACCTGAACTTCGCGGCAGGCGCGGACGCAGAGGCCGCATTGGATG